>CAMCPM010000004.1 GCA_945876755.1 uncultured Clostridia bacterium
GGTATGGGGTCATTGGCAAGACCGTCGATGAAATCAAGGTTTTCCTTGACTGTGAGGGTGTTTATAAGGTTATACGCCTGATAAATAAATCCGAGGGAGTATCTTCTGTACTCGGTAAGATCTCTTTCATCTGCTTTGGAGAGGTCAATGCCGTCAAAAACGAAGGAGCCCGAGGTCGGGCGGTCCATTCCGCCGATAATATTGAGCAGAGTAGATTTTCCGCAGCCGGATTTGCCGAGAATAACGAGAAATTCTCCCTCATATATGTCAAAATCTACTCCTCGCAGAGCCTTTGTAAGATTTTCGCCGCTGCCGAAGTCCTTTGTTATGTCCCTAAGTGACAAAAGCGGTTTTCTCGGTGTGAAAATACCGAGATCAAGTCCTTTGTTTTCGACTGCGATCGCCGTAAGCTCCGCAAGAGAGGACGCAAGGCTTATGTCCTCGTCCGTGTAGAGTGAGCCGTCTTTTTTGTTGATTACCTGCATACAGCCGATTATATCGTGCTTGTTTATAAGTGGAACGCATATCATACTTTTCGTGACAAAGCCGGTGAAAGCGTCAAAGCGGCTTGCCCAATGACTGTCATTGCGGCAGTCGGTTATAACGGTCGGTTTTCCGCTGCTTATGACCTCGCCTGCAATGCCTTCGCCGTAAGCAAGGCTCATCCCCGTTAGGTCTGCTCCGCCGACCCAATAGGATGGGTGTATCCTATTGTCGCCGTCTTTATTATAATACCATATGGTGCCTGCTTCGGCACCGATGAATTTTATTGTTTTATTAAGTGATGAACGCAATGCGTTTTCCAGCGAATCATCTTCCTGCAAAGCACTTGTGATCTCCCATATCATTTGGCTGTAAGCTATCTGCCGATCATTGCTGTTAAAGTCCTTCATAAGCCACCTCAGAAATAGTTCTTTTTTCAGATTATATCACAATAAATAAATAATGTAAACCCATAATCAGGAGTAATAACATATGTATCGCACAGGGAAAAATCAATTGATCAAAGCTATATTTCGCAGCAATCACGGCTTTACAGCTGCTTTTGCCCTTTTCTATATTTTGCAGGCAGCTCTTACAATGTGGATGCTTATGCTTCCGTCATCTGTGAGGGGTACTATAGAAAAATTTGCTGATGAATACAATATGGCACAGGCGTATATCTTTTCGGACATAACCTCCGAAGCTTTTGGCGAGAAAATGGAGAAAATAAAGGGGATAGAATCCGTCGATGCAAGATTTGTGCTTGACAGTCCTATGACAATGCCTGACGGAAAAGTCCTGACCCAAAGATTTATCCGCACTTCGGACTGCAGCTTTCAGCGTATGTATGTCTATGAAAGGCTTGACGAGGCATTGCTCCAGCGTTACAGCGGTATGCCTAAGATAAAATGTACGGTGAGTTTTGCATCGGCAAATGAGCTTTCCGTCGGTTCGGTGTTGGAGATAAACGGCAGGGAAGCCATACTTTATGAGATCGTGACCTGTCCCGAGGGGATGTTTTATTTCCGGGATGAAACCTCCTGGTATGACAACACGGATTTCTCACTTGTTTTCATTGACCAAGATGATTTTGACGGGATCTTCGGAACAGCAGGCTATGCAAATCAATTCCTGCTTCGCTTTGATGATGCTGCCGATGAGCAGAGTGCTCTTGTCGCAGCCGCAGAGCTGCTCGGAGAAAGCGTTATTTCATCATATCTCTATGAGGGTTCGGACGCACAGAAAACAATGTATGAAAACCTTGACACCGTATCGCTTATCGCATACGCTCTTCCCGTGCTTATCCTTGTTGTAAGCATTTTGTTCTCCTGTCTTTTCATATATCAGGTCATATCGAAAATGAGCAGAATGATAGGCTTGATGAGAGCAGCAGGGTACAGATACGGAGAGGTCTTATGGGTGTTTTTATCTTATATCGGTATCATTGCAGTGTCTTCTTCTCTTGTCGGAATGGCAGCAGGAATGGGATTTGTCGTTTTCACCACAGGGATATATAAAGATATTTATTCGCTGCCCGAAATAAACTATTCGGGAAATATCCTGCTGATGATACTTATTCCGTTTATCATAGTATTCTCAGGAATGATCTCCTGCCTTATGTGCAGCGGCTCTATCGCAAGGATAAGACCTGCCGAAGCTTACACCGAAAACAGCGTTGCAGCTAAGCAGAAAAGTCCCAAGCTCCTTGAACACGTTGATCTGAATGTATATGCTAAAATAGCACTCGGTTCGGTTCTTCGCAGTCCAAAACGATTTGTAATGTCGATCGCCTGCATAACAGCCTGCTTTTGCATGATCCTTGTGGCGGTGTGCTTCTTGTTTTCAAAGGATATTGCAGGAGGGCTGACCTTTGATGTAAGATACAGATATGACTGCATAGTATATTTCAGCTCCGTGCAAAGTGAAAATGAAATGCTCAAAGCCATCAGCGAAACCAATTGCACAGAAGCCGCCGAACCTGTTTATGTTTTCTTTGAGGATATTGAATTCGGCGAAAAAAAGCTCCGCGTTCAGATCAATGGCATCTCCGGTGAAAGCACTATGATCTTTCCAACCGATATAAACGGAAAGCCGCTGCCCGTTCCCAACGAGGGGATAATTCTTGAAGAAAATACGGCAAAGGAACTTGGTGTGAAAGCAGGGGACGTTATAACCGTTTCGGGACAGATTGTCCGTGTTTCGGCAATATCAAGAGAGCTGGTGAACATCATTCAATACTGCTCGTACGCTCAGGCAAAGGCTCTTAACGGCGATTTCCCAAATGCTGCGGCGGTGAAAATATCCGACGGAGCAGATAAAAATGATTTCAGTCAAAAAATCAGCCGCATAAAAGGCTATTCTCACAGCGTGTATCTTTCTAACCAGCAGCGCGATATGATGAACGATATGAGAAGCTTTGATATCCCTGCACTCATAATTATGGGCTTTGCAGTGGCAGCAGGAATGATCATAACATATAATATGTTCACCATAAGCATAAACGAAAGGCGTCGTGAATATGCACTTATGATAATGCAGGGATTGAGCCGCTCAAAGCTTTTTCTTATCACTCTCGCCGAATCGGCGGCACAGTATGTTGTATCCTGCGCTCTCGGCTGTGCGGCAGGTCCGTTCGTTGCAAAAAAAATGCTTGAGATAATGAGTATGGGCGGACAGAAATTTCCTATGGTTGATCTCGGACTTTCTTTGCTTATCGCATCGGCGATAACGCTTGTATATATCACTATAGGCAGCCTTCTTACGCAAAAAATGATAAAAAATATTGATCTTCCCTCGGTTATCAACGGCTCGGGGAAGTAATATCCTCTTCAAGCTGTTCAAGTCTTGTTGTATCTTCATGTGGAATAGGCTTCCATTTGATATCTGTATTGAAAAAGGATATGAAGCCGAACACGAAGGATAACGCCATATATGCAGGAAACAGCAGTATCGTACCAATGTTTTTCTTAAGCGAAATCCCTTCGAGCAGTATGGTCCCTAAAATCGGAAGCATCAGCAGTATGCAGGAACGCAGCAGGCTTACCGAGAGCGACAGCAGCACCTCGGATGTTTTCATCGGTGACAATAGCATCGAAGCAATAATAAGCGCTTCACCGATAATGCCTTCAAAAAGGAACAGATTGCAGCAAACATCGAACAGCAACCTTATCCCGATAAAAAAATGTCCGAAGGTGTATTTCAGCGTTGGCAGAAAATATCTTTTCAGAAGCTGCGTTCCGCCGACCGACCAGCGATAACGCTGGGTCAGCGCATCGCCGAGCTTAGTCGGCTGTTCATCATAAAAAATCGCACGGTCCGTAACGTCAATGGTGTGTCCCTTTATGATATGCTGTACGGAAAACTCCACATCTTCGAGCATAGTATATGTAAGCCAGCTTTCCTCCGACAATGCCGACATCTTCACAGCGAAGCCGGTTCCCGAAACCATTCCGCCAAGACCTGCTTTTGCGAGCGGCATCGAATGGAATCGTATGACGTATATCCAGAAGATCGCAAATAGCTTCGTTATAAGGTTAGTGTTATGATTTTTGGAAGCTCTGTAGCCTTGGGCGATATCGGCTCCTTTTTCGAGTGCTTTGTTAATTTCATAAATGAAGTTACGACCCGCAATATTGTCCGCATCGAAGAATACTACCGACTCGAAATAATTAGGGTAGTCATTCTGTATCTGCCTTATCCCCCAGTTGAGAGCCTGACCTTTGCAGGTATCCTTCGGTTCGTTCCTTTCATAAACAACGGCGCCGTGTTCAAGGGCGGTCTGTTTAGTGCTGTCGGTACAGTTATGCGCAACAACGAATATGTGAATTTTGCCCTTGGGATAATTCTGCTCTTTTAAACTGTCGATAAGGTTCCCGATGACCTTATCTTCGTTTCTCGCACAGATAAGTACAGCTGTACGAAGTTCTCCCCCCGTTTCGGAATACGGAACGGGGGGCTTTTTCTTGATAAACAAGCCAATAATGCCGAAAATCACAATAAAAATATAATAAAGATAAGTAAAACCTACCAGGATTTTTCCTGTCAACATAAGTATTTCTGACATACACATCGCTCCGCTTTGAAATCAGGAATTAGGTCAAGCTGTGAACTATTTCCGATAAAGTGTCATATTTATGCTTTTATTATACACTATAATTAATAGGGAATCAAGGGTGAAAAAAATGTTAAGATAATAATTTTGTCCTTCCTGTTCACCATTCACTTTTCAATGACTGCCAAAAGCTTCTCACTATGCGAAGCACTTGAATTTAATGTATATTTTATTAACAATGACATTAAGGGCAATTTTTGATATAATAATGTCAAAATTGTACACTATAAGTTATAATGCTGCGCGGCTTCTCTAATAGAAACCAACGGTCGTGAGTTCGATTCTTACTGTCCCTGCCAAAATTAAAGCCTGCAAACCACTTAATTATGTGGTTTGCAGGTATTTTGTTATATGCTGCTATCATGTGCAGAACGTTGAATTTTATGCAGTTTTTATTTGTTTTTTTAATAAAATATGTTATAATTAAACTAAATGATGGTTTTTATTTTTAAGATGGATAATAATGAATGAAAATACATAAGGAGAAAAATATGTCTCAAAAACAAATTCTTATAATAGATGACGATAAGGACCTGTCCTTTATTATCGCAGAAATGCTTGAAAGCTACGGCTATGGAGTGACCTGTGCCGAAAACAGCGAAAAAGCCTTTGCATTGCTGTCTGAAAATACCTATCATCTGATACTGCTTGATATAAATTTGCCGGATACCACAGGCTTTGAGCTTTGCAAAAACTTGCGCCGGGTATCGACCGTTCCAGTCATATTTGCCAGCGCAAGAACAAGTGAAACCGACCGCATTACAGGCTTTGATATCGGCGGCGACGATTATCTCCCCAAGCCCTATTCAATGAAAGAACTGCTCTCCAGAGTAAATGCTCTTATACGTCGCACCTACGGCTTTTCCGAAGAAAAAATCGTATCTTTCGGCAATGTTACCGTAAACATTACCGCAAGAACAGTTACGAAAAACGGGGAAAGCGTACCCATTTCTCTTCGTGAATTTGACCTGCTTGCCTATCTGTGTGAGCATAAAAACACAGCTGTTCCGAAAGAAAAGCTGCTGTCGGAGGTGTGGGGAGCATTTTCTGCGGTTGAGCCGTCAACGCTGACGGTGCATATCCGCTGGCTTCGGGAAAAATTAGAGGAAAGTCCTGCCGAGCCGCAGTTTATTAAGACTGTTTATAAGGTAGGCTATATGCTGGAGGTGCGCGAATGAAAAGCAAACTTATTTCCGTAACGGCGCTGTTTTCGGCGCTGATAATTGCCGCTTCGTGCATATTTTATTTTTCGGCAAAGCAGGAAAATTCGCAGGACAATAAATCGGAGCAGCTTGTTGCAATAAATGAGATAGAACAGCTTGCAAAGATGGGCGAGTATGAAAAAATCTTCGAAAAGGCGGCGGAGCTGTCGGAAAGCATACGCTCCGTACAAGTTGTTACCGACGTGAACGGCGGCATTTTCATAATGTGCGGAATTTGTATCGTATTCCTTATCGTTATATTCGGTTATGTGTATGCTGCAATACTTCGTCCGTTTGACAAGCTTAAAAGCTTTGCCGAAAAGATCTCGCAGGGTAATTTTGATATTCCCCTTGATTACGAGCGTTCAAACTATTTTGGCGAGTTCACATGGGCGTTTGACAGTATGCGCCGTGAGGTCACCAAATCACGTTCATGTGAGCGTGAGGCTATCGAGAATAACAAAACGGTCATAGCTACCCTTTCACACGATATAAAAACGCCGATAGCTTCTATCCGTGCGTATGCAGAGGGACTGGAAGCAAATCTTGACGGTACTCCCGAAAAGCGTGAAAAATTTCTGAGCGTAATGATGAAAAAATGCGACGAGGTCTCACGGCTGACAAACGATCTGTTTTTACATTCACTTTCCGATATGGACAAGCTGAAGATTACTCCCGAAAGCTTTGAACTTTGCGGATTTATTGAAAATGCGGTTAACGAAATTGCGGCAGAGCATAACGATGTGCGGTTTGAGAAGCCGAATTTTTCCGCAGCCGTATCGGCGGATAAAAACAGGCTTATGCAGGTAACGGAAAATATCATAAACAATGCGCGGAAATATGCAAAGACGGATATAGATGTTTTCATCACGCTGTCGGACGGCAATGTACTGATACATTTCCGTGACTACGGCAAGGGTATTCCCGATGAAGATATGCCCTTTATCTTCGATAAGTTTTATCGTGGCAAAAACTGCGGCAGCGAGCAAGGCTCGGGGCTGGGGCTTTACATTGTAAAATATATCACGGAGCAGATGAACGGCAATATCCTGCTGCATAACCATAACGACGGGCTGGAAGCGACAGTTATCTTACCGGTAATTGAATAAATAACCACAATGCAGGCTCATTCGCAGGCAATATAAACGTCCATGGTTTCTCCGTCCATTTCAAAGCAGGGGATAACGTCCTTGCAGGTATGCTCAAGTCCATTAAGCCGCATATACTCCATAAGTGTTTTATACGCATTCGGAATTGTCACAAACGGATTATCAAAGGGCTTTTCGATATGTATTGCTGCGTACTTGTGAGACTTTTGCTCAAATATTTCCACATCGGGAGGAGTAAGATCATCGGGCAATATCCATGCCGCCGCATAGCCGTGCATATTATAAACATTTATCTGTTCCTGGGACAGATAGGGGAAATCCCAGCCTATTATTTTAGGCTCGTTCACCCCGTTTTTACGGGCAATAGAAGTCACACGGTCGATAGCGTCTCCCTCGGGATCACTGCTGATGACAATATGTCTGATATACCTGAAAGCAGGAACGGTCTCCACGCGAAGATTTGAATATGCGCCGTCACAGGCGTTTAACTCCTCACGAAAAAGGTTGTCAAGGGTACAGCTGAAAAGCCTGCACAATTCTATGGCTTTGTCCATTTCCGGCTGAGCTGCATCAAGCTCCCATTTTGAAATTGTCTGGCGGCTCACGTTCAATTTTTCGGCAAGCGCCTCCTGCGTCATTTCGCCGCTGAGATGACGCAAATACTGCAAATTTTTCCCGAAACTCATAGTAAAACATCCTTTCAAATCAAGTATAGGCAATGCCGCACAATTAGCGGCCGGCGTCTATGTTGTCAGTATAGCATACGGCAACAAAAACTGAAACCACACAGTATGTGCTTTTTTACTTTTTATCGCAACCGCAGGTTGCAGAGAATTCGGCGCTTTCTTAAGGACTTCTTAATAACTTTTGCGGTAGAATGGTATCAATAAATCAGAAAGGAACGGGCATATGAAAAATACGATTTTATCGGCAAAAGGACTTTGCAAAAGCTTCGCCCATAACGGCGGTCAGATACATATTTTATCCCACGTTGATTTAGAACTTTATGAAGGCGATTTTACTGTCATTATGGGAGCTTCCGGCTCGGGTAAATCCACGCTTTTGTATGCTCTTAGCGGCATGGACAGAGCAACCGCAGGGCAGGTCGTATATGACGGGGAAGACCTTGTAAAAATGAATGAAAAGGGTCTTGCCGGGCTTCGTCATACCGATTTCGGCTTTATCTTTCAGCAGATGCATCTTGTGAGCAATCTGTCGCTGCTTGAAAATATTGCCGTGCCGGGGTATCTCAACAAGGATAAGTCCGCCGCGCAGGTGAAGGAGCGTGCGGAAAAGCTTCTTGAACAGATGGGTATTTCCCACATAAAGGCACATCTGCCGTCGCAGGTTTCTGGTGGAGAGCAGCAGCGCTGCGCAATTGCAAGAGCTGTCATAAACGAGCCGAAGCTGCTTTTTGCAGACGAACCCACAGGTGCGCTGAACCGCAAAAACACAACGGAAGTGTTAAATCTTCTCACCGAATTGAACGAGTCGGGGCAGAGCATTTTAATGGTGACCCACGATATGAGAGCCGCTCTAAGAGCGTCAAGGATACTTTATATTGCAGACGGGAAGATCATCGGTGAGCTTACCCTGCCGCCCTACGCTCTCAACGAGGAAAAGAGCCGTGAAACTCAGGTCAGCGCATGGCTGAACTCAATGGAATGGTGAGAGTTTGAAAATAAATTTTCAAACCCGAGTTTTGTTTTTCAAGCTGACGCTTGAAATTTTGCGCAGCCGACTACGTCGTGCTTAAAACCACAAAACATCGGAAAGGAGTGCATTTTCCCTTCGGGGAAATGATTATAAATATGGAAATTTTGACTTTGCTGAAAGCTAATATCCGACACAAAAAGGGCGCATTTATAAGCGTTATCCTGCTAATGATGATTATTACTCTGTCATCCGCCGTGTTCGCCCTTGTGGCGGTGCATATGGTTTGCTCAAAGGCATTTCTGAAAGAAAGACGTGATTCGGGAATTTACAAGGCGCTGGGATTTACTTCGGGCAAGCTGCAGCTGTGTTTTGCTTTGAGATTTCTCATAATATCGGTAATAGGCGGGGCGGTAGGAACAGCACTTTCGGCAATGTTTTCGGGCAGACTTCTGAGCCTGCTTCTGAAGAATATCGGCATTTCCTGCTTTGAATCAAAAATTACTGTTTTCACAGCTGCCGTTCCCGTTCTGATAATCTGTATTTGCTTTTTCGCCTTTGCATATTTTTCATCGGGCAAAATTAAAAAAGTGGAGATCAGGGAGCTTGTTTCGGAATAAAGTTATAAAAAGTTATAAAATGTGCGGAAATTTAAAAAAACTTCCGCACATTTTTATTGTAAAAAGTAAGTAGAAAATAATACAAAAGACTATTGACATTTATAATTTTGTATGTTATAATAACGCTGTTATTTAAATTAAGGAGCAATGCTATGACAAAAAGAAAAGGTGCAGTTTCAGAGGAAACAAAAGAGGCGTTGTTATCTGCGGCTGCCGATGAATTCTATGAGTGCGGCTATGAAAAAGCGTCTTTGCGCCACATATGCAGCAGGGCAGGAGTTACAACAGGTGCGGTCTATTGCTTTTTTGACAATAAAGAGGATCTGCTGTCAAATGTAATGATCCCGATATTTAACGTAGTCCGTTCCATTTCAATAGATTATGACAAAATATTGAGTGATGATTACACGGCTTTTGATGAATTTCAGAAGTTCTTTTCTGCCAACAGGAAGCTGTATCATATTCTTTATAACAATATGAGCAATCCTGTAATATCAGAGTACATAAATGCCATTACTAACGAGTTCACCTGGCAGATAATAGATATGGCACATAAGGCTATGCCCGAAAATAATGGACTTCCACGGGAATTTGACGAATATATCAGCAGATGTCTTGCGCACATAATGGTATATTCTATTATTAAAATAATTGCCGAAGAATCGGATGACAGTATCGTAACACAACGGCTGATAACTACGGTCAAGGTTTATAAAAACGGCATTTTATCACTTTTAAAATAAAATTGAGCTGAAAACAGCTCTTTTTTAATAACGAATAAGTAACAACGTTATTTAAATTATGGAGGTAATTAAAATGAAAAAGTCTGAAGTAAAAAATCTGCCTAAAGCTATACGCAAAAGGTATAATCTTACCAATAGCGTAAGAACAGTCACCATGTTTATCGGCTGGATACTGTCTGCTTTGCTGTTTATTTATGCGTTAACAAGCGGAGAAAAGGGCTTTGCCAATGTTGTTTTTGCGCCCGTATTCGGCGGCGGATTTATTCACGGATTATTTCACGCAGAGTTTTTATTTAAGAAAGCGTTTAAAAATCTTGGGCTTATCATAGGCTTTTTTGCAAGCGGCGTTGTTTTCTTGGTATCCGCTTATTCGGGATTTATATTTCTGATAGTAGATACGGTACTGTTTATTTTGAAAAAGCCTTTGATCTATCCCTTTGAAGACAAGAATTTTCTTGCAGTTGAAAATATAATGGATCTGATTGAAAACGGAGAAATTGAAGCGTATGAATACGAACTGCCGGCTGATTTTAGCAATGATATAGATGATTAAGCATTGCCGGATCTTGTACAATGTTTTAAACCTTATATTAACCTGTGATTTTGTAAATTATATTTTGCGTATTTATTGACTTTTAATTTATTGTATGTTATTATTTAATTGCTTGATTTGACTTTTGGAAATATTAGGCTGTGGAAATTGAGAATCGTTCTTCAGCCCAAAATAATGTTATGGGGGAATTTATTATGCAGTACCAAGTAAGAAACGCACCTCTTCCCGTGCTTATCTGTAAGCTTGACGCAGGCGAGTCTGTTGAGTGCCAGAAGGGCGCAATGTCATGGATGACAACCTCCGTTCAGATGGAAACAGGTCTTGGAAGTGGCGGCGCAGGCGGTTTTCTTGGAGCTTTGGGGAAAATGGCGAAAAGTGCTGTAACCGGCGAGTCGATTTTCCGCAATAAGTATACGGCGCAGGGGGCAGCGGGAGAGATAGCATTTGCTTCAAGCTTTCCGGGAGATATCCTTTGCTTTGATACCGGAGCAAGGGCTATTGTAGCGCAAAAGTCCGCATATCTGGTAAACACCATAGGCGTAAATATGGAGATATTCTTCCAGAAGAAGATCGGCGCAGGTATTTTCGGCGGCGAGGGATTTATCATGCAGAAGTTTTCGGGCAACGGAATGGTTTTCCTTGAGATAAACGGAAGTATTGTTGAATATGATCTTGCTCCCGGTCAGTCAATGCTTATCGACACAGGCTATCTTGCTGCAATGGAGGAAACTTGCTCAATGGATATTGAAACCGTTAAGGGTATAGGAAATGTTTTTCTCGGCGGAGAAGGACTTTTCAACACAAAGGTAACGGGTCCGGGCAAGATATGGCTACAGACAATGCCTGCAAACATTCTTGCAAGTGCGGTTCAGCCATATATTGTGACAGGTTCCAATTAATACGGATTACATATAACGTTAAAACGGATTCTGTATACCTATGCAGAAGCCGTTTTTTGTTGAATAAATATAAGGAGCAGCGTTTCTCCTTTCGTCCTGTATAATCTGACAAAAAAGCTGACTGCGTATCTGTACTAAAATATTATTCGGTATTGCCTTGATTTTTTTGCTTAAAAATGATAAAATAATAATGTATATTTTAATAATGTATATTTTTGTGACGAAAGGAACTTTATTATGATAGTAAAACCTAAAATCAGAGGCTTTATCTGCACTACCGCCCATCCGGACGGCTGCCGCAAAATCGTTAAGGAACAAGTTGACTACGTTAAAAAATCAGGAAAGGTAAACGGACCTAAAAAGGTGCTTGTGATCGGCGCTTCTATGGGTTATGGTCTTGCTTCAAGGATCTCTGCCGCTTACGGCTGCGGAGCCGCAACTATCGGCGTTATTTTCGACAAGCAGGGCAGCGAAACAAAGCCCGGCTCGGCAGGATGGTACAACACCGCCGCTTTCGAGCAGTATGCTCATGCTGACGGCCTTTATGCAAAAACCGTCAACGGCGACGCTTTTTCCTCTCAGGTCAAGGATGAGGTAATCGCTCTCATCAAAAAGGATTTTGGAAAGGTGGATATGGTCGTTTACAGTCTTGCCGCACCCAGAAGGACTACCTCAGACGGCACGGTGTACAGCTCTGTACTTAAAACCACAGGCGGAGATTTTACAAACAAGACTATTGACGTAAAAACAGGCGCAGTTTCAGAGGTAACGATAACTCCCGCAACCGAGCAGGAAATTTTCGCTACTGTAAAGGTAATGGGCGGCGAGGACTGGAAGGAATGGATAGGCGCTCTCAAGGCGGCGGACGCTATTGAAGACGGCGCTGTTACCGTTGCTTATTCATATATCGGACCCGAGCTTACTCACCCCATTTACAAGGACGGCTCTATCGGACGTGCAAAAGCTCACCTTGCGGCTACTGCAAAGGAAATTACAAAGTCAATAAGCGGCGTTACTGCTTACGTTTCGGTAAACAAGGCTCTTGTTACACAGTCAAGTTCTGCTATTCCGATTGTTCCGCTGTATATTTCAATTCTGTACAAGGTAATGAAGGAAATGAATCTCCACGAGGGCTGTATTGAGCAGATGTACCGTCTTTTTGCCGAGAAGCTTTACAAGGATGGAGTCAAGACCGACAGTGAGGGACTTATCCGCCTTGACGACTGGGAGATGCGTGATGACGTTCAGGCTAAGGTTACCGAGGCGTGGAACAAGATCAACGAAAGCAATCTTGGCGAGCTTGCCGATATTGATGGTTATAATAAGGATTTCATTCAGATTTTCGGTTTTGAAGCAGACGACGTGGATTACGATGCTGAAACCGATACCGCTGTTGGAATAGAAAGTCTTGAATAAAAAGGATATACTTACTTATGGATAAAATTTTAGAACAGCTTTTTTCATATATTGACTCTCATACCGAAAAAATGATTGCCGATTTGGGCAGACTTATCCGCATTCCGTCTGTTATGGGCGAGGCAGAAGAGGGGGCGCCTTTCGGAAAATACCCTGCTGAGGCTCTTGCGGAAATGCTTAAAATTTGTGAAGAGTCGGGGCTTTCTGTGCGGAATATCGACGGTTATGTCGGTACTGCGGATTTTTACCCCACGGAAAAAATTCCGGAGCTGGGTATTCTCAGCCACATGGACGTTGTACCCGCAGGAAGCGGCTGGAGCGTTCCGACTTTTGAACTTACCGAAAAGGACGGAAAGCTGCTGGGCAGGGGTGCAATTGACGACAAGGGTCCTGCCGTTGCTGCACTTTATGCCGTAAAAGCTATAAAGGACAGCGGCGTCAAGCTTTCAAAAAATCTGCGGCTTATTTTCGGTACGAATGAAGAAAACGGCTCTGCGGATCTGGCTTACTACCGAAAAAAAGAACGGCTGCCGGAAATGCTGTTTACTCCCGACGGCTCATATCCCGTTATCAATACCGAAAAGGGTATGCTGAGAATTTCTTACAGTGCGAAGCTTTCGGACGGTATTGTAAGCATCTGCGGCGGCTCGGTGGTAAATGCCGTTCCCGAATATGCCGAAGCAGTGATTTCGGGCGCAAAAGTCGATTTGAATAAATATAATTTTGACGGTGTAACGCTTTCTTCCGAAACCTGCGGCGAAAATATTAAAATTACCGCAAAAGGTAAAAGCGCTCACGCTTCAACTCCTGAATCCGGACAGAATGCTGTGACTGCACTGATTGCGGTCATTGCGGATGTATGCGGTGACTCTGCATTATCCGCATTGTCGGAAATGTTCCCATATGGGGAAACGGATGGTTATTCCGCAGGGATAAAATGCTCGGATGAGCTTTCGGGCGGACTGACCACAGTTCTGAGCGTCATCGGCGCTGTGGACGGAGTGCTTGAAGCAAAGCAGGACATACGCTTTCCTGCCGGAAAAACAAGCGGAGAAATTCTTGCATTGCTTAAAGAAAGGTCTGACCGTGCAGGACTTGAAATGCGTGCGGATATGATTTCAGAACCGCATCACGTTCCCGAAGACAGCGAATTTGTCCGCAAGCTTCTTTCGGTATATGAGCTTGTGACGGGGGAAAATGGTTACTGTGTTGCCATAGGCGGCGGAACTTACGTCCACGATACCGAAGGCGGCGTTGCTTTCGGTGCAGAATTCCCGGGCGATGAAAACAATATGCACGGGGCGGACGAGTTTATTACCCGTGAAAGTCTTGTCAAGAATGCGAAAATATTCGCTGCGGCGATATATACCTTATGCAAATAAAGGAAAGAGGTAACCAAATGGATATAAATTATCATCTTCCGAGATTTACGGAGCATTACAGTCTTAATTTGCTTATTATTGATTATATTAAGCAGCATCCCGAATATTTCAGAGACGGTGTAAGGATAGCTTCCGTTTTTGGCGGCTTCGGAGGTTCGATCTGGAACGGAGGAAGAAATGTTCCGGGTGAATTTGAACCGGAAAGAACGAAGAAAATTTTGAAGGCTTTCAACGACAGGGGAATACCCCCTCAGATTTACGTTTACAAATCCGCTTGTAACTGAGCAGCATCTTAACGACTATGCCTGCAATGAGATAATGAAAATGGGTGATAACGGTCTTAACGAGGTTATTGTAATGTCTCCGGTATTGGAGCAGTATATCCGTGAAAATTATCCCGGATATAAGATAACTTCTTCTACCTGCAAGCAGATACGGGATATGGATGCCCTTAACGACGAGCTTGACAAGAATTACAGCCTTGTGGTTCTTGACTACAACTGGAACAACAAGTTTGACGACCTTGCTCGTATTAAGGACAAGGCGCGCTGCGAGATACTTGTAAATGCCTGCTGCCGTCCTGCCTGCACAAGGCGCGGTGACCATTACCGAACCATTGGTAAATACCAGATCGAGCTTTGCAGTATAGCTAAAAGTAACCTTGGCATAAGCAGTGCAAACATTGTAAAAGAGCCTTTCCCCTGCGAATGTATGGCTTACGATATTTATAAAATAAAGGATTTTCCCACTCACATTTCACCGGACGACATTGAATCAAAATATATTCCCATGGGCTTTAGCCAGTTTAAGCTTGAGGGCAGGACCATCGGTGACATTAATATGCTTGAAATGTATGTATATTATCTGCTGAAGCCGGAATATATGAATGCTGCGAGACTTGAGCTTCTTAACATTCTTACAAGCAGGATAAAACATTTTAATATTCTTCCTTAAGGACTGTAAGCGAAATAAAATACCCTTAAAATCCGTATATCCGGGATTTTAAGGGTATTTCTTTTTGCATTTTTGTTATTCCTGCGGAGCTTTTCTCAGTCTTGCACCAATTCTTCTGAACGGGACGCAGACTTTTTTAAGTCTTGGTATTACTGTTTCAAGCAAACCGCAGTATTTGTCCACAAGTACGATAACAAGGGTTTCGCGGTACTTGGGAAGTGCGGTTATATTCAGCGGAAACATATGCTTTTCAATAATATCGCTTTCAAGGTCGGAAATGTAGAAGTTTTCTTTTACATTCATAAGAGCTGTATGGGCATGGGTAAAGCCGTGAAGCCTTTCGCCCTTTGCAGGCTTGTGTGTATGCCAGTCGTAAAGGAACAGATCGTGAAGCAGTCCCGCTCTTGCGGCAGCACGCTCGTTAAGAGAAAAAAATCTGCAGATTCTATAATTATAGTATGAAACGTTAAGACAATGCTGAAAACAGGTAGTCTCGCCGTGATGCTTAAATTCTTTCATTTTAAGAACCAGTTCGTTTTCGAGCAGGTCGCCTACAAGGTGGTAGTAGGTGGTAAGCTCCTTGTCGTTAAGGTCGACCTTTGAACCGATGGCTTTTAGCATTTTTATGACCATCTCCCTTTTGGTTTATACAAAAAATATTATACAATAATGCCAAAAAAATTGCAATAATGTTTAAGAACATTTATATATAATTTTGCACTGTATTTTTTATATATTTTAAACAATATCGGAATAGAGGTGCAATTCTGCAAAATAATATTACTATAAGTTTAAAATAATAAAATTATTCTTAAAGTATTTACAGTGTTGTCAAATTGCATAAAATAACTTAAAAATTTTCTTTGTTTATTTTCAGTTCAAATTTCACTAACGGTTGCAATTTGGCGGCAGTTGGTGTATAATAACATTAAAGTGGTGAAAAGTCACTGGTTTGAGGTGAAAAGTGGTGATTTTCCACACCGTTTTCCACACTGTGTTGAAAACTTGATCTGTTTTCACTGTGGAAAATGTGTATTTCATGTCGAAATTAAAGAAAAATTACGCTTTTTACCCGTTTTTAATGTTTTGAAATGTTGAAAACTTGATTTTTAGTGTTAAAAAGACTGTTGAAAGGAAGTGATAAAGCATGGCCGGCTGCTCGTTGATGGGTACTTATGAACATACTATGGACGCTAAGGGAAGAATGGCTTTCCCCACAAAGCTCCGTGAACGGCTCGGACTGAGCTTTATCGTTACCATCGGTCTTGACGGCTGCTTGTATGTATATTCTGCTGAGGATTGGGACATATTTACAGAAAAGCTTCAAACCCTGACAGGCGCAAAAGCCAAGGCGGCAAAGCTTCTTATTGTAAATGCCTGCACAGTTGAACCTGACAAGCAGGGACGTATTCTCATTCCGCAGAATCTGAGGGAGTACGCTCACCTTGACCACGACGTTACGGTTCTCGGAGTTATCAACCGTGCCGAGATCTGGGACAGCGCACGCTTCAAGGAATTCAGCAGCGAGATCACAAACGAAATGCTTTCAGACGCTCTTGCGGATCTGGCATTCTGATTATAATAAAGGATCATTATGGAAAATATCAGCTTTTCTCATGTTCCCGTACTTCTTGCGGAAACTTTAGAGGGACTTGACATAAAGCCCGACGGCATTTATATTGACGGTACTTGCGGCGGCGCAGGGCATTCCCGTGAGATAGCCAAAAGGCTTGACGGCGGCAGACTTATCGGCATCGACCGTGACCCCGACGCTGTCAAAGCGGCTTCGGAACGTCTTGCTCTGTATAATGCAAAGGTTTTGCACGGAAATTATTCCGATATTGCTTCGCTTGCCCGTTCAGAGGGTATTGAGGCTGCTGACGGCATACTCCTTGATTTGGGGGTGTCCTCACATCAGCTTGATACTGTTGAAAGAGGTTTTTCCTACCACGGCGACGCTCCACTTGATATGCGTATGTCGCAGGAGGGTCAGACTGCTGCGGACCTGGTGAATACCCTTTCCGCTGAGGAACTAAGCAGGATAATGTTTGAGTACGGCGAGGAAAAATTCAGCAGACGAATTGCAGATGAGATAATAAAACGGCGTGAAATAAAGCCGATAACCACAACAGGCGAGCTTGCGGAAATCGTAAGCGCTGCTGTTCCCGCAAAGTTCAAAAGGGATAAAAACCCTTGCAAGAAAACCTTCCAGGCATTCAGAATTGCCGTGAACTGCGAGTTCGACCATCTTAACAAGGGTCTGGACGACGCATTCGACCTGCTGAAAAGCGGCGGCAGACTTTGCGTGATAACCTTTCACTCACTGGAGGACAGGATAGTAAAGCAGCGTTTTGCTTCTTTCTGCAAAGGGTGCATTTGTCCGCCGGATTTTCCTCAGTGCGTTTGCGGACGTACTCCGAGAGGAAAGCTTGTGAACCGCAAGCCCATTGAGGCTTCTGCGGAAGAACTTGAAGCGAATAACAGAAGCCGAAGCGCAAAGCTTCGTATCATAGAAAAGATATAAAGATAAAGGAAATATAAAAAGAAAGGAACGCGAACGGAAGCAATGAATAAAAATAACCTTGCATACGACCTCACCAAATATGAGGACGTAGCTCCCGAAAAAGCGCCTAAGATCCGTGTGCGCAGGCAGAAAGCCGAAAACGCAGGCTCTGCGCCCAAGCTTATCGTGACTACCGTTGCTGCGGGACTTCTTCTTGGCGCGGTGATATACGGAAAGGTAGAGAACGCCGCAGTACACACAGAGATAACAAACGAGACGAAATACGTTGAAATGCTTGCCGGTGAGAACGCCAGAATGCGTTCCGAGATGGAAGAAAAAACGGCGCTGAAATACGTTGAAAGCTATGCGGAGGAAGTTCTGGGAATGCAGAAGCTGGATAAATCCCAGATAGAATATGTAAGCGTTTCAAACGGCAGCGTTGTTGATATCCCCAAAACGGAAGAAAATATTTTCGTAAAAATAAAGAACGCTTTCAGCGATTTTGTGGAATATATCAGAGGTTGACGAAATAGTATATTTTAGGGTTGCATATACGGAGTTATTCTCCCCTTGCAGCCCGAATTTTGCTTAAAAGATTATTTTCATGGGTAACTTGCAAACAGGAAGAAAATCATACCGAAAGGAGATACAGCCTTGTCCTATCAGCCTACCAATAAAATGAGAGTTAAGCTTAATCTTGTAGTTCTTCCCGTGTTTTTGGCATTTGCCTGCTGGATACTGGTCAGCCTGTTCAAAACGTCTATCACGGACAATGCCAAATATCAGGCTCTTGCAAACGAAAACCAGTTCGCAAGCAAGATTGTAAAGGCTAACCGAGGAAGCATTTATGACGCAAACGGAAAGATACTTGCCCAATCGGCTACGGTCTATTCCATATGCGTAAACCCATACCGTATATATGAACAGCAGCAGAAAGAGAAAAAGTCCGATAATCCCGAGCTTGTTGACGGAAAGCTTAAATCACAGCTGATGGTCGAGAAGGCGGCAAAAATCCTCAGCGAAGAATTGGGCGGAAATGTTACCTATGAATACGCAGTAAAGAAGCTTACCGAAAACGCTGCAAACAGTCAGTGGGCGCTGGTTGCAAAGTCTATTGAAAAGCCGGTTGCGGACAAGATCATTGCCCGTGCCGATGAGGAAAATCTCGGTGACTTGATTTTTCCCGATCTGGACACAAAGCGGTACTACCCCCAGGCGGAGCTTGCAGCTGCCGTTATAGGCTTCACAAACTTTGACGGAGACGGCGTTTACGGTGTGGAGTCCTACTATAACGATTACCTCAAAGGCGTTGACGGAAAAATAATTTCTGCCGTTGACGCTTACCGCAACGAAATGCCCTATAAAAATGATAAGATTTACGACGCACAGGACGGCAACTCTCTTTACCTTACGCTTGATATGAATTTGCAGTATCAGGTGGAAAAATACCTCGAACAGCAGGTTGAGGCTCACGATGTTGACAATCGTGCCTGCGCAATTATGATGAATGTTAATACGGGAGCTATACTTGCTATGGCGAGTACTCCCGGATTCGACCTTAACGACAAAAACTCCATATACAGCCAGAAGGACATTGATAAGCTTGCGGCGGTAACTGACGAAGATGAATACAATCAGCTTTATGCGACCTTGCGTGAGCAGCAGTGGAAGAACAAGGCTATAACTGAGCTTTATTTCCCCGGTTCGGTTTTCAAGGTTATCACAGGCTCATCGGCGCTGGAGGAAAAGGTCATTTCTCTCAACTCCACCTTCAATTGCGGCCAAAGCATTATTATAGCCGATACCGAAATGCACTGCTGGTCAAACTATTCCCACGGTACACAGGATTTCACCACCGCAATGACAAACTCCTGCAACCCTGCCTTCATTCAGATAGGACAGCTTCTGGGCAAGGATAAATTTTATGAATATTTCAAGGCATACGGCTTTACCGAGCCTACGGGAATCGACCTGCCCGGCGAGTCAAACAGCCTTTATGTAAATACCAGCGAAAAGGGTCCCGTTGAGCTTGCTTCATGCTCATTCGGTCAGACCAACAAGGTTACGCCCTTGCAGATGATAACAGCTTACGCCGCAGTTGTAAACGGCGGATATCTCGTTACCCCCTATGTGGTCAGCAAGATAGTCGACCCCAACGGCAACGTTATAAAGACTACCGAGCCATCCATAAAGAGGCAGGTCATTTCGGAAGAGACCTCCGCACAGATGAGACAGGTCCTCGAAAGCGTTGTTAACACAAAGGGCGGTTCAAACGCTTACATCAAGGGATATGCTATCGGCGGAAAGTCGGGTACATCGCAGAAGATTGACAAGTCCAACGAAACGGGAAATGAAAATCTTTATGTTTCTTCATACTGTGCATTCGCTCCTGCCGATGACCCGGAGATAATCATGCTCGTTATGCTCGACGAGCCTACTGCACGGGATCAGAACGGTTCGCTGATGTACTACGGAAGCGTTGTTGCCGTTCCCCCAGTCGTAAACATACTTAAAGAGGCTCTGCCGTATCTGGGCTATTATCCAGAATACACCGAGGAAGAGCTTGAAGCGCTGGGTGTGACCCTTCCATCGGTTGAGGGCGAGGCGGTAAACATTGCTACCGAAACACTTGAATCTCTCAGTTTGCAGGTAACCGTCATCGGAAAAGGTGACAAAGTCGTGGCTCAGGTGCCTGCGAGGGCAAGCTCCATTCCGAGAAACGGAAAGGTAATTCTTTATACCGAAGAAAATTACGAGACGGAATACACCACAGTACCGAACATTATCGGCTATGGACTGTCAGATGTAAATACTATTCTCACCAACGCAAATCTGAACTTCAAGGTAGGCGACGGTGCTGCGAACCATTCGGGTGCGATAGCGTACAGCCAGAACTATGCCGAGGGAAACATTGTTCCGAAGGGTACTATCATTGAAGTAACGTTCATTATCAAGGACGAAGGATAGCTGCCGTTTTATTTAATAATTATTACCGCACAGAGAGGATTGATAATATGAGACTCGACGAGCTTCTTGATGAAGCAAAAAAAGCCATGCCGCTTAAAGCTTATGTCAGCGACAGGCACGCCGCTGTTGAGGGTATTACCGACAACACAAACGAGGTAAAGGAAGGCTATATTTTCGTGTGCGTAAAAGGCACTCGCTTTGACGGACACGACTTTGCCGAAGAAATGCTTGAAAAGGGCGCTCTGTGCGTTGTCACCGAATACGATATCGGCGTTGAAAATCAAATTATCGTGGAAAATTCCCGTGAGTTTTACGGACACCTCTGTGCAATATGGTTCAATCACCCCGAACGCCGCATGAAGCTTATCGGCGTAACGGGTACAAACGGCAAGACGACTCTTGCAACGATGATAAAGGAAATCCTCGCAGACAAGGGTCACAAGGTCGGTTTTATAGGAACTACCGGTGCGCTTATCAACGGCAAGCCTGCTGAAACGGACGGTTCAACGCCAACTACTCCACGTGTTTATGAGCTTTACAAGCTTTTTTACGAAATGGCGAAAAACGGCTGCGACTGCGTTGTTATGGAGGTATCTTCCTTTGCTCTCGACCAGAACAGAATAGGTCCTGCAATGTTCCGCATAGGCATTTTCACGAATCTCACTCAGGATCATCTGGACTATCACGGCAATATGGAAAGCTACTACGAGGCGAAGAAAAAGCTTTTCACAGACCACTGTGAAACTGCTGTCATCAACATCGACGACAGATACGGTCTGAGACTTTACGAGGAACTGGAAGGAAGCGGAGTTGAGCGCATATCCTGTACAATGTGCGGTCAGCCTGCCGACATTTCCGGCAACTCTGTGAAGTTTGACGGCGGAGTAACAAAATTCTGGGTAACCGCCGCAAACAAGAATTATCCTTTCAGTCTGCATATGATAGGCGCTTACAACGTGCTTAACGCTGTTGAAGCCATTGCTGCCTGTCTGAAGCTAAATCTGGGCGTAAATGCAATTTCAAGCGCTCTTAATGTTTTCAAGGGCGTTAAGGGACGCTGCGAATTTATTCCCACGGGCAGAGATTTTATGGTCATCTGTGACTATGCACACTCTCCCGACGCGCTGGAAAATATGCTTCCCAACATTAAGGAGAACTGCAAGGGACGGCTTATCTGCCTGTTCGGCTGCGGCGGCGACCGTGACAAAACAAAGCGTCCGCTTATGGCAAAGGCAGCGGAAAAGTATGCCGATATACTGATAGTTACTTCGGATAATCCCCGCAATGAAGACCCCGACGCTATCATTGACGATATTATCGGCGGACTTTCACTTATGAAGCCGTATATAAGGATTACCGACCGCAAGGCGGCTATCCGCAGGGCGATAACTCTTGCCGAAAAGAACGATATTATAGTTCTTGCAGGAAAGGGTCACGAGGATTATCAGATATTGAAGGACGATGTTCATATACATTTTGACGAGCGTGAGATCGTTAAGGAAATTATGCGCGGCTATACAAGAAAGCGCTATGACCCCAGTGTTCAGGAATATGTCACTATCAACGAGCTGATGGATATTACGGGCGGCAAGCCTTACTCCATCAGAAATTTTGACAGAAGAATTGCTATGTCGTCGCTTTTCTCCGATACGAGAAATATCATTCAGGGCGGAGTTTTTGTTGCCATAAAGGGTGAACGATTCGATGGACACGATTTTGCGGCTCAGGCGGTAGAGAAGGGCGCAGTATGCGCTATTACCGAGCGCACGCTGGTGGATGTTCCAAGCATTGTTGTAAAAAGTACACGCAAGGCTTTGCTTGACCTGTCAAGATATTTCAGAATGAAATTTGATCCGGTGGTAGTCGGTGTTACCGGCAGCGTGGGAAAAACAACGACAAAGGAAATGATCGCACTGGCGCTTTCCTGTCAGCACAGCGTATATAAAACGGAAGGCAACCACAACAATGAGATAGGTCTGCCGTTTACGGTGTTCAAGCTGAATCACAGCTGTTCGGCGGCTGTGTTTGAAATGGGTATGTCCGATTTCGGAGAGATAGAACGGCTTTCAAGAGCTTCTCATCCGAACATCTGCGTTATAACAAATATCGGCTACTCGCATATTGAAAATCTCGGTTCGCAGGAGGGCATACTGGAAGCCAAGCTGGAGATCCTCAAGGGTGCCGAAAGAAAGGCTCCGCTTATCATTAACGGCGACGACTCCATGCTTGCCCCTCTCAAGGAGGACTATGAGGGCTACCGTGATGTTATCACATACGGTATAGACTCGGAAAATGTCGATTACAGGGCGACCGAGATAGTGACAAATCCCGACAGAATGTATTTCAACATCAGATATAATGATGAGATAATCTGCGATGTTACACTTTTCTGTCTCGGAAAGCATAACATTTATAACGCTCTTGCGGCGGTCTGCACAGCGATATGCGCAGGCTGCGACCCTGTTGCCGCAGCGGAAATGCTCAGCGGCTTCCAGCCGGATTCGCTCCGTCAGCACATTCAGAAACGGGGAGAGCAGACTCTTATTGTGGACTGCTACAATGCTTCGCCCACGTCTATGAAAGCGGCGATAGACGTACTCTGCGAAATGAAGCCGCAAGGCGAGGGAAGGCGTGTTGCTGTTCTGGGCGATATGCTGGAGCTTGGCGAAAAATCGGCGGAACTGCACGAGCAGGTGGGAGAATACGTTGCGCAGAAGGGTGTTGACCTGCTTGTCTGCTACGGCGAAAATGCAAAGAATATTGCAAAGCGCGCCGACGAGCTGGGTATGCACGCAGGCAGCTCCGAGGATAAGCGCATGGTTCTTAACTTCTTGAAATATAAGCTCAGACCCAATGATATTGTTCTTTTCAAGGCAAGCCGAGGTATGCACATGGAGGAGCTTATTGAAGAATTTTACAAGGACTGCTAAAGTCAATATGTTATGTTCATTGGGGGATCGTTTATGCCATTCTGGATAAATTTAATCGTTGCGCTGGTAGCATTCGGCGTTGCGGCTGTTACGGGAATTTTTCTCATTCCGCTGCTTAAAAAGCTTCATTTCGGTCAGACTATTTATGAAAAAGGTCCTGCCTGGCACAAGGATAAGCAGGGTACGCCGATGATGGGCGGATTTATGTTTATTATCGGTACGGCAGTTGCAATTGCCGTAGGGTATGCAATATTCCGCTACCGTGAAGCGACGGTCGCCGCTGTGCCCGACAATACGGGACTTTACAAGCTGCTTGCAGGCTTTGCATTTGCTCTGCTGAATGCAGGCATAGGCTTTATCGACGACTACATCAAGGCAGTAAAGAAGCAGAATCTTGGTCTTAAAGCAAAGCAGAAAATGATAATGCAGTTCCTTTTAAGCTGTGCTTTTCTGTATGCTCTTTATCTGCTTGGAGACCATTCGACCGCAATACGTTTTCCCTTTTTCGGGGACGTTGACTTCGGTATCTTCTACTACCCGATAATGGTTCTGTACCTTATTTTCCTTACCAACGCCGTAAACCTTACCGACGGTATCGACGGACTCTGCGGTTCTGTTACGGTTATTGTAGGGTTATCTTTCGTAATGCTCTGCGCCGCAATGGGTATGTGGGAATACTCCATTTTCTCAATGGCTCTTGCAGGAGGCTGTCTCGGCTTTCTTGTCTGGAATCTGCACCCGGCAAAGGTTTTCATGGGCGATACGGGTTCAATGTTTCTGGGCGGCGCAGTATGTGCAATAGGCTTTGCTACACACAGACATCTGCTTCTTGCGCTTATAGCTATAGTTTACATCATAGACGCACTTTCGGTCGTTATTCAGGTAACTTACTTCAAAATAACAAAGGGAAAGCGGCTTTTCAAAATGTCGCCTATACACCATCACTTCGAACTTTGCGGCTTTTCGGAGTACAAAATAGTAATCACATTTTCAACTGCTGCGCTTATTGCAGGCGTTGCGGCAAATCTTATATACAACCTGTGCTGATTGTATTGACCGAATTAAGCTTTTACAATGCAAATTTTTAAAGAGAGGAGAATCTGAATGCAGGATACTGCGAATGCTGTTCCCAACGGAAGAAGAAAAAACAACCGCAGAAAGAAAACAGCTTCAAGCGGAACGTCAAAGGGATACACCGAAAAGATCGCAATGGGTCCGATTGATTACCCGTTTCTGCTTATTGTAATGGTTCTTCTCGTTATGGGAATAATCATGATGTTCTCGGCAGGCTACGCATGGGCTATCGCCGAGGGCGGCACCGGAACGGACTATGTGCAGAATCAGCTGAAAATGGCTGTTGTCGGACTTGCGGGAATGTTCTTCGCTTCGTTTTTTGACTATCATTGGTTCAGAAAGCCCATCATTGCTTACGGCTTTTACGGGTTCTGTATAGTGCTTCTTATTCTGTGCCGTGTGGGTCCCTTTGCCGACCCTCACAATGATTCCTACCGCTGGGTAAAATTCCCCGGTCTTCCGGCTTTTCAGCCTTCGGAGCTTATGAAGCTTGCAATTATTCTTCTCTTTGCTTATCTTATTTCGGTAAACTATTCAAAAATGAAATATTTCAAATACGGCATTGTACCGTTCATGGGATTCCTCGGCGTTGTAATTGCGCTTATGATGATTCAGCCGCACCTTTCGGGTACAATTATTATTTGTGCTATCGGTATTATAATGATGTTTGTGGGCGGTTCAAGAGTAAAGCATCTTGTTGTACTCGGCATAACGGCAGTTGCTGCGCTGGCTTTGATACTTTTCATACTTATCGAAGTCAAGGGCTTTTCCTACTTTGAAAAGCGTATCATTACATGGATCGACCCGTTCAATGAAGATGCTGCCGCCGCCACATGGCAGACAAGAAACAGTCTCATAGCAATAGGTTCGGGCGGACTTTTCGGACTTGGTCTGGGCAATTCAAGACAGAAATTCCTCTATCTCCCCGAAGCAAAGAACGATTTCGTTTTCGCAGTTGTATGCGAGGAGCTTGGCTTTGTGGGTGCGCTGATGGTTATTATACTTTTCCTGCTTTTTATCTTCCGCGGGATGTATATTGCCTCAAAGGCTCCCGACAAATACGGAATGATGATAGCAGTTGGACTTACCGTACAGATAGGTTTGCAGGCGCTGCTCAACATCGCCGTTGTAACGAATACTATCCCAAACACAGGCGTATCGCTGCCGTTTTTCAGCTATGGCGGAACGGCTCTTATCATGCAGCTTGTGCAGATGGGTATTATACTGAATATTTCGCGGCAGTCTATCATAGAGACTTAGCCGAAATAAGCGAAAGGAATGATAACAAATGCTCAAGGTATTGCTTGCAGGCGGCGGCACGGGTGGACACATCAATCCTGCCCTTGCTATCGCTTCGATAATAAAACAGCATCACCCCGACGCAGAGTTTCTCTTTGCGGGAACTCCCAACGGAATGGAGGCTAATCTTATCCCAAAAGCAGGATATGATTTTGCTCCTATCAAGATAAGCGGCTTTCAGCGGAAGATAACTCCGAAAAACCTTGTCCGTAATGCAAAAGCGGCAGCATATCTTTCCGTTTCGGGACACCGTTCAAAGCAGATAATAAACGACTTCAAGCCTGATATTGTTATCGGTACGGGGGGCTATGTAAGCTACCCGATACTTGCAAAGGCGGTTCAGATGGGTATCCCTACGGCTATTCACGAGCAGAACGCTTTCCCAGGAATTACAAACCGTCTGCTTGCCAAAAAAGTCGACGAGGTAATGCTTACCGTTGAGGAGGCTGCTCAGCATCTTGACGCCTGTGCAAAGTATACCGTTACGGGACTTCCCGTGAGAGCAGGCTTTTCCGCAGGAGCAATAAGCCGTGCGGAAGCAAAGAAAAAGCTTGGTCTTGACGACAGCATATGTATCTTCAGCTTCGGCGGAAGTCTTGGCGCCGGAGCGATAAACAACGGCGCAGCGGCTCTTATCAAGTGGGAAAAGGAAAATAAGCTTCCCGTAAACCACATTCACGGTTACGGAAAAATGGGCAGGGATACCTTTCTGCAAAAGCTTGCCGAATCGGGCATCGACCCCGAAAAGGACGACCGCCTTATTGTAAGCGAATATATTCACAATATGGACGTATGCACTGCCGCCGCAGACCTTATCATCTGCCGCAGCGGCGCTTCAACAATTTCAGAGCTTCAGGCTGTGGGAAGAGCTTCTATTCTTATCCCGTCCCCGAATGTTACCGCAAATCATCAGTACCACAACGCTATGGTTCTGGGAAGAGCAGGCGCGGCGGTTGTTATTGAGGAAAAAAATCTTTCTGATGAAGTCCTGATAGGAAAGGTCAAGGAGTTTATAGATAATCCCGACAAGCTGGATACCCTTGCAAAGCGTGCCGGAGAAACCTATGTTAACGACACACCCGACCGCATTTATACAGTTATTAAACGTTTGCTTGATAAACAATGATCGTTTCTGCACCAAAAATCCCTTACTGCATAGAATGAACTAAAAAACGGTAAGGGAGCTGCCGAAATGCAGAAACTGATCATAAACGGAGGGAAAAAGCTGAACGGCGAGATCCGTATTCAGGGAGCAAAAAATGCCGCGCTGCCGATAATGGCGGCTTCGGTCCTGTGCGGAGAAAACATTATTTTGCGTAACTGTCCGAAAATTTCGGACGTTTACTCCGCAATGCGAATACTTACATATTTAGGCTGCAAGGCAGGCTTTGAGGAAGGTTCGGGTGTTGTTTCGCTGAATGCCGAAAGTATTTCCTGCTCGGAAATTTCCGACGAGCTTATGAGAGAAATGCGTTCCTCTATCTTTTTTCTGGGAGCTGTTCTCGGCAGGACGGGACGGTGCAGGATAACTCTTCCCGGCGGCTGCGACCTTGGTCCACGACCGATAGATATGCATCTTGCCGCACTTAGAAAAATGGGAGTTTCCATTCACGAGGAGTATGGCGCTCTTGACTGTGTTGCGGAAAACGGTCTCCACGGAGCAAAAATATCGCTGTCGTTTCCGTCTGTAGGTACGACGGAAAACATCATGCTTGCGGCAGTTCTTGCAGAGGGAACAACGATAATTCACAATGCGGCGAGAGAGCCTGAAATTGCCGACCTTGCGGAATTTCTCAACCGCTGCGGAGCTAAAATAAGCGGTGCAGGCGGAGGAAAAATTACTGTCAGCGGCGTGAAAAAGCTTCACGGCTGCGAATATGATATCATGCCCGACCGAATAGCCTGTGCAACATATCTTGCCTGTGCTGCTTCGGCAGGGGGCGAGCTTGTTATAACGGGATGCCGTCCCTCGGACGAGGAAAATATTCTTCCCGTTTTTGAGCAGATGGGTTGTATAGTCCACACCGTTGACGACAAAATTTTCTTCAGTGCAAAGCGTCCGCTGAAGGCGGTTGCGCCGATAAGAACTATGGTCTATCCGGGATTCCCCACAGATGCGCAGGCGTTTGTTATGGCGGCGCTGTGCAAAGCAAAAGGCACATCGGTATTTGTGGAAAATATTTTTGAGAACCGTTATAAGCACGTTGGCGGTCTGACCCGAATGGGTGCGGATATTCTTGTGGAGGGCAAGGTAGCCGTTATCGAAGGGGTAAACCGCCTTTACGGAGTAAAGACCGAAGCTCCAGATTTAAGAGGCGGGGCAGGACTTGTTACTGCTGCGCTGGCGGCTGAGGGTACAAGCGAAATTTCAAACGTTCACTACATCGACCGCGGATATGAGGATATCGAAAAGGTTCTTTCCTCGGCAGGCGCGGATATAAAAAGGATATAGTCAAATCAAAGGAGAGTAAAAATATGCAGGATAATTATTCCGGCAGAAACAGGCATAAGCGGAATATGTCGCTTCATTACAGCATGATAGCTTTTATAGTTCTTGTTATATTTGCAATACTTTCCGTGACGGTTTTTTTCAATATTGAAACTATTGAGATAGTCGGCTCGTCGATTTATTCCGCCGATGAAATTATTTCGGTAAGCGGTTTAGAGGGCGGCGACAACATGATACGCAAAAACATGAGCAAGGCGGAAAAGGCTGTCACCTCAGAACTGACTTATATCGAGACTGCCGAAATAAACCGCAAGCTGCCGTCATCGGTGGAGATCGTTGTAACTCCCTGCATAGAAACCGCTAGCCTTCAGAGCGAGGAGGGCTTTATCGTGGTGAGCGAGTCGGGCAAGATACTCAGATATGTTAAAGAGCCGGTCGAAAATACGCTTGTTTTTTACGGGGCAGAGCCTGCTGCGGAAATGTTTGTGGGCAAGACCTTTGCTTCTGCCGACGAGGACAAAACCGAGGTCATATTTGAGCTTATGAAAAGGGCAGACAGCGGATTCGTTTCAAAGATCACAAGCTTTGATGTGACCGACAGGCTTAATGTAAGCTGCGTTTATGAAAATCGTATAGATATTCAGCTTGGCTTGGTTTCCGATATCGACTATAAATTCAGGCTTGCCGAGGAGATACTTACAACGAAAATTTCTCCCGACGCCGAGGGCAGGCTAAAAATGCTTGAAAACGGCGGACAGTTCCTGAGCAAAGCCGACCTTGAGCAGATAGACGAGAACTACCGTCTGAGCATGGAAACATCGGCAGTTACCGAAACAACGCCTCCCGAAACAAGTACGGAAAGCGTTTCTGACAGCAGCGAGTCAACAAAACTGAATTTTGAGTAAGAAAAATTAGAAACATTTGCTAAATTGCAGGTTTTTTTAATAAACCCCTTGAAATATTTATAAAAGTATGTTAAAATAAATGTTGTGTATGTAATTATTTGATTATTATTCAAATTTAAATAGGAGGACGTTGCAAATGGGTTTTGCTGTTGATAATGAGGAGATTTATTCCGATATTAATATAAAAGTCGTAGGTGTCGGCGGAGGCGGCGGAAACGCCCTTAACTGCATGGCTACCGAGGGTATTTTCGACGTTGAATTCGTTGCTGTAAATACCGATGCGGCTGCTCTGCGTTCCTCCAAGGCTTCCACTAAGGTCCAGATCGGCGAAAAACTTACAAGAGGCCGCGGCGCAGGCAACAAGCCTGAGATCGGTGAGCGTTCCGCACAGGAAAACCGCGATGAGATCGCAGCTGCTCTCAAGGGTGCAACTATGGTATTTATCGCAGCAGGTATGGGCGGCGGTACAGGTACAGGTGCAGCTCCCGTTGTTGCCGAGGTCGCAAAGGAAATGGATATCCTCACTGTTGCCGTTGTTACCAAGCCTTTCAATTTTGAGCAGAAAGCTAAGATGGTTCAGGCTGAGCGCGGTATCAGCGAGCTTATGAAAAATGTTGACTCTTTGGTTGTTATACCTAACGAGCGCCTTATTTCTTCCAGCGACAAGCCCCTTACAATGAAGGAAAGCTTCGCACTTGCAGATAATATTCTTAAAACAGGTGTAAAGTCTATTGCAGAGCTTATCACAGTTGACGGCTTCATCAACCTTGACTTTGCAGACGTTGAGACCACCATGAAGAACGCAGGCTACGCTCATATGGCTATCGGTCACGGTTCGGGCAAGGATAAGGCTGCCGAGGCTGCAAATGCGGTAATCACCAGCCCGCTGCTTGAAACCTCTATCAGCGGCGCTACAAGACTTCTCGTTAACATTGTTATGTCCGAGGACGCACTTTCAACCGATATCGACACCGCTACAAAGCTTATTACAGAGGCTGCCGATCCCGATGTTGAGCTTATCTTCGGTGCAAGCTTCGATGAAAATATGCAGGATGAGATCAACCTTACGGTTATTGCTTCCGGCTTTAAGAATCTCAGCGGCAATGTTGTAAAGGCTGATGAGCAGGCAGCAGGCGGCTCCGCTTCCGAGGATGCTCCCGCAGCTTCAAATGCAATTGACGACTACAGCGCACTTCTGGGAATTTTCAACGACAGAAACTGATTACATAAATCAACTTATTTATACCAAAGAAAATGCCGTCGGGTATAACCTGACGGCATGATTTTTTATGTTGCAGTGCTGTAATCGACTCCTGCTTCGTTCAGCATTCCGCGAACCTTTTCAATATGTTTTTTGATATAAGGTTTATCAGTATTTGAATTGCGCTCCAACGCAACACGGAAGCTTTCTGCTGCTTTTTCCTTTTCGCCAAGTTTGCAGTAAAGCATTGCATAGTCAATGCAGTATAAATTCTTGCTTTCTTCCGGCAAAGCAAAATTCACATCAATTTCCGCTGCTTTTTCGTGGATTTCAAGATTGAGATTATAAAGTTCAAGTGCCTTTTGATAATCTCCCATTATAAACAGGAAGCTGCGGTAACGATTGAACAGACTAAATTTCATTGTCAGCGGCATAGCCCACCACTGCTGTAAAATATCTTCATTATCGTTATATGTTCGTATATAATTTTCTGTGTCATCTTTATAATCATAATAATAAAGCAGCGTGTCAAGCTTTATTACTTTCTCCAAATCCTTTTGAGGGTCAAGCAATTTTATCATATCAAAGCACTCATCGACCTTATCGTCCATACACTCGGTTGCATAAACCGGCATAAGCTCGTTGATTATAAAAATCTTATCCTTGTTGCTTTTCGCAGCAGAAAGCTTAGCGGTAAGCCAATTTATCCTTGTTTTTGAATCGCTTTTAGCGATTTCTTTTTTCTTTTTATTTCCGATAATACTTTTTGCAACGTCCGCTATTTCCATAATTCTCACGTACTTTGCTGTAAGAATAAGTGTTGCAAGTATTCCTATGATTACATACACAACCACTGCGCCGAGAAAAAGCAAAAACTTTTTGCCGAAACCGACAGGCACAAAAAACAGTATTATCATTGAAATTACTGCAAAAGTGATCATATACGAAAGCATAAATTTATTTACAGAATCGTTGAATTCATTTTTATTTCTGCGTTCTTCCTCAATTGCCGCGTCAAGCATTTCCCTCGTAACCTCAAACATATGCAAATCCCCTTTACGTCAAATATCAGAACAGCGCACTAATTAAAAAGTATAGTGCGCTGTTTGAGTCTGCCAAAAAGTAATTTTCGATATCGGGCGGATAATATCCGCCACTACAAAATGACTAAAAACACCATTTCATTGTTGTAGGAGACGGGTTTCCCGTCCCGTTAACTTTATTACTTGTTAAGGGCCGCTATTGACTGTTCTATCTTAGCCATCTTCTCCTGTGCCTTTGCAAGCTTAGCCTTTTCAGCCTCGACCTGCTGTGCCGGAGCCTTTGCAACAAAGCCCTGATTGTTCAGCTTGTTTGACGAGAAGTCAATATCCTTCTGAACTGCCGCCTTTTCCTTGTTAAGACGTGCAAGCTCCTTTTCCTTGTCAACAAGCTCGTCCATAGGAATGAAAATTCTTGCGCTGTCGGTAACAACTGTTACTGCGTCGGGCATTTCAACCTTTGCGGATATCTCGATATCGGAAGCGGAAGCAAGTCTCTCGAAGAAAAGTCTGCCCTGTTCGAATATATCTGCTTCGGAAGTCTCAATGTGAAGAGCAGCCTTCTTTGAGGGCGGTACGTTCATTTCCGCACGGCGGTTTCTGATGCCTCTGATTGCAGCAATAATCTTTTCAAACTGTGCTTCCTCATCAGCAAAGTCAAGCTTTTCGTCGTATGTGGGGAACTTGGAGAGAATACACGGAACACCGCTGTCGGAAACAGCAGACCATATCTCCTCAGTGATGAACGGCATGAACGGGTGGAGAAGCTTCAGCATACCCTGCATTACCCATACAAGAACAGCCTGCGCTGTCTCGGCAGTTTCGCCGCCTGCGGCAATTCTCGGCTTGGTAAGCTCAATGTACCAGTCGCAGTAGATGTCCCAGATGAAGTCATAAAGCTTTGCAACTGCTACGCCTAGCTCGAAAGCTTCAAGGTTTTCGTTTACTTCCTTTGCAAGGCGGTTGAATTTGCTTATTACCCACTTGTCCTCAACGTTGAGATTTTCGGGCAGACCGTTCAGCTTGAAGTCATCGGGGAGATTCATCATAATGAAACGTGAAGCGTTCCAAAGCTTGTTTGCAAAGTTTCTTGAAGCCTTTACCTTTTCCTCCATATAACGCATATCGTTGCCCGGAGCGTTGCCCGTTGCAAGCATAAAGCGGAGAGCGTCTGCGCCGTACTTGTCTATCTCTTCAAGAGGGTCAACGCCGTTGCCAAGAGATTTGGACATCTTTCTTCCCTGAGAATCTCTTACAAGGCCGTGGATAAGAACAGTATTGAAAGGAACTTCGCCCATATGCTCAATACCGCTGAACATCATTCTGATTACCCAGAAGAAGATGATATCATATCCCGTAACAAGGGTATTTGTGGGGTAGAAATACTTCAGGTCCTCGGTATTTTCGGGCCAGCCGAGAGTCGAGAAGGGCCAAAGCGCAGAGCTGAACCATGTGTCAAGGGTATCCTCGTCCTGTCTCATAGGCTTGCCGCACTTGGGGCAAACTGCACTGTTTTCCTTGGTAACCACCATTTCGCCGCAGTCGTCGCAGTAGAAAGCAGGTATCTGATGTCCCCACCAAACCTGACGGGAAATGCACCAGTCCTTGATATTTTCAAGCCAGTGATAATAAATCTTGTCAAAACGCTCGGGAACAAACTTTGTCTTGCCCGACTTAACAGCCTCGATAGCAGGCTTTGCAAGTGGTTCCATCTTAACGAACCACTGTGTGGAAACCTTAGGCTCAACGGTTGTTCCACAGCGGTAGCAGGTGCCTACGTTGTGAGCGTGGTCTTCGACCTTGATAAGTGCCCCCTCTGCTTCAAGGTCGGCAACGATAGCCTTACGCGCATCGTATCTGTCCATGCCTGCGTACTTGGGATAGTCCGCAACTATCTTAGCGTCGTCGGTCATAACGTTTATAACGGGCAGGTTGTGGCGGAGACCTACTTCAAAGTCGTTAGGGTCGTGTGCCGGAGTGATCTTTACAACGCCCGTACCGAAATCCATTTCAACATAAGTATCGGCAACAATGGGTATCTCACGGTGAACGATAGGAAGAATTACTGTCTTGCCGACAAGGTGCTTGTAGCGCTCATCATCGGGGTGAACTGCAACGGCAGTATCGCCCAGAAGCGTTTCGGGACGTGTTGTTGCAAGCTCGATGTATCCGCTGCCGTCGGAAAGAGGGTAACGAAGATGCCAGAAATGACCTGCCTGATCCTCGTAGTTAACCTCTGCATCGGAGATGGAGGTCTTACAGTGAGGACACCAATTGATTATTCTCTCACCGCGGTAGATAAGTCCTTTGTTGTAAAGGTTGACGAAAACCTCACGGACAGCCTTGTTGCAGCCCTCGTCCATGGTGAAGCGCTCTCTCGACCAGTCGCAGGAGCAGCCAAGCTTTTTCAGCTGTTCAACGATACGTCCGCCGAATTTTTCCTTCCAAGCCCACGCACGTTCCATAAACTTTTCTCTGCCTATCTGCTCCTTAGTAAGCCCCTCTTCCGCCATAGCCGCAACTATCTTCGCTTCGGTAGCAATAGCGGCGTGGTCGGTGCCGGGGAGCCAAAGTGCAGCATAACCACTCATTCTCTTCCAGCGGATAAGAATATCCTGCAAGGTCTCGTCAAGGGCGTGACCCATGTGGAGCTGTCCGGTAATGTTCGGGGGAGGAATAACAATAGTGTAAGGTTTTTTGTCCGGGTCGCGGTAAGCCTTGAAGCAGTCGTTGTCCATCCAGAATTTATATATTTTATCCTCTACTTCCTTGGGGTCATAAAGCTTTGGCAGCTCTTTTTTCATATAAAACCAATCCTTTCATGCAAAAATAACAATACACATTAATAATATCATATTTTTTCGTAATAATCAATATTTTGCATAAAAAAAACGGAATATTGTAAAATCGGCGATATAAAAAATGATCTGAGAATAAAAGTCTTCCCAGATCATTTTAAGTGTTAATTTTCAATTCTTGAACGGATAAACTCGCTGACTTCGTTTTCTTTTATTCCGAGGACAAAAGCAAATTCTCCGTGAAGCATATGCTCCGCAGCGGTAAAAGCTTTCTCGTCAGCGGCAATGAGATGTTTTCCGCTGTCCGCCCTTTTTTCACGTTCTTCGTAGATAGCTTTTATCATTCCGATTATACTTATAAAATCATCGCTCTTCAGCACTGAATCAAAATAAACCTTGCGCTCATTCTTGTCATTGTACCATATGCTTTCCGCCTGAGGTATGCTGTCTATTATTTCAAGTATCTCATCCTTTGTAAGAACGCGTCTTACTTCCTTTTCTGCGGTTTTTACAGGAACGTAGTATGCCGAGTTTTTATACTCCACAGGAATGAGTTTATAATATTCGTTAATGGAAATTCCGTCAAATCTGTCAAAGCACCGTTCTGTTTTTTCTTCAATGCGGCAGATCTCTCCCGAACCGTATACAACATAGTCGCCTTTGTTAAACATTCCTTTACCTCCAAGCCATGCAGAATTATTGTACTGAATTAAAGCGTGTTCATTTTTTATGAGTACACTTTAATTTTAACACGTTTTCCGGACTTTTTCAAAGGCACTTTTGCACAATTTTTTATGTTGATTATCAGCTGTCAGGCTATATGAAAAGCCGCATAATATTTGCCGCTGCGGCGCACAAAATTATTCCCGTAACAGTAGGGAGAAGAAATGCGGCGGCTGTCCACTTAATGCTGCCCGTTTCCTTTTTAACGGTAAGGCAGGTCGTGGAACAGGGGAAATGACACAGCATAAAAATCACAGTGCATACCGCTGTAGTAATAGTCCAGCCGTTGTCAGTAAGAAGCTGTTTGAGAGAAGCAAGACTTTCATACTCTACGATTTTTCCCGTTGAAAGATATGCCATAAGCATTATAGGTACAACAATTTCGTTTGCAGGAAATCCGAGAATGAACGCAAGCAGTATTACTCCGTCCAAGCCGATAAAACGTGCAAAAGGGTCGAGAAAGTCTGCACATATGGTCAGCAGAGCAGCGTCTCCGATTTTTACTGCACCCAGAAGCCATATAACAAGTCCTGCCGGAGCAGCAACCGCAACTGCTCTTCCGAGAACAAAAATTGTCCTGTCAAAAATTGAACGCACTATTACTTTTCCAATCTGCGGACGGCGGTAAGGCGGCAGCTCAAGCGTAAACGATGAGGGAACACCTTTAAGTACGGTAGCGGAAAGCAGTCTTGACATTGCAAGAGTAAGAATAACGCCGAGAATTATTACGCCTGTAAGAATTGCCACAGCGGCAAAGCTTTGTCCGAAGCCGGCTGTGCCTGCTGTCATGAACATGGTTATCACTGCTATCAGAGTAGGCAGCCGTCCGTTGCAGGGGACAAAGCAGTTCGTAAGAATTGCAATGAGACGCTCACGGGGCGAATCAATAATGCGGCAGCCGGTCACTCCTGCGGCGTTGCAGCCGAAGCCCATAGCCATTGTAAGCGCCTGTTTTCCGCAGGCGTTTGCTTTTTTGAAGTATTTGTCAAGGTTGAACGCTGCACGGGGAAGATATCCCACGTCTTCAAGTAAAGTAAAAAGCGGAAAAAATATTGCCATGGGCGGAAGCATAACTGATGTTACCCATGCAAGCACACGGTAAATTCCGTCGATAAGCATTTCACGCAGCCATTCGGGTGTACCTATTGAAGCAAGTCCCGACGAAAGCTTGTCGCCAAGTGAAAACAGTGCGCTGAACAACAGTGCTGATGGGTAATTTGCTCCCTCGATGGTTATCCAGAAAATCAGCAGAAGCAGTGCTGCCATGACAGGTACGCCCCATATTTTGTGGGTAAGGATACGGTCAATGCGCCTGTCACGTTCATAATAATCGGGCTTTTCAAAATCAACACATTCGGCGGCAATGCGTTCTGCCCGACGGATAACCGTGGATACGATAATATCTTTAAGCTTTGCAGAATCAATTCCGCAGCTGTCAAGGTATTGCAAAGCTTCTGAAACGGCAGCCGATATCTCCTCGTCCGAATCAATATCAAATCCAAGAAAGCTGCTTATTGATGCGTTAAGCTTTTCGTCACGGTCAAGAATTTTCAAAGCTGTCCAGCGTGGGGAAAGTATGCCGTCAAGCTTTTTTTCAAGTGTGGGAATAATGATGTTTAATGCGTTTTCAACCTCGTCCGGATAAACTACGCAGGGCTTTCCCGACGATTTTCTTGCAATAGCTTCGGGCAGCTTCTCCATCATTTTGTCAATACCTTCGCCGCTTCTTGCCGCAGCTCCGCAGACCGATACGCCAAGTTTTTCGGAAAGCTCCGCAAGGTCGACCTTGATTTTTTTCTTTTTTGCCTCGTCCAGAAGATTTACGCAGACAATAACGTTCTCGGTAATTTCAATAGTTTGCAGAACGAGATTGAGATTGCGTTCAAGACAGGTCGCATCGCATACAACAATAACTGCGTCGGGGTTGCCGAAGCAGATGAAGTCACGGGCAACTTCCTCCTCGGCTGAATGTGCAAGCAGCGAGTATGTTCCCGGAATGTCTACCATAACATAGCTGTTTTCACCGCATTGACAGCGCCCCTGCGCATTCTGTACGGTTTTGCCCGTCCAGTTTCCCGTGTGCTGATTCATTCCGGTAAGAGCGTTGAAAACGGTTGATTTTCCGACGTTAGGATTTCCTGCAAGTGCAATGACTTTGTCCCCATCGTTTTTCTGAATAACAAATGCTTCTCCGCAGGCGTTTTTACCGACGGAGCCGGCAGTAAGTCCCATGCAAATCACTCCTTTAAAGCTTATCTGTTAAGTCTATGCTTTGCACAGGTTGACCGATTACCTGAGTTTGAATATTTGACTTTTTTTGAAAAAAGTCTTTACAAGCACATTTTTTTGTGGTATAATATTTCATGTTCTGATTGAATATTATATCGAGGTGTGGCTCAGTTTGGTAGAGCGCTGCGTTCGGGACGCAGAGGCCGTGGGTTCGAGTCCCGTCACCTCGACCATCAAAGGTCATAATTGAATATGGCAAAAGAAATTCCTCCATCGTGATTGACGGAGGAATTTTTGTTTTTATTGTTATTCGGGAAGATATGGGTGTCAAAATGGATGTCAAAATATTTAACTATTCTGAAAAGGTCTTTTTACCCTTTGAAAAAGCCCTTTTCTCCTGCATTTTATTAAAGTATCATCATAAATGTTCCTGCCGCAATAAGCAGACAGCCGATGATTGTTTTTGCGCTCGGTGTTTCGTGAAGCACAAGAAAGGCCAGTACAACGCTTATTACAACGCTGAGCTTGTCGATGGGTATTACCTTTGAAGCTTCTCCCATTTGCAGAGCCTTGTAGTAAAATATCCAGCTAAGACCTGTTGCTATACCCGAAAGTGCAAGAAAAATCCAGCTTTTTGAGCTGATGTCGGATATGCCGCTGTGCTTTCCTGTGAAGAAAACTATTCCCCATGACATCACAAGAACAACAGCTGTGCGTATTGCCGTGGCAAGAGTGGAGTCTATCTTTTCAAGTCCGATTTTGGCAAGAATTGAAGTCAGCGCTGCAAAAACTGCGCTTAATATCGCATATAATATCCACATAAGATCACCGCTTTTCAAAACAGCAAGGTCTCCGTCATAACTGACCGACGGAGACCTTTTTATTTATGCTCTAAGCTCTGCACCCAGAGCAGCAAGCTCCTTCAGTACACGCTTAACTGCTGCGTCAGCCTGCTCGTCTGTGAGAGTTCCCTCATGTGAACGCATAGAGATAGCGTACGCAACGGATTTCTTTCCTGCCGCGATCTGCTTGCCCTGATATACGTCGAACAGGGTAACTGTTTCAAGGATATTTCCCACAGCCTTTTTGATAGCCTTTTCAAGCTCAGCAACGGGAAGCGATTCATCGCATACGATTGCAAGGTCACGGGTAGTTGCAGGGAATTTGGGCAGCGGCTTGTAGGTCTTTACAGCAGTTGCCATATCAAGAAGCTCGGTAACGTTCAGCTTTGCGGCATAAGCCTTTACGCCTATACCATAGTTTTCAAGAACTTCGGGGTGCAGCTCGCCCACGATACCGATAGCCTTGCCGTCCTTGGTGATAACGGCGCATCTGCCCGGATGGAATGAGCTTGCCTCGGCAAATACTGCCGTATCTGTGCAGGCAGTGTACTCAAAATCCTCAACGCCTACGTTTTTCAGCATAGCGTCAACAATACCCTTGATGTCATAGAAATCACGGTTTCCGCCGTACATACCAACACTCAGACGTACAGGCTCTTCGGGAAGCTCTTTGCCGCAGGGGAGATATTCGCTTCCTATCTCAAACAGGCAAGCGGAAGCGTTTCTGTTGTTGTAGTTTCTTGCAAGCACCTCGCACATTGACGGGAGCAAAGTCGTTCTCATAACGGAGGTATCCTCGCCCAAAGGGTTGGTGATAACTACTGTATTTCTAAGCTTGCTGTCCTCGGGGAGACGTATCTTATCAAAATACTTGGGGCTGATAAACGAGTAAGTTGTGATTTCGTATGCGCCCAGAGCAGTCATAGCGTTCATAATTCTGCGCTCGAACTTTTGCTTTTCGGTAAGCTCGGCAGCAGCAACGCCGCGGATAATTGTTTTCGGGATATTGTTGTAGCCGTAAATTCTTGCGACTTCTTCAGCAACGTCAGCCTTGCACTCAATGTCGATACGGACGGAGGGAGCATAAGCCATACCATTCTCGATCTTGAAATCAAGCTTTTCAAGGCAGGAACGCATAACGTCCTCGGAAATATCCGTACCGAGGAAATTATTTATCCATGTTGGGTTGAACTCAACGCCCTTGGGTGTCTTGTCGGTGTAATCGGCATCGATAATTGTATTAACTACCTCGCCGCAGCCGAGCATTTCAACCAGCTCAAACGCACGCATAAGCGCAGGATAAGCGTTCTGAGCGTCAATACCCTTTTCAAAGCGCGCGGAAGCGTCGGTTCTCATACCGAGAGCCTTTGCTGTTGTGCGTACAGAAGCGCCGTCAAAGCAAGCTGCCTCGAAAACAACGTCAACTGTGTCGTCCATAATGCCGCTGTACTCGCCGCCCATTACGCCTGCAACTGCAACAGGTTTTTCGGCATCGGCGATAACAAGCATTTTTTCGGTAAGAGTTCTCTCAACTCCGTCAAGAGTTGTGATAGTCTCGCCCTGCTTTGCATTGCGGATATTTATCTCATTGCCCTTGATATAGCGGATATCGAAAGCGTGCATGGGGTGACCGTATTCAAGCATTACATAGTTTGTGATATCAACAAAATTATTGATAGGGCGCACGCCGCTTGCACGGAGACGTTCTCTCATCCAGCGGGGAGAAGGACCTATCTTAACGTTCTTTACAACGCCTGCGATGTATCTGGGGCAAAGCTCCTTGTTGTGAATCTCCACCTTCAGCATGGAGTTGATGTCGCCCTCCACGCCCTTGTATTCGGGAGCTTTCACGGTGTATGGTCTGTCAAAGGTAGCGTGAGTTTCTCTTGCAAGACCGATGACGGAAAGACAGTCGGGACGGTTTGAGGTTATTTCAAATTCCACAGAGGTATCGTTCAGACCGATAGCCTCGCGGATGTCCATACCAAGCTCAAAGGGTACGCAGCCCTCTTCCTCCTGCATAATGAAAATACCGTCTGCAATTGCATAAGGGAAATCGTGTGTGGTAAGTCCAAGCTCGCCGAGGGAGCAAAGCATACCGTTTGACTCAACGCCGCGAAGCTTGCCCTTCTTGATTTTTACGCCGCCGGGAAGTGTGGAGCCGTCCATAGCGACGGGAACGATATCTCCTGCCTTGACGTTTGAAGCGCCTGTAACTATCTGTATAGGCTCGCCGTTTCCTGCGTGACCAACGTCCACCTGACACACTACAAGGTGGTCTGAGTTCTCGTGGGGAACAACGGAAAGAAGCTTGCCCACAACAACCTTGCTTATCTCCTCGCCCTCGGTCTCCCAGCGCTCAACCTTTGAGCCGCTGATGGTAAGACCAGAGCAGAATTCTTTTATTGAAAGGTCGGATACGTCAATATAATCCGACAGCCATCTCATTGATAAATCCATTTTATTTCACCAACACTTTCTATTTATCTTAATCAGAATTGTCCCAAAAATCTCATATCGTTCTCATAAAGCAGGCGCATATCGTTTATCTCGTAGCGTCCCATTGTGATACGTTCAAGACCGATACCGAAGGCAAAGCCGCTGTAGACCTCGGGGTCGATGCCGCAGCCTTCAAGCACCTTGGGGTGAACCATACCTGCGCCCAGCAGCTCGATATAGCCCTCATTCTTACACATGGGACAGCCCTCGCCGTGACAGTTGAAGCACATTATATCGACTTCGGCAGACGGCTCGGTGTATGGGAAGTGGTGGGGACGGAGACGAATTTTGCAGTCCTCGCCGTAAAGACGCTGCATAAGAAGTTCAAGTGTACCGCAAAGGTCAGCAAATGTGATGCCCTTGTCGATAACAAGTCCCTCTATCTGGTGGAACAAAGGCGAGTGTGTCGCGTCAACTGCGTCGGAACGGTAAACACGTCCCGGAGAGATGATTCTGATAGGAGGCTTCTTGTTTTCCATTGTACGAATCTGTACTGAAGATGTCTGTGTTCTCAGAAGAACATTTTCACTGATGTAGAACGTATCCTGAGTATCTCTTGCAGGGTGGTGCTTGGGCATATTAAGTGCCTCAAAGCAGTAGTGGTCTGTTTCGACCTCGGGTCCCTCGACTACCTCAAAGCCCATGCCGAGGAAAACCTCCTTGACCTCGTTGAGAGTTACCGTCAGCGGATGAAGCTTACCCACGGACTGAACCTTGCCGGGCAGAGTAACGTCGATAGTTTCTTCCTTGAGCTTCTTTGCTGCAAGCTCGGATTTGAGAGCCGCAGTTCTTGCCGCAAGCTTATCCTCAATACTTTTGCGTACTTCATTTGCAAGCTGACCGATAACGGGTCTTTCCTCTGCGGAAAGTCCGCCCATCTGCTTCAGAATAGCGGTAAGCTCGCCCTTTTTGCCAAGGTACTTTACCCGGAGATTTTCAAGGGCGTCGGCAGCGCCGCATTCCGCCAGCTCCTTTTCGGCAAGCTGTCTGATTTTTTCAAGCTGTTCTTTCATTTAAAAACCAATCCTTTCTGTTCCCGTATTCTATCGGAAAATGTTAGTCCAAACAAAAAGCCCTGTCCCGTTTTTTCGGGACAAGGCATAACCTTGCTTATAACCACCCATTCAAAGGACAGACATCCTCCATGCCTTAACGCGGCAAAAACGTTTCCGCCTACCTGCAAAATAAAATGTTTCAGCGGAGCCACTCGCGGGTGAAATTCGTCATGACGGGGTAAAAAGGAGCTTCCAGCAAATGCTCCTCTCTCTGTATATACCGTATCCGTCCGGACTACTTTGCCCGGTCGTAATGTTTCGGGAATTTATTTCATACCGATATCCGTTTTCAGCGGATATGAATATCACATTTATTATTATATACAATAACGTCACAAATTGCAAGCAAATTTTTATTGCAAAACTGTTTTTTTTGTGATATAATATATTTTATACAAAAAACGATATAAATCAGGAGGAAAAAATGGACATTTTTGTTGAACAAATTGTGAAAAAAGAAGTAACCGGCAAGGATTGGGCAAAAAGAGTTTTTATAGGCATCGGAATGGGTGTAGTCGCCGCAGTATGCGTGTTTGTGTTTTTGTTTATACTTCCCATACCGGGGCTTGCATTGCTGCTCCTTGCGGGAATTTTCTACGGCGGCTACCGTCTGCTGACCAATTCCGACTGCGAGTATGAATACATTGTCACAAACGGCGAAATAGATATCGACAAGATAATCGCAAAAAGAAACCGTGTGCGCCTTATTACCGCAAAGGCTTCGGCATTTGAAGCTTTCGGTGAGTACAAGGACGCACCTAAGCTTGAAAGCGGCGTAACCGTTGTAAGCGCAGTAGGCGAAAGCGAAAGCGGAGCTGAAACCACTGCTTATTATGCAGATTTCAAGCACGCAACGGCAGGAAATGTTCGTCTTGTTTTTACTCCGGAAGAAAAGGTGCTGGAGGCAATAAAGCCCTTCCTTCCGAGACAGCTTAAAATCAACAGAAAATAATACATCTTTCTTATTTATATTTTTAAAATACTACACCGTATAAATACTGCCCCGAAAGGATGTTACCTTATGACGATAGGTTCGTATATCATCGAGCTTGACCGATTTAAAAAGCTTGCTCCGAAGCCGAGATTTCTTGCAAAATATTATTCTCCGCAGGAGATGAAATTTTTGATGGAAAAGCATTTTCCGCTTTATTCAACTGCGGAAATGTTTGCTGCCAAATTTGCATTTCTTAAAGCTATGGGCATAAGCTCCAACGGACTTAAAATGAACGAGATCTCCGTGCTTACCGATTACAGCGGAGCATACTATATCAGCCTTTCAGGAAAAGCTAAAAAGGCGTTTTCTCTGAAACGCTGCCGAATCGGCGTAAGCTGTTCCCACACAAAGAATATTGTTCAGGCAATTGTGATCTTCTACGAGTGATAACTGCAAAACGGAGGACTTTCAATGATCTACCCTACACCAAAGCAGATGAAAACCATCGAGGAAAATTCAGATAAAAACGGCGTTTCCTACCGCGCTCTTATGGAGAACGCAGGGGAAGCGCTTACTATGCTTATTTATAAGATAGGCGGAGAGACCGATATTTCTTCAGGTGTTGTATTTATCTGCGGCAGCGGCAACAACGGCGGCGACGGCTTTGTTTCTGCTCGTTTGCTTGCTGAGGGAGGTGTTCCCGTTACAGTAGTTCTTGCCTGCGGCGACCCGTCAACCGAGCTTGCTGCTGTGGAATACTGCGAATTAAGCGGCGCAGGAAGCATTGACGTGCTTAATCTTAACGATAATATCGAGAAGGTTTTTTCACGTTTTTCCGAAGCGGCTGTAATTGTGGACTGCGTTTTCGGTACCGGTTTTCACGGATTTCTTCCGCCTCAGATCAAGGCTTGCTTTTCTTTTGCGGAAAGGTGCGGTGCGATCAAAATTGCCGCAGATGTTCCTTCGGGCGGTGACTGTCTGAGAGGTACGGTCTCGGAGGGTACGATGAAGTGTGCATATACGGTAACATTCGGGTATAAAAAGGTCGGTATGCTTATGCAGCCCCTTGAAGAATACTGCGGTAAAATTATTGCCGCAGATATCGGATTTACTGAAAAATGTGTTCACGGTCTTGATTATTTGCCCACTCTTTTTACGGAAAAGGACGCTTCGGAAATGCTTCCGAAACGTGCTAAAAATGCTCACAAGGGCGATTTCGGCAGGCTTCTGAATATTGCAGGCAGTGCGAGAATGAGCGGTGCTGCGGCGCTTTCGACCAAAGCGGCTCTTCGTTCTGGAGCAGGTCTTGTTACTCTTGCCTCCACGGAAACGGTCATATCAAGAATTGCCGGAGCAATGCCCGAGGCGATGTATCTTCCGCTTGAAGCTGATGCAAAGAATTCCGATATCATTCTGAAAGAATGTGAAAATAAAAACGCAGTTTCTGTCGGATGCGGGCTATCCGTTACCGAAAATACCAAAACAATCGTGGAAAAAGTGATAAAAAATTCGGCGTGTCCAATTATTTTGGATGCAGATGGAATAAACTGTATTGCGGACAACATAGATATAATCAGAGATGCAAAAGCAGAGCTTATAATCACTCCCCATGCAGGTGAGCTTGCACGGCTTGCAGGGATATCTCCTGCCGAAGCTGCCGCTGACAGGCTTACGCTTGCGGTAAATCTTGCGAGAGAATACGGTATAACCGTTGTTGCCAAGGGCGTTCCGACGTTTGTGGCAGGTCACGGAAAGGTTTACGTTATTCCTGCCGGAAATCCGGGACTGAGCCGCGGCGGAAGCGGAGATGTTCTGACGGGAATTATTGCGGCGTTCTGCGCACAGGGACTTGCTCCTCTGGACGCGGCGGCACTTGGAGTATTCGTTCACGGTGCGGCGGCGGATCTGGCTGCTGAAAAGCTTTCAATGACGGGTATGCTTCCATCTGACGTGATTGAAAATCTGCCTTTTGTGTTCAAAGCTTGGAACAGATAAGGCGATGTATATTTTGGTTATTGGTATTACGCCCTCTGTTCTTTGAATGGAGGGCATTTTTATGGGTAAATTCAGAAAATACGCAGGATTGTTTATTATACTGTCAGCAATAATTATAACTATTTTTACTTCTTGTAGCGGTAAAATCGGTGTAAAATCAAAGACTCCCGATATGAATGTACAGTTTGAAACCAATATGAAAGTTCAGTCCGGAGAACTGGAGTTTACGGGAAGCATGAAAAGGTATGGAACGGGACTTTGGGAAATGCGTGTGGATTCGCCCGAAACGCTGGCAGGGCTGTCGCTTTCTTACAATGACAGCGGAGTAAAGGCAGAGCTGGACGGCCTTGAACTGGATATCCCTGTTGAGGATATTAACGACGGCGCTGTTTTTGGATTGATTTTTAAAGCTGTTGACAGTGCAGCGTCGGCAGGGGAACTGACCTTTACCGAAAACGAAGACGGTAAAGCATACACGGGAGAATTTGCTCAGGGTACATATTCTATTACCTTTGACCCTGAAAGCCTTGCACCTGTTAAGCTGGAAATTCCCGAAGTTTCTCTTTCTGCCGAGTTCAGCGGATTTCACATCCTCACGGGAGAAAATACTGTAACCGAGCAAGCAGAGCAGGAAAGCGGTCCTCAGGATTTGCAATCTGAATAAAACAACAAAGGGTACCGAGCAAGCTCGATACCCTTAAATATTTTTTATCAATACTGTGAAACGTAATCGGTCGGGTTGAGGTAAGTACCATAGCTGCGAACCTCAAAATGCAGGTGATTTCCGTAAGAATCGCCTGTGCTTCCCACATAGCCGATAAGCTGACCCTTTACAACGTAGTCGCCGTAGCTTACAGCCAGAGAACTCTGATGAGCATAAACCGTAACATTTCCATCGGAATGTTCAATTCTTATCCAGTTGCCGTAACCGCCGTTCCAGCCCTTTGAAGATTCAATGACTGTACCGGACTCGGCAGCGTAAATCGGTGTTCCGTAAGGTGCGGCAATATCAATACCCTTATGACCTCTGCCGTCGCCCTGATAAGCGGAAATATAACCGCCGTCAACAGGCCAGAAATATTCGCCTGAACCGCCCGAACCCTCGCTTACCGGAGTGATTGTCTCTCTTGTGCCGACTCTCATTTCCTTTGCAACGGGTTCAGAAAGAACGACCTCGTCAATAACTTCTTTTGATACGGGAGTGTCGCCCTTATATGTTACAAGTGCGGTAACTTTTTTCTCGCCTTCAACACCCTTTACGTCAACAGCGCTGTCGCCTTTGTACATATCAGGGTCTTTGGTCTTGATGATCTCATAATCAATAGCTTCGTTGTATACTACCTCTTTAGTAGTCAGCACCTGAAGATAAGGAACTTCCTCGCTGAGCTGTACAACGGCTCCGATAGGACAATATTCTGTAATATCGTCGATCTTCTCGCCGTCAAAGGTAATAAAGCAATCCTTAAGTTCTTCCGTAGTCATGCCGTTGTCAACAGCGATATTCCACGGATTATCGCCCTTTTGCACCTCATAGTAAACAGGCTCGGAAACAATTGAAGTAAAGGTATCAATGATTTCCTGCTGGTCAACTATAATGGACGGGTCAACAAACTGTTCGTAGGTATATTCAATATCCTTGTCAAAAGAAACCGAAACGACTTCTCCTTCAAGGTACTCACTTTTTTTGATCTCAAGGAAATTTGAGATCTCGTTGTTTTCTTTTACAGCGCCTATAACCTCGCCGTTAACGGTAACAACATAAGCTCTTTCCTTATAAACATTTTCATCGCCAATGCTTGGAGCGGACACCTTGCTGACAGATACTTCGTTTTCGGCAGGTTCTTCAGTGACCTGTGTTTCGATCTGCTCCTGAAGAGCATCCGCGAGCATCTGCTCGTCGATGACTTCATCCTGAGCGCCCAGCGGTTTAAGCGAAAGCATTGCGGTAATATATGTTTCGCTTTCGGTATCGTAATATGTTGCACGGTCTGCAATAACCTTCTGAGCTTCATTGATGACCGATTCCTCGGATACAACGCCGATTTCCTGACCATTGTACTCAACGGTTACACCGTAATCTGCGGAAGCTTTATCAGCGACTACGCACACAAGAAAAGCAATACTTACAACGGGAACGGTATAATTTACAACCGTTTTGGCAAATTTTTTGCTTCCCTTTAAAGCAGCGGCAATATCAGAAAGCTGAAGAACGACTGCTTTGCCGAAGCCGACCTCTGCCATTCTTCCGGCAAATTTTCCGCACCAGCCGGAAAAACGCTTTGCACTGACGGAAAAGTTGTTTCCCAACTTTCTAAAATGTTTTGCCGAAGACACGGCAAGCTTTCTTACAAGCGGAACAGCACCGTTTCCGATGCCTGCCGCAGCGCGTTTCATAACGGAAATAGTCCGTCTTACAGCCGCAGCGGCAAGATATGTAACAAGTGAACCCACATTCACCATAGCCGATTCAAAGCTTATATTTTTCTTATTCAAACCGGTAGCATTCTCCGTTTGCTTTTTTTCTGAAGCATTAGGATGAAGGCTCATTTAAACAACTCCTTTCCTTTTGTTTACACATATATCTATCAAACAACCGAAATTTTCATTAAAACATAAACAGTTACAAAACAGTAACATTAGTATTATTATACTGCATTTTTTTCAAAAATCAACACCCTGAAGTTTTTAGTCACAATTTATTAATCTTTTTTAGATATTCATACAAGTTTAACGTTCAATTTTATACATATTCACTATAAAATTTCCTTATTTTTGCTGTAAATATGTTCCTTAAAAATTATCTCAATGGCGAATTTACATATAATTACAGTTACAGTTTGTAACTTTTTTGTACTGTGTTTTTCTTAAACCTTGTATTTAAGCCGTTTTTTAGGGCAATAAAAAATTACAAAACGGTAACAAACTTTAGAAGTGCTGTTACCGTTTGTAATTATTCATTTAATAAGCCGTTCCATATCTTCTCTTATCGGACAGAAAAGGGTCATTACCTTACCGTCAGAAGGACGTGAAAAGCTCATTTCTCCGCAGTGGAGAGCCTGTGTTTCGCAGAATTCAAGGCTTCCGCCGTAGAAATCGTCTCCGGCAAGAGGGTGTCCGGCAGAAGAAAAATGCACACGGATCTGGTGGGTGCGTCCGGTTTTAAGTGATACTTTTACAAGCGAATGTCTGCCGTTCCTTTTTACAATAGTATAATCGGTAACAGCCCGCTGACCGCTTATACTGATCTCTCTTCGTATTATAGAGCTGCCTGCTCTGCCTATCGGGGCATCTATCGTATAAATGCCCGAACCGTTTTCGTACCATTTAAAAAGGGGGTTGCCTGTATCATGCGGTATCGGAGTACCCTCTGTTACCGCCATATAAATTTTTGAGATGCTTCCGCTGAGAAGATTTGCTGCATGAGCATTTTTTGCCACAGCGCAAAGCCCCGATGTGTCCTTGTCAAGTCTGTTTACCGGGCGGAACGTTGTCTGCGGAAACATTGCAGCAAAGCAGTTTCCAAGCGTGTCACCCTGATGCCGCACCGAGGGGTGTACAGGCATTCCTGCCGGTTTGTTGAAAACAATAACGTCGCTGTCCTCATAAGCGACCGGAACATTCAGCGTGAAATTAGGTTCAAGAAGGCTTTCATCCTCAAGCCTTAGAACTATAACGTCTCCGTTTCTTACAGGGTCAACAGTTCTGACCGTCTCACCGTCACGGGTCATACCGGACGGCATACGTTTCAGCTTCACGAGAAGCCGTCTTGAAACCCCTTTGCTTCTGAGAAAATCTCCGCAGGTTTTGCCGCAGTCCGAGGCTTCTGCGGTAAATTGAACAGTACATCCGTTAATTTCCGGCAGCAAGCTTATCGCCTCTTTTCACATCGGCAGAAGAATTATCATCTTTCCCGTCCGCAAGAATAAGCTCGTTTATTGCTCCCGTGTAAACCATATGGAAATACGGAAAAATAAATATTATCGGGAAAATCATTACACATGGGACAAGCCATACAGCCAGCGACAGCAGAGTTTCGATAAGATAATCCGTATGACCTTTTATTATGCGGCAGCTTTTTTCGATAAGATATACAGGCGGCTTGTCGGGCTCAAGAGCAAAAAGAAACGGCACGGCAGCATATTTCATATTAAAGATTATCATTGCGCAGAATATGCCTGCCGCTATCATCAGAAACAATACAGCAGCAATGCTGAATACCATTTCTTTTTCTTCCCGTTCTCTGAAATTATTAAGCAGGAATATGCCTGCTGCCAATACTGCGGCGGCAGGGACAACAAATACAAGTTTTTTGGACAGCAGTACCGAATTAAGTCTGAATATCTGTCCCATTCTTTTAAACGAGCTGTAACAGCTGAAAACGCTTCTTGCATGGACTGAATTGCCGCGTACCTGCTGTATCCTGTACCATTTTACACCATATGAAAACGGAGTCGAGATCAGCCATATCAATACAAGCATTGCAGCTGTAACGGCAAGTATCTTTCCGTCGGAAAGGTTGATGCGTTTCTCCGAAACGCCTGCAAAGCCTGTTACAGTGAGAAAATCAGCTGTAAGAAGCCATGCAAGTACGGCGGCGGATAGTCCGCCAAGGGTTATAAAAAATATAGCGCAGTTTTCGCCCCAGCAGCACATAAGTCTGGGTATAACGCTCTGCTTGAGTTCTTTAACGGTTTTCAAATCCTGTTCTCCCTTCGGAATTACTCGTTTCCGGGAATTTTCCCGAGGATCTCAAAGGTGTTTCCGTTCTGCCACATCATAGCGCTCACAAGTATCTCATAGCCCTCGCCAGGTTCGCAGGCAAACTGCATAGGCTTCATTTTCGGCAGACCGAAGCAGGACATCATGTTCATAAGTATGCCCGAGTGAGTCACAACGCCTGTATGGGTAAATCCGCTTTTCATCATGTCGAGAATGATAAGGTTAAGCGCAGAATAGCAGCGCAGCATCATGCTTCGGAGAGTCTCGCCGTTAGGGGGAGGATTGTCAAGACCGCCCTTCAGCCATTTTTTATAGCTGTCAAGATTGATAAGTTCCTCGGCAGGAAGTCCCTCGAAAACGCCGAAATCCATTTCTCTAAGGTCGTCAACAATTACAATTTCACGCTCGGGGAAAAGGATCTCCGCCGATTGTATCGCTCTTTCAAGCGGACTTGAATAAACTCGCTGTACCTTGGGGTATTCAAGCTGGTCATATTTGTCCTGAAGAGCTTCTCTTCCTGCCTCGGAAAGCGGCAGGTCGGTTTTTCCTATGTAAATTCCGTTTTCGTTTGCCTCGGTAAGACCGTGGCGGAGAATGCTTATGCGGTATCCCTTCATATCAAAATTCCTTTCTGTATAAACCGTCAGAACGGTTTTTGTATAGTATTACACAAAAAATTCTTATAACATTTATCGACTTTTTTTTCACGAAGCTATTTACAAATTGTACGTTATGCTGTATAATTTACGATATGTAAAGAACAAATTCAGGAGGTGACGTGATGAATTCGGACTTTCCAAGAATTATTACACTGTTAAGGAAAGAACGCGGCATCAGTCAGAAAAAGGCAGCCGCTGATCTTGGTATCTCTCAGGCGCTTCTTTCCCATTATGAAAAGGGAATAAGAGAGTGCGGACTGGAGTTCCTTGTTAAAACGGCGGATTATTATAATGTTTCCTGCGATTACCTTCTCGGACGTTCACCCGAGCCGGCAGGAAAAACTATTTCTTATGAAGATATTCCCGAACACGACCCCAACAGCAAGGAGAAGATCGCTGCCGGCGGAGTTATGGCTTCTTTCAACAAAAAACTGGTTGTAAACGCAGTTACGGTTTTGTTCTCACTTGTGCGCAAAACGGGCAGTGCAGCAATTTTAAAGGAAGTTTCCACATATCTGATGCTTGCGGTTTATAAAATGTTCCGTGTGGTTTATTCTTCAAATCCGAAAAACGACCAGCATTTCTTTACCGTTCCGGAAATTGTCGCTCTCGGCTCGTCATCGGCTGCTATGTCAATGTGCGAAGCAAACGCTTCAGCCGCAGCTAAAGGAATTGCGGCAGGAAACGGAGATTCATCTGCTGAGGCGGATGATATGCTTATTACGGCAAATTCACTTGCAGAGGAATATGCAGGTTCAGCATCGTCGCTCCTTAACGTTATCAAAAACAGCGAGGCACGCATGATGATGATAAGCAATTCCGACAAGTAACAGTTTAACACATTTTTTTGCTTTTTTCAATAGAATAAATATAAAAATCGCTGCCGTTCCAATATAAAATACGGCAGCGTAAATTTTTATCGGCGTTAAAGGCAACTTGCGATTTTGTACTTGACAAATCTGCTTTTTTGAGTTATTATTATTCCATAAGTAAAAGGCTGTGACGAGGAGAGTAGCGTGTTTTCCGTTCCAAAGAGAGGGCAGGACCGATAAGGCCGGCTGAGAATGCCTGTGCGGAGATACAGCGAAGGACGCCTGCCGAGCCGCCGTCTGACTAAGGACGGACGTTTTCCTGCGTTAAAGGGTATAAGGTCTGCTATGCGGATAAATACGGGTGGTACCACGGTGGAAATCGTCCCTGTCAAAAGCTTTGGCTTTTGATGGGATTTTTTGTTTTATTCGGGGAAATATTTGAAACGGGAGATTTTAGTGTGTCAAAGGAACTGAAAAGACTTCTCATATGCGGCGGAGCAGCGCTTATACTGCTGCTGATAATAATTCTGCCGGGAAAAATCGAATACCTGAAAAGTGATGACCACGGCTATGACAAGCAGTGTGCAGAGCTTGAAAAGCAGCTGAAAAAGGAGTACCGAGGTGCGCTGAAAGAGCTTGACGTTTATTTCAAAAACGAAGAAAATACGCTTTATGTGGACTTTTACGAGGGTGGAGTTTATTTTCCGTATGTTTATGCCTGCAAGGGAGACGTGGAGAAGTATCTGAACGCAAATCCCGATTTCTTTGCGAATAAAATGGAGAGTACGGTCAAGGTGCAGTCTCTTGTGCCGGAGTTTGTGGATTATCCTACAACTATGTACGCCTACACGGGAAAGTGCGGCGGAAACGTTAAGCTTGATACCCTCTGGTGGACGACAGACCTGTATGAGATAATCGAGGGTATTTCTCTTGACATAACCAAAATAAGGGCGACAAATTATGCAAATGCAGATGTGATATGCGGAGTGCTGAAATATACGCCTGAGGTCACCGAGGTCGAGTTTGCGGAAATGAAGCACAAGCTTACCGCAGAGCAGGCGGAGCAGGTCAGGGCGGCAGTTCCCGAAGGCTGCGAGGTCATTTGCGAAATAAAAGAGGAAAAATAGTCTAAAATATAAACGGATATGCAAAGGAGAATTTTTATGGCAATTATTACAAACAGACCAAAGGGTACTCAGGACGTTGTTCCAAGCGAATCCTACAAATGGCAGACGGTTGAACACTGCGCTTCGGAAACCGCAGAGTGCTACGGCTTTAAGGAAATACGTTTTCCTACATTTGAGAACACGGCGCTGTTTAAAAGAAGCGTTGGAGATACTACCGATGTTGTTCAGAAGGAAATGTATGGAGTAACTGCGAAGAGTCCCGCAAACGGAAAGGACCCCGATGATTTTACTCTCCGTCCCGAGGGTACGGCAGGCGCTGCCCGTGCGGCTATTGAGAACGGTCTGCTGAACGAGGCGCTTCCTCAGAAGGTGTACTATATTATTTCCTGTTTTCGTCACGAAAAGCCACAGGCAGGCAGACTCCGCGAGTTCCACCAGTTCGGCGCGGAAATGTACGGCAGCCCGGACGCAAGCGCAGACGCCGAGGTAATTGCTATGGCGAAATCGCTGCTTGACCGTCTCGGACTTGACAATGTTGAGCTGTTTATAAATTCTATCGGGTGTCCGACCTGCCGTGCAGAGTACCACAAGGCGCTGAAAGCTTATTTCGAGAGCAAGAAAGCCGACCTTTGTCCCACCTGTCTTGACCGTCTTGAGCGCAACCCTATGCGTATTCTGGACTGCAAAAGTCCCATTTGTCAGGGAATTGCAAAGGACGCTCCCGTTATACTTGATTTTCTTTGCGAGGAGTGCGCTGCTCACTTTGAAAAGCTGAAAAAGTATCTTGCCGCTATGGGTATTGATTTCAAAATTAATCCAAAGATTGTTCGCGGTCTTGACTATTATACAAAAACCGTTTTTGAGTTTATTACTACCGATATCGGAGCGCAGGGTACAGTATGCGGCGGCGGACGTTACGACGGTCTTATCGAAGAGCTGGGCGGAACCCCGACTCCTGCTCTTGGCTTTGCAATGGGTCTTGAGCGGCTTATTATGACTATGGAAAGCAAGGGCGCAGAGTTTGCTCCTGCGAAAAAGTGCGACCTGTATATAGCTTCCATGGGCGAGGCGGCGCAGAACAGAGCTGTTGTCATGGCAAAGCAGCTTCGCGACGAGGGCTACTTTGTTGAGTTCGACACCATGAACAGGGGACTCAAACCGCAGATGAAGTACGCAAACAAAATCGGCGCTACGTTCACGATGGTTCTGGGCGACAATGAGCTTGAAACAAGTGCCGCAAAGCTGAAAAATATGGCTACGGGCGAGCAGACGGATATTTCTCTTGGTGACGGTTTTATCGACCAGTTTTCCAACGCTGTCGTAAGCGAGATGTTTGATGGGGTTATGGAGAATTTCGGGGGATAATGGAATATCCGAGGAGAAATTTGCTTTTATAACTGTGAAATATAAATTTGTTGAAAGGAAGTAATAAAAATGGCAGACAATATGAAAGGCTTGAAAAGGACTCATTACTGCGGCGAGGTGCTTACCGCAGGGGAGACCGTTACGGTAGGCGGCTACGTTGATACGGTCCGCGACAAGGGCGGAATTATTTTTATCGTTCTTCGTGACAGAACAGGCGTTGTTCAGCTCACATTCAACGAGACCACCGACAAGGCGGTGTTTGAAAAGGCTTCGTCCTGCCACTCGGAATATGTGCTTATGGCAAAGGGCGTTGTTCGCGAGCGTGAAAGCATTAACGAGAAGATCGCTACGGGACGTGTTGAGATATTCGTTGACGACCTGCGTATCCTCGCAAAGGCACAGACTCCTCCTTTTGAAATTGTTGACAACACCAATACAAACGAGGAACTTCGTCTGAAGTACCGCTACCTTGACCTGCGCCGCAAGCCCTTGCAGGATAACATTATCAAGAGAAGCAAGATAGCTAAGGTTGCCCGTGACTACTTCTATGAGAACGGCTTTATCGAGATTGAAACTCCGATGATGATTAAATCCACTCCCGAGGGCGCAAGAGACTATCTTGTTCCGTCCAGAGTTCACCTCGGAAAGTTCTATGCACTGCCACAGTCACCACAGATTTACAAGCAGCTGCTTATGATTTCGGGATTTGACCGCTATATCCAGCTTGCACGCTGCTTCCGCGACGAGGATCTCCGTGCCGACAGACAGCCCGAATTTACTCAGATAGACCTTGAAATGTCCTTTGTTGACGTTGACGATATTATGGAAATTGGAGAGGGTCTTGTAAAGAGACTTTTCAGCGAGGTCATGGATATTGATATTCCCACTCCGCTGCCGAGACTTACCTACACCGACGCTATGAATCGCTACGGCTCCGACAAGCCCGATACTCGCTTCGGCATGGAAATTCAGGATATTTCCGATATGGTCAAATCCTGCGGCTTCGGCGTGTTCACTTCTGCAATTGAAGCAGGCGGCTCGGTACGTGCAATCGTTGCAAAGAACGCAGCTTCTGTCCTTACAAGAAAGGAAATCGACAAGCTGACCGAATATGTCCGCGGTATCGGCGCAAAGGGTCTTGCCTATGTACGCTGGGTGGAGGACGCTCCCAACTGCTCCTTTGCAAAGTTTATGGGCGATGGTGAGGTTGAAGCAATACTCTCCGCAATCGGCGCTGAAAAGGGCGACGTTGTACTTATCGTTGCGGACAAAAACAGCGTTACTCTGCCGACTCTCGGCGCGCTCCGTCTCAAGGTCGCAAAGCAGCTTGATATTATCCCCGAGGGCAAGTTCAATTTCCTGTGGATAACCGAGTTCCCGTTCTTTGAAAAGGACGAGGAAAGCGGCGAGTGGCTTGCTATGCACCATCCGTTCACAATGCCTATGGACGAGTGTTTACAGTATCTTGACACAAACCCCGAAAAGGTTTTTGCAAAGGCATACGACCTTGTGCTTAACGGCACTGAGCTTTCCAGCGGTTCGATACGCATTACCGACTATGAGCTTCAGCAGAGAATGTTCAAGGCTCTGGGACTTACCGATGAGGAAATTGAAGCCAAATTCGGCTTCCTTGTTGACGCATACAAATACGGCGCTGCTCCCCACGGCGGTATGGGCATAGGTCTTGACCGTCTTGCAATGATCATGTGCGGTGCAGACAGTCTCCGTGATGTAACGGCATTCCCGAAGGTTCAGAATGCTTCGGAGCTTATGTCCTCCTGCCCGTCGCCTGTTGACAAGGAAAGCCTTGATATTCTCGGTATTGCCGTTACCAAAAAGGAAGAGGAATAATATCCGCACATTTATAATTTTTCATAAATTTCCGAAAGGACTCCCGAAAAATGAAACGCACAGAACTGAAAAAAATACATGAAACTCCCGAAGCATTTACAGAGGCCGTTACTGTCTGCGGCTGGGTGAAATCTATCCGTGTCAGCAAGGGCATTGCCTTTCTTTCGATTTCGGACGGAAGCTGCTTTACGCCGGTTCAGATAGTTGCCGAGGAAAGTAAGACCGCTGATTTCGGCATGATATCAAAGCTTAACACGGGTGCGGCGGTATCCGTTAAGGGCAGAGTTATCCTTACACCAAACGCAAAGCAGCCATTTGAAATAAATGCGGATGATATTGATGTCGAGGGTGCGTCCTCTCCCGATTATCCTTTGCAGAAAAAAGCGCATGGACTTGAATATCTGCGCTCAATATCGCATCTGCGTATGCGTACTAATACCTTTCAGGCGGTGTTTAAAATTCGCTCTGCAGCGGCTCAGGCTCTTCACAGATTTTTTGCGGAGAACGGTTTTGTATACGCTCATACTCCTCTTATCACCGCAAACGACTGCGAGGGTGCAGGCGAAATGTTCCGTGTCACGACCCTTGATATGAACGACGTCCCCAAAACCGAAAACGGCGAGACCGATTTTTCGCAGGACTTTTTCGGCAGGAGCGCTTCGCTGACCGTTTCGGGACAGCTTGAAGGCGAGTGCATGGCCATGGCTTTCGGCAAAATTTACACCTTCGGACCTACCTTCCGTGCGGAAAAATCATATACTCCGAGACACGCTGCCGAGTTCTGGATGATAGAGCCGGAAATTGCTTTTGCCGACCTTGAGGACGATATGGAGCTTGCTGAAAATATGCTTAAATATGTTCTCAATGCACTTCTTGACGAGTGCCGTCCGGAGCTTGAATTCTGCAACAATTTCTATGACAAGGGACTTATTGAGCGCATTGAATCTGTGGCAAATTCGGACTTTGCAAGGTGCAGCTACACCGAGGCGATAAAGCTTCTTGAAGAGCATAAGGACGAGTTTGAGTATCCTGTTTTCTGGGGCTGCGATCTTCAGACGGAGCATGAGCGTTATCTTACGGAAAAGGTATTCGGTAAGCCTGTGTTCGTTACAGATTATCCAAAGGAGATAAAGGCATTTTATATGCGTATGAACGACGACGGGAAAACCGTTGCAGCAGTTGACCTGCTTGTTCCCGGCGTTGGTGAGCTTATCGGCGGAAGCCAGCGTGAGGAGCGTCTTGACCTGCTTATGCAGAGAATGGCTGAGCTGGGACTTTCCGCAGAGGACTACGACTGGTATCTCGACCTGAGACGTTACGGCGGAGCAAAGCACGCAGGCTTCGGTCTTGGCTTTGAACGGCTTATTATGTACGTTACGGGCGTGGCGAATATCCGTGATGTGATTCCTTTCCCGAGGACAACGGGAAGCATTTATTAAAGAGGTGCTTTAAAAATGATGACTATGCTTTATACGGTCGGCGATAAGATATACGTCAATCTTACAAACCGCTGCCCCTGTGCGTGTACATTCTGCATACGGCAGAACGGCGACGGTGCTTACGGTTCTGACAGTCTGTGGCTTGACCGTGAACCCACTGTTGACGAGGTTATTGCCGAATTTGAGAAGTACGATTTGAACAAGTACAGCGAGGTCGTTTTCTGCGGATACGGCGAGCCGATGGAACGTGCCGATGATGTGGCTTTTATCGGACGTTACATTAAGGATAATTTCGGCTTGCCCGTGCGGCTTAACACAAACGGTCTGGGAGATAAGATAAATGGCAGACCCACGGCGCAGCTTCTTGAAGGGGCGGTGGATATCGTTTCTATTTCCCTTAACCAGTGCAGTGCCGAAAAATACAACGCTGTGACTCGTCCCAAATGGGAGGACTCCTTCGAGGCGATGATATCATTTGCTGCTGACTGCAAAAATTACGTTCCGAAAGTAATGTTTACTGTGGTGGACGTTATACCTATGGAGGATATCAGCAGATGCAAGGCCCTGGCAATGTCACTTGGGATCGGGCTTAGAGTAAGAACGTATGACAGTTGATTTGTGAAGCATTATACCCAAATTTAAAATAAAGGAGCAAACCGAAATGGCAAAGGAATTTTACGCAAGAAAAGCTATGCACAAGGGGATAGAAGCCGTTGAGCTTGCGGCAGGCGGATATTATGCAGTTGTTGCGCCGTCTCTGGGTACTAACGTGCTGCGTTTCCGTGATAACGAAAAAGGCATGGAAATTTTCCGTTACAGCGATGACCTGACAATAAGTGAGTTTATGAATTCTCCCGAGATATGGGGTCTGCCTACGCTGTATCTGCCTAACCGTCTCGATAACGGAGTGCTGAGGACCTCTGATGCCGAATATCATTTCCCTGTAAACGAGACCCGATTCAAGAACCATCTTCACGGATTTATCCATAAGCGTGCTCACAAGATAAAGGATATGGGCGCTGAGGGCGGCAAAGCGTATGTTACCACGTCATTTACATATGACGAAAACGACTTTTTCTTCAACTGCTTCCCTGTAAAATTCACTGTTGAAATTACTATTGAGCTTTCGGATAACGGCTTGAAGCATACTGTTTCGCTGACTAACAAATCAAAGAAAATGCTGCCGGTTTCGATAGCTACGCATACCACTATCAATGCTCCGTTTGTTGACGGCGGCAAGCAGGAGAATATTCGTTTGCAGGTACCTGCGGTGAAAAAGCTTCAGTTCAACAAGAAAAGATGGCTTCCAAACGGCAGACAGCTTAACCTTACCGATTATGATATGGAGTACGTCAACGGCACAAAATGTCCCGTTTTGCAGGACATCTGCAACGATATGTATACCGCAGGCACAGTCAAGCTTGACGGAAAAGACTTTTACGGCTGCATAATGACCGATACCGAAAGCGGAAAGAAAATATGCTATGAGGTGGACGGCAAATACAAATTCTGGATAGTTTGGAACCATGAGGGCTTTATGAATTATTTCTGCCCCGAGCCTATGACTGCACAGGTAAATGCTCCGAACCTCGATATGCCAAGAGAAAAAAGCGGCTATGAGGAACTTGCGCCGAAGAAGACTTACACCGTTTCACAAAGATTTTTCACCAAGTAAATAGTGATAAAATCAGATTTGTTTTATTTCGGATGTGCATAAGTTACTCATGATTTCAACATTGTGAATGTTGAAAAGCTGTGGAAAACGTTAGAAAAGCAGGGCTTATTACGATATTTCGGCTTGTATTTTTCCACAGGAATATATGTTTTCAACGTTTTTAACGTGATTTTCAACATTTCGTATAATTATACCCTTAGTTTTCGGTGCTTTACATCATTTTTACCAAACACATTACTTTCGTTTTGATTTCAGAGACTTTTCACAGGATTTACACAAAGTCGGGTTATTATATAATCGTACCCAAGATAAGGGTATATCCCCCTAAAGTGCTTTTATATGCAGGCTTATTACCCCGTAAGCCTGCCAGGTGCAAACCATATAAAAGACCCGCCATAAATTGTTTACCCCTACAATTTATGGAAACCCCCAATAATCCTATATCATGATCTTCGGCTCTGCCCTTAACCCCTGGGCAGAGCCACTTTCTTTTTTTGACGATTTCCCTTGAAATCGGACATAAAATAAGTTATAATAAAATTGATTGATTTTATGATTATGAAAGGAATGTGACTTATGAATAAGGTTAAGGTTACTATATGCGGCAAGGAATTCAGTCTGAAAACCGATGAGACTCCAAGCTATCTTATCGGTCTGGCAAAAAAGGTTGATACGGAAATTTATAAAATGGCGGCTTCGGCGGATAATATTTCCGTTCAGTCGGCGGCGATACTTGTGGCTCTTCAGGCTTTTGACGAGGCGCAGAAGGCTAATGACAGCATCGACAATATCCGTACACAGATAAAGGAGTATGTTGACGACGCTTGTCAGGCGCGTCTTGAACGTGACGAGGCAATAAAGAATGAAAAGGCTCATCTTGCAAGAATTTCCGCGCTGGAAAATGAGCTTAAAATAAAGAAAATGAAATCCGATATCGACGAGCAGCTTACTCTCGACGGTACAAAGGCAAAGTGAAAAACGTTCTGAAAAAGCCGGAGCTGCTTGCTCCGGCAGGAAGTATGGAGAGCATTTATGCGGCGGTGAGGTGCGGAGCTGACGCAGTTTATGTGGGTGGAGAAAAATTTTCCGCAAGGGCAAACGCCGTAAACTTTTCCGACAGCGAGCTTGAACAGGCGGTGAATTACTGTCATCTCCACGGAGTAAAGGTCTATCGGGCAATGAATACTCTTGTTCTTGCTGAGGAAATGGGAGAATTTATGTCGGCGGCGAAAAGGTCCGCGGAGATTGGTGTTGACGGTCTTATAGTTCAGGATATCGGTGCGGCAAGGCTTCTGCGCGAAATGCTTCCCGATATGAAACTGAATGCTTCGACTCAGATGACTATTCACACTCCGGAGGGAGCAAAGCTGGCAGAGCAGATGGGATTTTCCCGTGTGGTCGCAGCAAGGGAGCTTTCGATAGAACAGCTTGAAAAGCTGACGGAAACAGGTATTGAAATCGAGGCGTTTATCCATGGGTCGCTGTGTATGTCCGTTTCGGGGCAGTGCAGCATGAGCGCAATGATAGGCTCACGAAGCGCAAACAGAGGTATGTGCGCTCAGGCTTGCAGGCTGCCGTTCAGTGCGGTAAGCGGTGCGGAACGGTACGATTTGTCCCTTAAAGATCTGTGCGGAATACCTCATATAAAACGGCTTTCCGAAATCGGCATTGCTTCCCTTAAAATCGAGGGCAGAATGAAGCGTGCCGAGTATGTTGCGGCTGCTGTTACCGCTTGCCGTGCGGCTCTGGACGGAAAAGTCCCCGACCTTGAAACTCTTAGGGCGGTGTTTTCACGAAGCGGTTTTACCGACGGTTATTTAACTGGAAAAACCGGGGGTGAAATGTTTGGATACAGGCGGAAAGAGGACGTGGTCTCCGCCGAAGCGGTACTTCCTGCGCTGAGAGAAAGCTACCGCAAGGAAACAAAGGCGGCGGAGGCTGACTTTGCCGTTTATATAAAATCGGGCGAGCCGTCACGGCTGGAGATGTCCTGCGGAGAAATAACGGTAACGGCGGCGGGAGCTGTTCCGGAAGCTGCGAAAAACCGTCCTGTTGATAAGGAATATGTTTCCCGTCAGCTTGATAAGCTGGGGGATACAGTCTATACCGCAAGAAATATTTATGCCGAAATTGACGATGGACTTATGCTTCCTGCCTCGGCAATAAACGCTATGCGGCGTGAAGTTTGCGAAAAGATGGACGCTGCAAGAATTTCTGCGGCAAAACCTGTTCAGAGATACTGCGAGGCAAAGCTTGAATACAAAGCGGAAAAACGCCGCCCCGAAAAGCTCCGCGTGAGGATATCCGAAGCGGAGCAATTTGAAGCGGCGGCAGGTGCGGACGAAATAATTATTCCGCTGAAATTGTGCGGAAAGATTGATGCTGCTGAAAATATTATTGCCGCTTTGCCGAGATTTACTGTGGACGAGGAAAAGCTTATAAGCCGTATGAAAGAAATAAAGGCATTAGGCTTTGAAAGAATTTTATGTACCAATCTTGCTCACGCTAAAATCGGCTGTAAGCTTGGTTTTAAGCTTCACGGCGGCTTTGGACTGAATATTGCAAACCCTTACTCCGTCAGGACGGCAGCTATGCTCGGTCTTGAGGATGTTACCGCAAGCTTTGAGGGAAAGCTCGGGCAGATAGGCAAGCTTTGCGGAGATATTCCCGTTGGCGTTATCGTATACGGGCGGCTTCCCGTTATGCTTACGAGAAACTGTCCTATAAAGCAGGCGGTGGGTGACTGCAAAAAATGCACGGGATTTCTTACCGACAGAACGGGAAGAAAATTTCCGGTTAAATGTGACGGAACTTCAAGTGAGATATTCAACAGCGACCTGCTGATGATGACCGACCGCTTGGATGAGATATGCGCTGATTTTATTGAGCTTGACTTCACCGACGAAACTGCGGCGGAGATACGGCGGATAATAAGCTGCTGCAGAGACGGCAGAAAGGCTCTGGACAGCGGCTACACCCGAGGACTTTATTACCGAGGCGTTGAATAGAAAGGATTGATTTGATGGGACAGGGTATAAAACGTACAATTGCGTTTTTGTTTTTCCTGCTGGCAGGAATAGTGCTTGGAACGGTTATTGCAAGGCTTTGCGCGGACGTTCCGTTTCTTTCGTGGCTGGCTTATTCAATGTCGGTAGGACTTGATACGGGTTCTCCGCTGGTGCTGGATCTTATCGTATTCAAGCTGGCGTTCGGATTTACCCTTACGGTTAATACCGCGCAGATAATCTGTATAATTATTGCGCTGGTCATCTATAACAAGACCTGCAAAGGACTGTAAAATCTGCACTAAAAACGGGTAAATTTCCATGCTTTGATTAACGGAAAAAACAAATATTACAAATTGATAAAAAAGTTCAAAAAAATCTTGTAGAGTGCCTTTTCAAGTGATATAATAATATGTGTGACGCTTTAGCAAATAAATTATTCAAATAAATTGCTGCCGGAAAGGATTGTAGAGAAATGTTTACTAAAGAAATCGGAATCGACCTGGGTACTGCCAATACCCTTGTATATATGAGAGGAAAGGGCATTATCATCCGCGAGCCGTCTGTTGTTGCTGTTGACACAAGAACAGACCGTGCAAAATATGTTGGTCAGGAGGCTAAGGACGTTATCGGACGTACCCCCGGCTCCATCGTTGCGGTAAGACCCCTCAAGGACGGCGTTATCGCAGACTTTGAAATTACTACGACTATGCTTCAGGAGTTCATCAAAAAAGCTCTCAGAGGCTCGCTTTTCACAAAGGCGCACGTTATCATCTGTATTCCATCTGGCGTAACTGCCGTTGAGCGCAGAGCCGTTAAGGAAGCTGCCGAAAACGCAGGTGCAAAAAGAGTAAACATTATCGAAGAGCCTATGGCTGCGGCTATCGGAGCAGGTCTTCCTGTTTCTGACCCTCAGGGCTCAATGATAGTCGATATCGGCGGCGGTACTTCCGAGGTTGCGGTTATTTCTTTGGGTGGCATTGTAACATCCCGTTCCGTAAGAGTTGCAGGCGACGCTTTTGATACCGCTATCATCAATTATATCAAGAAAAAGTACAATCTCCTCATTGGTGAGCGTACAGCAGAAAACGTTAAAATTGCTATCGGTTCGGCTTTCCCTATGGAGCAGGAGACCGAAATGGAGATAAAGGGCCGTAACCTTCTGAATGGTCTGCCCGAAAATATCATCGTTACTTCCGCCGAGATAAGAGAGGCGCTTGCAGAGCCGCTTTCGCACGTTATCGAGGCGATAAAGGTAACGCTTGAAAAGACTCCCCCTGAGCTTGCTGCCGATATTATCGACCAGGGTATAACTCTTGCAGGCGGCGGAGCGCTTATCAGAGGACTTGACAAGCTTATCAACAAGGAAACGGGTATGCCTGTTTATGTTGCGGAAACTCCTCTCGACTGCGTTGCCGACGGTACGGGCAAGGTGCTTGAGGACATTGAAAAGCTCCGTGAGGTGCTTAACGACGATTCCAAGTATTATTGATTTTGTGAATTAAGATATTTTAGTATCCGGCAGATGAGAGGTTTAGCAGGTGAACTCTATACCTCTCATTGTTCGTTACAGAAAAAACAAAAGATGTCTTTTCCGTTTTGACCCGAATTTTGTTGTAAAGGAGGCTGCCCTGTGAAGGATTTTTTCAGAACCACAAAGTTCAAGGTGCTTGCGGCACTTATGGCTGTTATTGTGGGAATTATGATATATACCCTTACAAGGGGCGGCTATGCCTCAGACAGTGCTTCGGTTTTCAGCGTTATTCTTGAACCGTTCCAGAAGTTCTCCACAAGCGTTTCAGACAAGGTGACCTCCACCCTTGATATGCTTTTCAACGCTGAAAAATACTACAAGGAAAACATTGAGCTTAAAGAGACTTTGAACGAAGTCTACAACGATATTATCGACTATGACAAGGTCACACGGGAAAACGAGCAGCTTCGTGTTCTGCTGGGGCTTAAAGAGGAGTTCAACGATTATGTTTTCTCGCCGCCATGCACGGTAATTGCCCGTACAACAAACGACCCGTATCATTCCTTTACCATTGACAAGGGCAGCGATGACGGCATTGCGCCCTACGACCCGGTAATAACATCTTCGGGACTTGTGGGAATATGCTATGATGTGTCACGCAGTACAAGCAAGGTGCGGACGCTTTATTCTCCGAAAACAGCCGTTGGAGCTACGGTAGTACGTTCAAAGGCGACCGGTATCATCGAGGGTGACTATGAGCTTGCCGAGGACGGCCGATGCCGTATGAATTACATCAGCAAGACTGCCGACCTGAAAGTCGGAGATATTATCGTTACTTCGGGAAGCGAGACTTTTCCCGCAAATCAGCTTCTCGGTACGATAGAGGAATTCGGCATGGAGGACAGCGGTCTTTCACAGTATGCCGTGATAAAGCCTGCAATAAATCCCGATGATGTTTCTACCGTATTTGTTATTACAAGCTTTAATGGCCAGGGCGGAAACGATACCGAAAATGAATAATGGTGCTGTCAGATGAATATTGATTTAAAACGGAAAAAAGAAAAACGGAACACCGTCATACGCTGGATAATATACGGTCTTATGCTGGTGGTCTCCTATATATTTATGACGACGGCGCCGCTGAGACTCAGAACGCCGCTTTTCGTTATCCCTATTGCAATGTGCATTTCCATGTTTGAAGAGCCGTTTGATTCGGCGGTAACAGGCTGTGTGGCAGGACTTCTTCTCGATACTGCACAGGGTACGCTGATAGGTTTAAGCGGAATAATCCTGCTGTGGTGCTGCCTTATTTCGTCGCTGCTGTTTCATTTCTTTATGAGACGGCATATATTTAATATAATTATGCTTAATGCTGCTGCTGTACTCGGACAGGGTCTTATCCACTACTTTTTTTACTATGCGATATGGGAATACGACCTGTCGGGAAAAATTTTTACAAATGAGTTTATTCCCGTAATGATTTATACCGAGATAGCAGTAATACCATTTTTCTTTATAGTGAGATTCCTTGTGAAAAAATTTGGCGTTATCGTGGAAAGCTATATTGAGGAAAAATCCGACGATATCGTAAGAGAATGAGACAAATAAATACATTTTATTAAATCGGAAAGGAGGTTTTATAAGCTTGCGTAAATTTTTTGAACGGCTCAGAGCTGCGTTCTTTTTTATAATAATACTTGCAATGATGGCGCTGTGCTCAATCGACCTTATGAAAATACAGATAGTTGACGGTGCGGAGTATCTGGAAAAAGCCAAGACTACCCGTCAGGCGTCGCAGGTCATAACCTCCCCGAGAGGCGAGATAGTAGACATAAACGGAACAGAGATAGTCAGCAATAAAACAGGCTTCAATGTTGTAATTGAAAAGGCCTTTTTTTCAAGCGACAAGGCGGAAATGAACCGCATTATCTGCGGTATTGCAAATATTCTTGCAGAGGACGGCGTTGCATGGATAGATACTCTGCCTATAACGTCAGAAAAGCCTTATAGATATCTTGACGCCCGTGACAGTGATATTTCAAAGCTGAAAAAAAATATAGGACTTCAGCATTATGCAACCGCAGAGGACTGCCTTGCGGAAATGTATGAGCTTTATGAAATAGCCGATTCCTATACCGAACGCGAAAAGCGCATTATTGCAGGCGTACGGTATGAGATGATACTCCGAAGTTTTTCACTTTCAAACCGTTACACCTTTGCGGAGGATATCCCAATGGATACGGTGGTAAAGCTGAAGGAAGCGGCGTATACTCTTGAGGGAATGGATATCGTGGAAGAGGCAGTCCGTGTTTATGCAGCAGGAGATGTTGCTCCGCATCTTATAGGAACTATCGGCGCAATAAGCGCAGAGGAGTATGAAGAAAAACGCAGCGAAGGCTATGCACTGAATGATGTCATAGGCAAGGCAGGAATTGAAAAAGCTATGGAGGACGAACTCCGCGGTGAAAAGGGAACACGCACACTTGAACTTCTCAACGGAGTTGTGGTTTCGGATATAATTACCGAAGAAGCGGTTCCGGGAAACACCATTCAGCTTACTATAAACGCCGAATACCAGCGTGACGTTCAGGAAATTCTTGAAAATCACATTCTTTGGCTTAATAATCAGACCTCGGACAAAGCAAAGGGAACAGCGGCAGACGCAGGAGCGATAGTCGTCCTGAATGCAAAAAACGGTGCGCTGCTTGCTGCGGCGACCTCGCCCACATATGATATAAATGATTACCTGACAGATTATGCTTCTGTTGTTAACGGCGAGAATGCGCCGCTTACAAACCGTGCAACTCACGGACTTTACCGCCCCGGTTCGACGTTCAAGACTGTTACTGCTACGGCTGCACTGAACGAGGGCTATATCGACAGAAATTCAACCATTGTATGCAACAATGTGTACACCTATTGGAACGACTACAAGCCTAAATGTACAGGATGGCACGGAAGAATAAATGTTATTACGGCAATAGAAAAATCCTGCAACATCTTTTTCTACGAGGTGGGAAGAATAATGGGCCCGAACCTTATCGCAGACTACGCTTCACAGTACGGTCTGGGTGAGGAAACATTTCTTGAAACAGGCGGCTATAAGGGAAAGATCGCAACACCGGATACTCTCGGTCCGGATTGGCAGGCAGGCTTGGTCGTACAGGTTGCGATAGGACAGTCCGAAACAGCTGTTACTCCGCTTCAGATGGCTGTTCAGGCAAGTACGATAGCAAACAGGGGAGTCCGCTATCAGCCATACATGGTGGACAGTATCCACACATATAATATGGAGTCGCTGGTTTCAAGGACGGAACCGTCTGTGGTGCAAACTATCCCGGACAAATCAGGCGAGACCTTTGAGCTTGTTATTCAGGGAATGAAGCAGGCAGCTGCTTTTCTGCCTTACAGCTATCCTGCGGTCAAGGATTACTATACGCCTTATCTGCTTACCGACCTGCCCGAGGCGGCAGCAATAAAGACCGGTACTCCCCAGATGACCACTGCGGAGGACACAGGCTCGGCGTTTATCGGATTTTATCCCGCCGACGATCCCGAAATAGCATTTTCGGGATTTGTGGAGCATGGAGATTATTCGAAATTTATGATAAGACAGATAATCGACGCATATTACGACAAAAATTACACTCCTGCCAAACCTAAAACAAATGCAGCCTTGTCCTCTCCGGAGGAGATACTTTCAGGAACTGCGGCGGCTTCGGAGACAACTGATGCTGCGGAATAATATTCCATTAAGGCATTGTACAAAATATACAAAAATAACAAATCATTTAGCAACAACCCTACGAAATTGTGCAGATTATTCAAAAACGCTTTGACAAATCTTCATTTTGTGGTACAATATAAAGTAGCTGATAATCTTATGCGGCGCATATTTTTGTGCGTTCGGCATTATCCCTCGAAAGGAGTTTCTTATGTCAAAAATTATTGCGATCACCTCCGGTAAGGGAGGCACAGGCAAATCCACTATATGCTCTGAACTTGGCTTCGCTTTGGCAAAACAGGGCCACAGAACGCTTATCATTGAACTGGATTTCGGTCTCAGATGCCTTGATATCATGCTCGGCGTTAAGGACGATATTAAATATGACCTGGGCTCCGTCCTCAAGGGCGAATGCGATATCTATAAGGCTACCACTCAGGTAAAGCTGGCAACCAACCTTAGCATCGTGTGCGCTCCGGAGGATCCGTTTGCAAAGGTTGACGCTGAGACTATTTCAAATATCTGCAACGAAATGCGCAAGTATTATGAATACATAATCGTTGACACCTCTGCCGGTACCAACGAGAGCGTTTTTGACGTTGTTGAGCAGTCTGACCTTATCCTTATCAATACAACTCCCGACCCGATATGCGTTCGTGACGCAAGACTCATGTCAGACGAGTTCTATAAGAGAGGCAACAAAAAACAGCGCCTTATCATAAATAAGGTCGATCCGGATATCTTTAAGGCTGATATAATCCCCGATCTGGATGCTATCATTGATACTGTCGGCGTTCAGCTTATCGGAGTTATCCCCAGCGACAACGACGTTGTTATCTCTACAGGCAAGGGTATTCCTCTTCCTTCTAATTCTATGGCGTTTAAAGCGTTTGACGCTATTTCAAAGAGAATCAAGGGCGAGGATATTCCTCTCAGCTTTAAGGTTCTTCTTCAGTAATTCCGTTTTCGGAACTATGCCGAGAGACAGCAGCATAATTTTTACGAGAGGAATGAAAAATAATGAATATAGCTTTAATTGCGCACGATTCCAAAAAAGAGCTTCTGGTACAGTTCTGTATAGCTTATTGCGGCATTCTTTCAAGGCACAATCTTTGTGCTACCGGAACAACGGGAAAGATGGTCGCACAGGCTACCGGTCTGAACATACAGCGTTATCTCAGCGGTTCTCAGGGCGGCGACCAGCAGATAAGTGCGCGTATATCATGCAATGAAATCGACTTGCTCCTCTTTTTCAGAGACCCGCTTTCTCCAAAGCCCCATGAGCCAAATGAAATGAATCTGCTCAGACTTTGCGATGTTCACAACATACCCGTTGCTACAAATATCGCTACTGCCGAGGCGCTTATCCATGCGCTTGAAAGAGGCGACCTTGACTGGCGTCAGATCGTCAATCCGGCATAAGCTTTATAAAACCAACGTAAAGAATATTTATTTGCAAACAAAAGACTGCATAGAAAAATCTGTGCAGTCTTTTACTGTTTTTGTCTGTTTTCTTTGGCTTTTGCAGGTTTTTTTCAGTTTTGTATTGAAATAAGCAAAAAAATATGGTATACTAATTTGTATATGTATTGATTTAACATTTTTTAAATCATTGCATAATTATTTCATAAAATTAATTCGAGGAGCTGAACGATATGCTGTCTGTTGAAAACCATCTCGGTACAATTGATATTTCAAAGGAATATCTTTTATCACTGATAGGATATACCACTTCAACCTGCTTCGGCGTAGCGGGACTCAATACCGCAGAAAATAAGCGCGGACTTGCGTCTGTTTTCAAAAAAGCCGATATCGGTACGAAAAAATGCGTCAAGCTCAGCGTTCGTGACGGAAAGCTTTTTATAGGACTTCACATCACGGTCGTTTTTGGTGTTAATATATCGACGGTTGTGGACAGTCTCGTTCATAAGATACGTTATACAATTGAGGAAAAAACAGGTTTCGAGGTCGGCAGAATCACGGTTTATGTTGACGGAATGAAAGCATAAGTTAGCGAGGTTAGTAAAGTGATAACAGGAAAAATTTTAAGGGACGCATTTATTTCCGGAGCAGTTACTATTGCAAATAAAAAACGGGAAGTCGATCAGCTTAACGTTTATCCCGTTCCCGACGGCGATACGGGTACAAATATGTCTATGACCATGGGCAACGCTTTGCGTGAGCTTCAGTTTATGGACGATAACGCTTCCGTTTCACAGGTTGCGGAAACTGCCGCGGCTGCACTTCTCAGAGGTGCAAGAGGAAACTCGGGAGTTATACTTTCCCTGCTGTTCAGGGGATTTGCACGGGGATTTCAGGGAAAAATCACCGCCGACTGCGATGACTTCTGCCATGCTCTTGAACTTGGTGTTGAGGGCGCATACAAGGCGGTCATGACGCCTACTGAGGGTACTATCCTTACCGTTGCGAGACTTGCTTCAGAAAAGGCAAAGGCTTCGGCTAAGTCTACAAACGATGTAGTTGCCCTTTGGAGCGATGTTTGTATTGAGGCTAAGTCTGCGCTTGACGATACCCCGAACCTGCTGCCGGTACTGAAAAAAGCAGGCGTTGTTGACGCAGGCGGTATGGGATTGCTTGTTATTTGGAGCGCTATGCTGGACGTATTCAAGGGCGGCGAGCCTGCAAAGCCTGCCGAAGCTCCCAAGGCAGAAGCACCATCGGTTGATATCAGTACGACGGTCGGTGATTTTGACGAGGAGATCACCCACACATACTGTACTGAGTTTATTGTCCGCAAGGCTCCCGACTGCAATGACGCTGCACGTCTGAGAGCATTCCTTGAAACGATAGGCGACTGTGTTGTTGCCGTTGAGGATGACGATATTATCAAAGTCCACGTTCATACCGAGCACCCGGGACAGGCTATTGAAGAGGGTCTGCTTTTCGGTTCGCTTATCAACCTTAAAATCGACAATATGCGATACCAGCATGAAAATAAAGCCAAAGAGGCAGCTGCCGCAAAGAAGCAGAAATTTACTCCGGCAGAACCGGAAAAGCAGTTCGGATTTGTTGCCGTTGCAAGCGGCGCAGGAATTGAGGAGATGTTCCGCAATCTGGGTGCAGACTGCATTGTCCGGGGCGGTCAGACTATGAATCCGTCTACAGATGATATTTTGCAGGCTATTATGGCTGTTCCTGCCGAGACTGTTTTCGTTCTGCCCAATAATAAAAACATCATTATGGCTGCCGAGCAGGCTGTTAAGCTTGCAGACAGACGGGTTTGTGTACTCCAGTCACGAACTATTCCGCAGGGAATAACTGCTATGATGAATTTCGACCCCGATGCTGATTTTGATACAAACCGCCTGAATATGACAAAGAGTCTTGACAGCGTTTCAACGGGTCTTGTTACATTTGCCGCCCGTGACAGCGATTTTGAGGGACACAGCATAAAGCAGGGCGAGATACTTGCTCTTGACAACGGAAAGCTTTCCTTTACCGAAAAGGAAGTTTCAAAGGCTGCCTACAAGCTTACTAAGCGTCTTGCAGACGGTGGGACTTCCTTTATTACGCTTATTTACGGCGCAGATGTTTCCGACGAAAAGGCAAATGAGCTTTGCGAGCAGGTCAAAAACAAGTTCGGAAATGCCGAGGTCATGCTCATCAACGGAGGGCAGCCCGTATACTACTATATCATTTCCGTTGAGTAAAATCTATTTAATATTATACTGAAAGTAAAAGATATATGAAAAAAATAAATATTGTTACAGGGCATTATGGCAGCGGGAAAACTAACTTTTCCGCAAATCTCGCCGTAAAGCTTGCAGAAAGCGGCGAAAAAGTCACGGTTGTTGACCTTGATATTGTTAACCCGTATTTCCGTTCCGCAGATTTCGGAGAGCTTTTCTCCGAGAAAAATATTGAGCTTGTTGCGCCTATGTACGCAAACTCAAATCTTGATATTCCTGCAATTTCCTTTGATCTGGAACGCATTGCCACCGACAGCGGCTATCTTGTGGTCGACGTTGGCGGAGACGATTCGGGAGCGCTTGCTCTCGGGCGTTATGCAGAGGCGTTCTCGAAATTTTCCGATAAAATCGATATGTTCTACGTTGTGAACTGCCGCAGATTTCTTACCCGTACCGCCGAAGAGGCGCTTGAGCTTATGTATGAGATAGAAGCGGCGGCAAATATGAAGCATACCGCTGTTGTAAACAACACTAATTTGCTTTATGAAACCACAAAAGAGGTTCTGGAGGAGTCTGTCAGCTTTGCAGAGGAAATTTCCGGAAAGGCAGGGCTTCCTTTGGCGTACACCTGCGTACCGTTAAAAATCGAAGCGGATGTGCCTAATCCGTTCCCTGTGGAGATATATGTTAAGAAAATTTGGGAAATGACAGATTGATTTGATTGCAAATTGTATATTATAAGTACATTTATACCGAAAGGAGATTTATATATGGCTAAAATTACGGTCAATTTTGAAAAGTGCAAGGGCTGCGCTCTCTGTACGACTGCTTGTCCTAAGAAAATCGTTGAGCTTCAGAAGGAAAAGCGTAACCGAAAGGGTTACTTCACCGCTGTCTGCATAGACGATTCCCAGTGCATAGGCTGTGCAATGTGTGCAACAATGTGTCCCGACTGTGCTATTATTGTTGAAAAGTAAAACAGGTAAATTAAGTAAGGAGTGACTATTTTGGAACGTAATCTTATGAAGGGCAACGAGGCTCTTGCCGAGGCTGCCATCCGTGCAGGCTGCAAGTGCTTTTTCGGTTACCCCATCACACCTCAGACTGAAATTTCCGCATACCTGGCAAAGCGCTTCAAGCAGGCAGGCGGCGTATTCCTTCAGGCTGAGTCTGAAATCGCAGCTATCAATATGGTTCTTGGCGCAGCTTCAACAGGCGTGCGCGCAATGACATCATCTTCTTCTCCCGGAATTTCTCTTAAATCTGAGGGTATTTCCTACATAGCAGGTTCAGACTTGCCCTGCGTTATCATTAACGTTCAGAGAGGCGGCCCCGGTCTGGGAGGCATTCAGCCTTCTCAGGCGGACTACTGGCAGGCAACAAAGGCTCTTGGTCACGGCGACTTCCAGCTTCTTGTGTTTGCGCCTAATTCAGTTCAGGAAATGGTTGATACAGTTACAAAGGCTTTTGACCTTGCCGATGAGTACCGTATGCCAGCAATGATACTTGCCGACGGCCTTCTCGGTCAGATGATGGAGCCTGTTACATTCCCCGAAATTTCCGCAAAGCCGGTTGAAAAGCCCTGGGCTGCAAACGGTCACGGAAACAAGAGAGAACACAATATCATCAATTCACTTTACCTCCAGCCCGATGTTCTTGAAAAGTCCGTAAAGGACAGATTCGAGCGTTACGCCGAGATCAAGGAAAAGCACGCCGAAGCTGAGCTTTACATGACAGAGGACGCAGAGGTTGTTGTTACCGCTTACGGTGCGACTGCCCGTGTTGCAAAGTCTGCTGTAAATATGGCAAGAGAGCAGGGAATCAAGGCAGGACTTATCAGACCGATCACACTCTGGCCGTTCCCGGTTAAGCAGATGAACGAGGGTTCAAAGAATGCTCATACTCTTATCTGTGTTGAAATGTCAATGGGTCAGATGATAGACGATGTAAAGCTTGCCATCAATTGCTCAAAGCCCGTTGAATTCTTCGGAAGAACAGGCGGCGTTATCCCCAAGCCTTCCGAAATTCTTGAGCAAATCAAAAAGTACGCAAAAGGAGGTAATCAGTAATGGCAGTTGTATTTGAAAGACCAAAGTCATTTGCGGATATTCCTCTGCATTACTGCCCCGGCTGTACACACGGTATTATTCACCGTCTTGTATGCGAGGTTATAGATGAAATGGGTATCGAGGGTGACACTATCGGAGTATGCCCCGTAGGCTGCTCAGTTATGGCTTACGACTACTTTACCTGTGATATGATAGAAGCTGCTCACGGACGTGCTCCCGCAGTTGCAACAGGCGTTAAGAGAACAAATCCAGACAAGTATGTATTTACTTATCAGGGCGACGGCGACCTTGCAGCTATCGGTACTGCCGAGACTGTTCACGCTGCTACAAGAGGCGAAAATATCGTTGTTATTTTCGTGAACAACACCACATACGGCATGACAGGCGGACAGATGGCTCCTACCACTCTTCCCGGTCAGGTAACACAGACGACCCCTTACGGACGTGATCCCAAGCTTATGGGCTATCCGGTAAGAGTCTGCGAAATGCTTGCTACACTTACAGGTACGGCTCTTGCACAGAGAGTTGCTGTAAACTCTGTTCCTCACATAAGAGAAGCTAAAAAGGCTATCCGCAAGGCGTTTGAAAATCAGCGTGACAAGAAGGGCTTTTCTATCGTAGAAGTGCTTTCAACTTGTCCTACAAACTGGGGTATGTCTCCTGTTGACGCACTTAAGAGACTTGAGGACGAAATGATACCTTACTATCCTCTTGGCGTATTCAAGGACGCTAATGCATTTCCTGAAAAGGAGGGTGAATAATTATGACACATGATATTCTCCTCGCAGGCTTCGGCGGACAGGGTATTCTTTTCGCAGGAAAGATACTCGCTTATTCGGGTCTTATGGACGAAAAGGAAGTTTCATGGCTTCCGTCATACGGTCCCGAAATGCGCGGCGGTACCTGTAACTGCTCGGTATGTATTTCCGACGACCCTATTGGTTCTCCGCTGGTGCTTGAACCGTCAATTCTGATAGCAATGAATACTCCGTCACTTGAGAAGTTTGTTAACAGCGTTAAGCCCGACGGCGTAATAATTGTTGACAGCACAATGGTTGACATCAAGGTGGAGCGTACGGACGTTAAAACATTTTATGTTCCGGCAACTCAGCTTGCATCTGATAACGGTCTCCCCGGAGGTGCAAACATTATTCTTCTTGGAAAGCTTTTCAAGGAAACAGGCATTGTTTCTGCCGAAACATTCAAAAAGGCAATTGAAAAGGTTGTTCCTGCAAAGAAAGCTTCTCTTGCGGCAAACAACCTCAAGGCTGTACAGATAGGTATGGATTTCAACGGATAAAAAATCAGCACGGCGTCAGATTTGAACGCCGTGCTTTTTTGTTGTCATCAGTCGGTAAATCCCAGTTCCATAAGAGAAACCATGCCGCTGCCTTTATAGGTAAGGAACAGCGAATGTACTCCGTCGGATACATCAATCTTGCAGGAAATCTTAGTCCATGAATCGGAGGGAGAAATATCTGCTTTGCCCAGGATTTTTCCTGTTTCATCCGTTATCTCAAATACGCCGCAGCCGTCTCCTCTTACGGTTAGAGTAAGCTCCTTTGCGCCGTCAAAATTAAAGTATTTGTAACCGATTAGCGTTCCGTCTGCAATCTCGGCGATAAATCGTCCGCTTTCATCATGATTTACGTTGGGAAAGCTGTCGGTGTAAATTTTGTTTGAACCGTGGGGCATTCTGCCGTTTGTGATGTTGCAGGCAATGACCGCAGGATATGTTCCCTTTGCGGCAAGCGCTCCGCCGTTAAGTCCGCAGGAGGTAATAGGGACCTGCTTGATGCTGCCGTCCGACTCAATTTTGATTTTCTCGGCGCAAGCCTGCCTGCTGTAATCCGACTTATGTGTAAGTCTGTGGTAGAAAACATACCATTCCCCTTTGATATTTTCAATGCTTCCGTGAGTCGTACCTGTCATATTGAGCCTGTCCGAATCGGTTCTGCCGTTATATCCAACATCGCCGTTTGATACGATAGTGCCGCCGAACTTAAAGTCCTTGTCTGGATAATCACTGACTGCATAGCAAAGCTCGTGATTTTTCTGGGAGGAATATATAAAATAATATTTATCTCCGACCTTGCGCATTGAACTTGCTTCAAAAAACGGATGCTGCTCAAAGTCTGTCCCCTTTACTTTGTATGGAATAATGTGTACAGGCTCACTTGTGACGGTAAGCATATCATCGCCCACTGTAACCATACTGGGTCCCATAACACTTTCGGGAGTACCGAGAATTTCCTCACGGGTCTTGTTGAACATATTTATTTCTGAAGAAATAAGCTCTTCGCTGTTTCTGAAATCGTCACGTTCCTCAAAGTCGTATTGAGTGCCGTAATAAATGCGTATAGTGCCGTTATCATTGATAACGCCAGGGTCGAAGCAGACATATTTTTTCATGGGCGTACCATCGGGATAGCGGACATATCCGATATATTCATATTTACCTGCCGGAGTATCGCAGACAGCAACGCTTATAGGTCCGAAATAGCCTCCAACGCCGTATTCTCCCGACATACAGTAGTATAAATAATACTTGCCGTCATTGCCTTTTACAACATCGGGAGCATACATGAACTTTCTGTTTGAATAGTCCGGATCTTGTTCTGCACGGTAAATAACGCCTTCGCAGCGCCAATCGGTCAGGTCATCAACAGAAGCGGAATATACTGTGTAATCCAGCATACAGAAGGTCTCGCCGCCCTCCTTGTCGTGAGAGCCGTAGAGATAAACTCTGCCGTCAAAAACGTGGGGCTCGCCATCGGGGATACACTCATTAAGCGGAAGAAATGGATTGAATACCTGCTTTTTCATAGTTTCGACTGTTTCCGCCAAAATGGGAAACGTCCTCCTTTCAATATTAAATGAGAATTACTTTTCACTCTTCAAACGGTGTAAACGAAATGCTTTCATACTCAGCGGAAAGCGGCATTTTGCTGTCGTCAAAGGCGTTCAGCCAGCCGTCAACGCCTGTGCCGCACCAAGCATTCATCATTATTTTTCCCTCGGTAACGGGAATACTTTCATTTGCGGAATAAACCTCTGTGCCATCCACAAACCATACTATCTTGTCCTTGTGCCATTCAAAAGCGTAGGTGTGGAAATCCTCAGAAGCGTCAAAGCCAAGGTCATGCATATATTCGTGATTTCCGACGCCGTTTGTAAAATAGTTGAACTGCACCTTAGTCGTATCTTTTCCGAGAATTTCAATGTCGATCTCGTCCCACGGGTTGTTGTCGGACGGACCTGTGTATGTAAAGAAGGATGATACAACTCCGTCGTTTTTTATGGCTTTCATTTTCACTTCATACCTGCCATAGCCGTAAAAATCCTTTGAACGGTATTCTCCACCGGAATATGGAACTGTTCCGCCCTTTGAGTCATTGTCGATAATAAGCTGCATTCTGTCGTTTTCAAAAGTGCAATTTTCCTTTCGCCATGTAACGTTGAACATACTTCCGTTGCACCATCCGTCCGCGGGTTCAAACAGCTCCGAGCTGCCATTTGTAAATACTACGTTGGAAATATCAGCAGCTATATCTTCCGTATTGTTATTCTCTGATTTGCAGGAACTGAATACTGTCATGCAGAGCAGTACAGCAAAGAAAACAGAGCAAATTTTATTCTTTTTCATTATTTTATCCTCCTGTTTTTTATTATTTATAGTATAATGCGGAAGCAAAATATTATATATCATATTTTTGCTGTTTATATCAAGATTTTGTACCGTTATTGCCCCAATTTGAACGATAATATTTTCTGCGGAACTCGTTTGGAGTCATTCCCGTGTATTTTTTAAACGTGCTTATAAAATGGCTGTGTGAGTTGAACGCAAGATAATTTCCGATATCAACGGGTGAGTAATCGGAATATTTCAGCATATTCTGAGCCGTTTCAATACGCTTGACTGCAATATATGTGCTGATGGTTACGCCGACCTCTTTACGAAAAAGTCTGGATAAATATGATGCGCTGAGTGAAATATGCTCGGCAATTTCTTTTTCGGATATCTTGGAATGAAGATTATCGTAAATGTAGTCCATTGTCATTATCACAGGCTTTGAATAGACCATACCATGGGCAAGCCTGTTCATCTGGCGGGTAAATTCCATTACTGCCTCTTCATGCAGGCGGTGTATCTCGCCGGGTGATACGCACTTGTCTCCCTTTAAAATATACAGGTCGCTCATGGTATAAGCCGTTTCCATTTCCATTCCGCCCTCAACGCAAAAGCGTGTTATCAATGCGATGGTAATAACAAAGTGATATTTTAAATTGCGGAGACCGTCCTCTGAAAGTATACCTGAGCCGTTTGAGCCGAGAGGGGTCATGTGCTTTTTTACACCGTCAATATCCCCAAGCTTAACATAATCATAAAACTCAAATTCCTGCTCAAAGGGAGAATGCTTGAAAGCATACTCTCTGTTCATAAAAGCCTTATATGTAAGCTCTTTTTCCGATTGTGACATTGTATCACCCTTTCTGCTAATATTATACATCAATTATTTTTAATTTGCAACAAAATTGTGATATTAAAAGCAAAAAAATGATATTAATTTAATATACGGTATGGTAAATTGTAGGTACAGTAAATCGTATGAAACATTCAACTTAAAAGGAGAGGCTTTTATGAAAAACTTAAAAAGAACACTTGCTTTTGCAACTGCGCTGCTGCTTATCGGTTCTATGAGTGCCTGCGGAAATAATGGTAGTTCGGATGGTGATGTGACTTCCGAAACTACCGAAACCACACCCCCTAAGGAGCTTGACGAGGAGGACAAGGCTGCTGTTGCCGAGGTAGATATCGGCGACGACGAAAAGCTTGAAAACGGTACTATCAAGTGGCTTGCGACTTATGACCTTAATCCCGAAAAGGGCAAGCCAAAGCTTTTTGCTCTTGAGCTTTTTGAAACAAAGTACGGCGGAAATGTTGAATGGATCCAGACTACATGGGAAAACCGCTACAACGACCTTTCAACACTTGTTATCGGCGGTACATCTCCCGACCTTTTCCCTGCTCAGGAATTTGATACATTCCCAAGCAAAGTCGTAGACGGAATGTTCCAACCCTTTGACGATTATCTTGATTTTGACAGCGACCTGTGGACAGAGGGTACTAAAAAGCTTGCCGAAGCGCACGTCCTCGGCGGGAAGCACTATGTTGCTCCGGTTGCAACCGATTCAAAGTGTCTTATGATATACAACAAGAGGACCATTGAGGAAAACGGTCTTGACGATCCTGCCGAGCTTTTGGCAGAGGGCAACTGGACATGGGATACGTTCAGACAGATGTGTCTTGATTACTGCGACCGTGAAGAGGATAAGTTCGCATATGACAGCTGGTATTTTGAGACTCAGTTTATACTTACGACAGGCGTTGCTCCTATCAGCATGGAAAACGGTCTTGTAAAGAGTAACCTTACAAGCACAGAGCTTGAACGTGCAGAGAATTTCATGTTTAACCTCAAGAAAGACGACCTGCCTCTTCCAAAGTCCGAATTTGACTGGACAGAGCAGCCGCAGCGTATCAGCGAGGGCAAGACTCTGTTTTGGCCTTGTGCAACATGGTGCCTCTGGGAAGCTGACCTTTCCAAGTTCGGCGAACCGGGCGAGATAATGTTTGTTCCTATGCCTAAGGATCCCGAAGCTGATAAGTATTACCTCCCCGCAAATATGGACGCATATGCTCTCTGTAAGGGCGCACCTAATCCCGAGGGAGCAGCGGCATATATCAAGTGCAAGCTTATTGCCGAAAAGGATGAGAGCGCACTTGCTATTACCGAAAAGCAGTACCGTGAGGATTACGGCTGGACAGACGAAATGTTCGAGATGTGGTACAAGGTAAGAGAAATGACCGACGCAAACCCTGTTGTCAGCCTTCACATGGGTCTTTCCAAGGACGTTTCCGCAGTAGTTGACGATGGTCTGAAGCAGGCTTCATTCAATGGTACAGATTGGGCAACAACAAGAGAATCCATCAGCGGACTTACACAGATCACCGTTGACGAGCTTAACAAGCAGATCGAAGAAAATTACTGATTTTGAGAGGATTTTTATATGGTGAATTTCACAGGCTATAAAAAGGGTGTAAATCTCGGCGGATGGCTTTCACAGTGCGATCATACAAAGGAGCGTTACGATACCTTTATCTGCGAAAAGGACATTGAAAAAATTGCGTCATGGGGAGCGGACCACGTCCGTCTTCCCATCGACTACAACCTTGTGGAAAATGATGACGGAAGCTATATTGAAAGCGGATTTGAGTACATTGACAAGGCTGTGGATTGGTGCAGAAAATCAGGACTTAATCTTGTTCTTGACCTTCACAAAACCGCAGGCTATTCCTTTGACAAGGGCGAGGGAGAATCGGGATTTTTTGAAAGTCCTTCGCTTCAGGAACGTTTTTACAAGCTTTGGGAGAAGCTTGCTGAACGGTATGCAGTAAGCGACGGAACAATAGCGTTCGAGCTGCTTAACGAAGTTACCGACCAAAGCTACGGTCCGATTTGGAACGGCATTATCCGTAACTGCATTGAAAGAATACGCAGGTATGCTCCCGATACTGTGATTATCGTAGGCGGCTACTGGCAGAACAGTCCGGACGCCGTTCCCGACCTTGAAGCGCCTTATGATGACAAGGTAGTTTATAATTTTCATTGCTACGACCCCATGAATTTTACCCATCAGGGCGCATACTGGTATGAGGGAATGGATACCGAATTCAGAATGAGCTTTGACGAGTGCGACCCGGAAGTAACAACGCAGTATTTTATCAATCGTTTTGCTGCTGCCTGTGAAGCTGCTAAAAAGAACGGAACGGTTCTTTACTGCGGAGAATACGGAGTTATCGAAAACGCCGAACCTGAGGATACCGTTAAGTGGTTTAAGGCTATCAACAATGCGTTTGAGCAGCTTGGTATCTCACGTTCTGTATGGAGCTACAAGCAGATGGATTTCGGTATATCTGACGATAGAATGGACAGCGTAAGAAGCGAACTCATAAAATATTTATAATGTGAATTTTCTAATTTTCTCATTTTCCTTCCTAAAACAGCTGACGTATACAGTCGCTGTTAAAAACGAAATAACCGGTTGTTCTGTAAATGAACAGCCGGTTATTTTTATGCGAAAATATTCAGTACGGAACGGTGATAATTCTGCATTTGTCCGAAAACGTGCTGCTGTGCCTGACTTAGTATCTGGTGCTTGGTATAGTCGGCATATTGCTTTGCCATGTCTGCGTCTCTCATCCGCGACTCAGATGCGGTAAGATTTTCAATATAGTTTGTATTGTTGCTGAGCGAGTGGAGAGAACGGTTTTCGTTTGCGCCTGAAACAGCTCTTGCCATAGAAAGAATATTGTTTGCCCCTTCAAGCCTGTCTATTGCTTTAAGCGCTCTTTCAACAGTTGTTATTCCCGTAGTGTTGATTCGCATCAGATGCTCATCAATACGGGTCTTTTCGTACATGATATAGCTGTTTGTACGGCGGCCTGTATGAATTCCTATCTCGGTGTCGCTGTCACGTCCTGTACCGCCGTAGATAAGGTCATCGGCGGCATTGCCGGTAAATTTATCAAAAACATAATCGCCGTTTTCTGTAGTGTAGAACATGATATGTCCGTTTCTGTCTCCGACTCTTACAATACTTCCCATGGCTTCAAGCTTGCCGTTAAGCTCGGCAGCAAGAGTATCAAGATTGTATGCTCCGTGAGAAATACTTACGCTGTAAGGAACGCCGTCAAGTTCAAAGCCGATAGTGTCGTTATCGCTTGAAATAACAATTCCGTCTGAAAGGTCAGGTTTACCGAGGAAAACCGTCGGCTGAGGAGAACGTGTTGCGTCATAGAAGATCCTGTATGCCGAGTTTCCTCTTACGCCGTCAATAATTGCACTTACAGAGCCGTTTCTTCCGTCGTCTGGAAGCTTGCACCACAAAACAAGCTTATCTGAGCTTGAAATACCCGTGTTGTTTTCAGAAACTCCAAGTTCGCTGAGACCAATCGAAGCGTTAAAGAAATCAGCCGGGAACTTCTGACCCGAAGGGTCGGTAAGTTTTGCGATCTCAGCGCGTCCTGCTTTTTCAATAGCGTCTGCAAGCTCATCGGGAGTGTAATCGCCGGCAGGTATCTCAAACTCGACCTTATACATATTTCCATCATAATTCAAGTCGAAAACAACGCCGTCGTTTAGGCCCGTGTAAATGGTAACATTCTTTCCGGAGGCGATCTCGTCTTCATTTTCCGGCTCAAGGGTGTTTCTTCCGACAATATATGATACCTTGCTGCCTGCCGATGTTCCGGCAGTTTCAGTGTGAAGCTTTACTGAATAGTAGCTTGCGTCCTGAAAGACCTTATCAAAAAGCCGTCCTTCAAAATTACTGATAGAGCGCGTGTCGGAAGGCCCTGCACCTACTATGCTTATATAGCCGTTTGAAGCGGTAACGGTGAGCTGGTCGGGACCGAGTTTTCCGTCAATGGCAGTCTGCAAAGCGGCTGCAAGTGTATCTGCGGTATAAGAGCCTTCGGGGATTGAGATATCTGCTGTACCCGAAACAAGGTTTCCGCCTGCTTCAACAGAATATTCAAACGACATTTTATTGTCGTAGCTGTTAATTTCGATTGTACCTATTCTGTTCTTTCCAGTAATAGAGCAGCGGCGGTCAACTCTTGTTACAGAGTTTTCTTTTCCGATACTTCTCGGGCGCTTGAAAACGGGAGAGGTGTTTGAACTGCTCATGGAAATACTCTGGGTGCTGCCCTTTCCGTCAGTAACCATAGTAATCGAAGAACCCGAAACGGAAACGGTAAGTCCGCTTCCGGCAAAGCCTGTCTGAAGCTGTGAGAGGATATCATTCATACCTGCTGTGCCGGTATAGTCGCCTTCGTTCAAGTCGAACTCAACAGCTGCGCCGTTTACCGTGAGGGCAACGTGCTTGTTTGCAGCGGTTATTTCAAGACCGCTTCCCGAAAAAAGCGAGCTGAAATAGCTGTTTGTAATAGTTGCGGGATAAATAACTTTATTAGCAATAGGATCAACAGTACCACCGCTTCCGACAGAAGCCTTTTTGATATACTCATTAAGGCGTGCAGTACCGCCCATGTCACTTAGAGAATATCCGTCGCCGCCATTAACAGTTTTAAAAACAAGGCCCTTGTTCGTTCCGCTGGGAACATAGCTTACGGATATGATACTGCTGAGAGAAGGGTCTGCGGCAATTACTCCGCTGATGGCAGAAGCCGCATCGGCAGGAGTCGTATAAGTTCCGTCCGGAATTACAATTGTAATATCTCTCGTACCGTCGGCAGGGGAAGTATACTTGAAAGTAATTGTGTTGTTTGCGGAAGTTACAGTCATCGGAAAGTGGCTGTCAAATCCGGCAGCGACCATCTGTGCAGGCGTTTCGATCTTGCCTGTTGCAGGGTTGTAATTGGGATTGCCTGCCGTTGCAGTAACGACCTTTGTTTTGTAAATGTCACAGGTGCTTGACGAGTTTATGCTGACAGTACCGGTTTCATTGGCAGGTCCCCTGAATATGAGAGATTTTCCATCGCTTCCGGCAGTAACGGTAGTTTTTGCAGTACTTCCGTCAGATGCGGCAATTTTAGCGTTTAGTTCGGCGGCAAGCTCAGCAGCCGATGTATATGTTTTATGAGTAAGTGATAAATCATAATTTGTTGCGCCTGCTTTGAAAATCAGCTTATCATTTGATGAGTCCACAGTATAAGGAAGCTGCGAAGCAACATTCGGAACGGTAAGCGATGACGGGATATAAACCCTGTTGTGTTCAGTGTCAATAACTGCGTCGGATCTGCCTGCAAGACTGTTTTTGTATGCGGAATAAGACATTGTACAGTTTCCGCAGGCGATTTTTACGTCAGCACCTTTTGAAGCTGTTGTTATCACAAGGTCGTTTCCGTTAAGTGAGGCAGACGCAGTCGAGCCGAGTCCTGCGCTTATCACGGAAAGCGCTTGATTCTTTGTAGAACCCTTGGGTACAAGAATATCAAAGCTTGAAGTGCCATTTTTATCTGTGATAGAAAGAGTAAGGTTAATATCTCTGCGTGAAACTCCGTCTGCCGTAAACTGAGTCATTACATTTGGCATAGTCATTTTCGCAGGGAATTCCTCAACAGTTTCATCGCCGACAAAGGACTCGCCGTTGTCGATTTCCACTTCATAGCCGTTATTTATCGTCGGACTTACCTTGTTGTAAATGATATAATTTTGCTGTATCTGAGAAGCAGAAGAAGTCTGGTCAACATAATTCACCGCATTTACAGAAGAACCGGACGTTGAAGTAACGGCAGGTTTTCCGGAGGGCATTGTTCCCGAAGAACTTTCATAGGTTTCTTCCTTGCCCTGTTCGATAGTATAGCTGGCGGTGTAATACACGCCAGCAATAAGTCTGTTGTAAGCAGACGCAGACGAAGAAAGCGAAATAGATTTGATATCAGCGCCTGCAAATTCAACTGCGGAAAGGCTGATATTTCTTCCTACTGTAAATTTGATTTTATCGGCAATGTCGGGATATGACAATGCGACAGAATCATTAAGGGCGCTCTGCAAAGAAGAAGCGCTGTATGTTCCGGCAGCAAGAGATATATATACGGTTTTTGCGCCGCTGTCTGTCTGAAGAGTAAAGCTGAGTTCGTTTTCATCGGCAGGTATAACTATCGCTGCGTCAAGAGTTTTCTGCGAAGTAACAGATGCAGGGGTAAACTGAGAAGTGACCTGCGATGGAGTAAGCTTGCGCAGACTGCCTGCGTCAAAAAGGTCGTAAACCATAAACGGGCTTGGAGCAGCGCTTTCCACAAGGTCAACGTTACATTTATCGCCGTATTGGTCTGATTTTATCTCAATAGTTCCTGTCGAGTTGATTTCAGCAGTAAAAGGCAGGTCATCGCCAAGCTGCTCGTTTATCCTTGCGGCAAGGTCGAGAGGAGTAGCATATGTCCTTTCATTTTCTCCCGCATCAAGCAGATTTACCGTTACTCTGCGGCTTTCAGGGCTTCCGCCGTTGCCGTACCATTTAAGGTCAAGGGTAAAATAATCATTTCTGCCTCTGATAATTTCTGTGTTTGCAGCAATAACCTTTTTTCCTGCAAGAACAGACTGTGTATTGTTGGTGTATCCGTAGCAGGCAATATCGTAAATCGGAGAGGATTTTTTATCCATCTTGATAAAGTTGCCGGAAAGACCTGTGATAGTATCTGAACTTGCAAGACCGATAATTTTTCCGCCGTCTTTGTTTGTTTCGGGAACAGCACGGACATTTCCGGGAATGCCTGCTGCCGTGATTTTAGAGTTGATATGGTCGATAAGTTCTCCTCTTGTATACCGTCCTGGGTCAAGAGTGACCGAGTATAATGTATCGTCATTTCCAAGACGGAATGACATAACATCATTTTCGCCGCTGTATATCTGAAGCCTTGCATTATCCGACTGAAATACCGTTACACCAAGAAGATAACCGTCAGAGGAGCCGATTTTTGCGTCATAGAAAAGGCTTGCACCAGGACCGCCTATATAATCGAGACGACCCGGTTCAACCTGCATAGTGAACTGCTTGTCTTCGTTTAAGCCTATAATAAGATTGGGAGCTTTTTTGTAAAGCTCAGTGTCGATCATGTCTGCAAGCTCGTCAGGCTCGTAAGTACCGTGAGGGATATTTATGGAGTATTCCTTATGCACTCCGTCAACGCTGTAGCCGATAATAACAGGAGTGTTAGTATCATTTATTTCAATAGGCTTGTTGTGGATTACAACACCCTCGCTAAGACCATATGCCTTCATATGTTTCTCAAACAGGGGAACACCGTTGAAGTGAGAAGTGTCGGTAATATGACCTATCTCATCAAGAAGCTGTTGATATTCACAGTCTATTGCGTCACGGTCGAGGTCGTCATAGGTTCCGTTTGCAGCCTGAACTGCAAGCTCCTCAAGACGGTGAAGTATATTGTGTATCTCCTGAGAAGAACCATCCTGAGAGTGAAGATAGCTTATGCCGTCATTTATATTTTTTGTACCCTGTTCAAGGCCTGCAATGACAGACCGTGCTTTTTCCGAAATAGCAAGGTGAGCAGCGTCGTCTGCGGCACGGTTAATCTGATATCCGCTTGAAAGCTTTTCAAGAGATTTCTGAAGCTTTGAGGAAGTTTTTCTTTTGCTGTTGAGAAGAAAATCCGAGCCGGTAAGATTATGAACGGTCATTGCAGCACCTCCTTTTCGTGTGTTATGATATAAAAACCTACAATATAATTATCGGCAGAATTCATTAAAACTTTAGAAAAAAAGCTGATTAATTCAAACGATTTAATCAGCTTTTCATTATTATTTTACATTCATTATTTATCTGTTACGGTGAACAATATACCGAAAGTACCGGGTCCGCAGTTGCTTGAAATGGTTGCGGAGGCAGTTGTAACATTAAGTTCGTCAAAAGAGCAGTATTTGTTGACTTCGGCTGTTATTGCCCGAAGCATTTTTACACTGCATCCGACATGGGTGATAAAAGCACATTTTTTGTCAATATTGTCCTTGCCTTTAAGCGAAAGTCGCACATAATATCTGCACGCAGCGTCATAGTTTCCGATAATAATAGTTTTCAGACGCAGGTCTCCTTTTTTCATTGCAAGAACAGGATGTATATTAAGTGCGCTGCAAATTTTCTTAACATAAGCAGGAACAAGTCCGTTTCTGTAAAGATAATCTGCATTTTTGGCAAGAAAGCTGGTCGAGACCTGTGTTTTCAGAATTTCAAGCTCTGACAATATCTTCTCGGACGTGCAGCCCTGATTTGCAAGCTCTGCAGCACGGAGCACAAGAAATCCCAAGCCTGTGGAAAGATGCTCCGAATCGAAAATATGAACTCTTTTTCCGTCATCGCCCATAAGCTTCACAGCTTTTTCCGCATTTTCGCATGAATGACTTATATGCGAACTGATAGCCACAAGTATGACTTCGTCGTATCTTTTCAGATTTTTCTCAAACGCTTTAACGTAAACATCGGGGGGCGGCGGAGCCGATTTAGTTTTGCTTCCGCCCGTTTCCATATGGGAAATAACATTTTCCGCAGTTATCTCGTCAGTATCGGTGAAAACTCCGTTTTCAGTCTCTACCAGAAAATACAGGATATCAACGCCGCAATTGCTCAGAGTGCTTTTGGGCAGGTCGCAGACGCATTCGGCAAGAATACCGACTTTTTTCTTATTCACAGCCATTGCACATATTCCTTTCCGAAGCTCACATCTTTATTTTATCGTATATTGCCGCAGCCTTTTCTGCAGCACTGTCGTATTCAAAATCATCTGTGTCGGCTTTTACAGCGTCAAAAAGCGGCTTGAGAGCAACATCTCCGACAGCATATTGCGAAGCCTCTGCGCATATATTTGAGACTTCATCTCCGTCAAACATTTCGCAGGCGGTTTTTATCTTTTCAATAAGTTCTCCTGCCTTTTCCGCTGTTATAGCGGTAAGCGATTCTTTATCCGGTTCAGACGGAACTTCTTTGGCATTGGGATTGGCAATTTTAAGATAATTTCTGCCAAGTTCGGCTACCTGCAAATACATTTCAAGCATTGCGCCGTTCTTTTCTTCAATCAGGCTGTAATTTCCTGCCTTTCCTGCAAGTTCCAATTCCTTTGCAAGCTCGGAAAGAGGTTTTGAACCGACAGTAAGCGATGAGCTTTTTAAAGCATGGACCTCTATTACATAATTATTCCATGATTTTTCATTGAATAGCTTTAGTATATAGTCATGCTTTTCCTGAGCCTTGCGCACATAAACTTCGAGTATCTCATTGTATGCGTCAATATCTCCGCCTGTGTAGAAAACTCCCGTTTCGGAATTAAGGAGTTCCGAGCCTGTCCGGGATTTTTCTTTAGGCTTTTCCGACTTTCTGCGTTCCTTAACGGCAGAACGTTCATTTCTTGGCGAGGGAGCCTGTATCAGTTCTCTCGGCAGCCATGTTTTAAGTACACGGTCAAGCGCGGAAAGCTCAATAGGCTTTGCAATAAAGTCATTGAGTCCTGCTTCGATGTACATATCCCTTACACCGTTTACAGCATTTGCGGTAAGAGCGATAATAGGCAGATTTTTATAGTATGAACCCTCCATGCTTCGTATCTCTTTTGTTGCTTCAATGCCATCCATTTCGGGCATCATATGATCCATAAATACAATGTCGATGTCCTTTGAACGAAGCATTGATATTGCCGCACGTCCGCTGTCAACGGTAAGCACCTGCATATGATAAGGTCGCATAAGACCTACTGCGACTTTAAGGTTGATAATATTATCGTCAACTACAAGCACTCTTGCTTTCGGAGCGATAAAACGTATAGAAGAATTTCTGCGCTCGTTGATATTGACAAGCAGCTTCTCATTATTGAATACGGAAGCGGCTGTCATTACATAGAACGGTTTGTAAATACATTTCATCTTAGGCGGGATCTCTATTGCGTCAAGTCTGTCCTGAACGATGATCACCTCTGTATCTTCCGGCAGACTTTCAAAGAATCCGCGGTTTGCAGAATATTCATCTCTGCCTGTGAAAAGGTGAGTATACTTTTTCTCGGAAGCTGCTCTTTCCAGCGCTGCAAAAGAATCAAACAGCTCAAAGTCGGCATTAAGTTCAGTGTGAAGCTCGGAAATAAGAGAAGCATATTCCTTTGATACCTTTGGCATCACAAACTTTGTCATATCAATAAAGCACGCTGCATGGATCTTATCCGGCTCTTTGATAGAAACAAACGGCTTGGGGTCTGAAACTTTAAGAGGTATTACAAATCTGAACTCCGAACCGGAACCGTAAACGCTTGATACATTGATAAATCCGCCCATACTCGTAATAAGCTTTCTGGAGATAGCAAGTCCGAGGCCAGTACCCTCGACGGAACGGTTTTTCTTTGTATCTATCTGCTGGAAGCTGTTAAACAGCTTTTCAAGTCCCTCAGGAGAAATACCTATGCCCGTATCTGATACCGATACGGAGAGATTTATGCCGTAATCATGCTTTGTTTGCGAAACGCGTATTACAACGCAGCCTCTGTTTGTAAATTTTATAGCGTTTGTCACAAGGTTTATTATGACCTGACGTATTCTCAGCTCGTCGCCTAAAAGCCCGGAAGGTATATCCGGGTCGCATTTGACGATAAGTTCTATGGGTTTATCACCTTTTCTTGTAAGAGCCATATTTATTACATCGTTCAATGTGGAAGCAATGTTGAATTCTTCCGTAATAAGCTCCATCTTGCCGGATTCAATTTTGGAGAAGTCAAGAATATCGTTTATTATTGAAAGCAGACTTCTTCCGGAGTTCTGAATGTTGAAGCAGTAATCCCTTACCGTATCGCTTATATCATTTTCACGGAGAATAAGCTCACACATACCTACGATAGCATTCATCGGCGTGCGTATCTCATGGCTCATGTTTGCAAGGAAGTCGCTTTTAGTGCTGCTTGCCTGTTGGGTCATTTCAAGCAAAGAGTGCTGTCTTTTTCTGTATTTCCATAATGTATAATTTATATAAATGCACACAATGGTATCAAAGAAATATACGATAGGGAATCTCAGAAGATATGTATCGGAATAAGCATATCCAAGTTCATGAAGCGGCGACCACATATATGCAGCGGTAAGGATACCGAGCAGAATACTAAAGCCTCCGCCGTAAAGAAGCTTATAGAAGAAGATGCCTATGGGAGGAACAAGAAGCAGCCACACGATGCTGAAGCCGTCCTTTCCGCCTGTTACAACAAAAAACATCATCATAATGCCTATAGCTGTAAGCGTTCCGACGCTTAAAAGCGCAAAGCTGTTCGTCTTTTTATATATAAGAAAATTAATGATACACCATATGCTCAGTGTGCCGGTTATCATTGTCATTAAATAAGACTGTGTTATCAAGTTCAGCAAGCACATAAACATACTGATGAAACCTACTGAAATGATAATAAGTCCTATGGTTTTGCTGTTGGTATCTTCGGCGTCGTTTTTAAGCTCCTTTAAAAAATCAAGCATGATTTACCTCCTGTATGAAGAACGAAAACAGTTATGAAAAATACCTGTTTGTCACTTCTTCAAGATTTTCCGCAGCTTTACGGTACATTTTTATAAAATTATTGTGATTTGCGGCAATGTAGTCCGTATCATTGCTTTCCGCAGCGTTTAAAAGCTTAGCAGTAGCGTCGGAAAGCTCGGTAAGTCCAACCTTTTCCGAGTCATCCAATGCCTTTTTAAGATTTACACAGTAGCCTTTGAGGTCCTTGAAATTATAATCGAACTCAAGGTCGTTGCACCTGTTATTATCGCAGAAATCATAAACTGCGTTCATATACTCTGCGGTATCGTTGTCCAAACGTGCAAGCGCATTTTCAATATCAAGCTCTGAGCCGACATCGGCAGGGGAGTCCGCATTTTCCTCGGGAGAATCATTTCCGTCAGCTTCGGCAAATTTTATCATATCCCTGCTTATATGGCTGAAAAGGCATTTTTCAATATCATGACCTGTAAACGGCTTTGAAAGATAATCGTCAAAGCCTGCTTCAAGATAGGTCTGCTTTGCGCCGTGAATCGCATTTGCGGTAAGAGCGACAAAAACCGTTCCCACAGCCAGCTGCTCTTCCTGTATTTTTTTCAGAGTTTCAATGCCGTCCATTTCGGGCATCATATGGTCCAGAAAGACTATATCGTAAATATTTTTTCTAAGAAGCTCTATGCAGTCCTTACCGCTCGGAGCTGTTTCGACTTTTGCAAGAGTTCGTTTAAGAAGACTCTTGGCAACCAGCAGGTTGGTTTCGTTATCGTCAACAACGAGAATACGCACGTCAGGCGCAGTTTTTGAAGCATTTTCAGAGATGTTTTCAGCAGATGCTTTGAACCGCTGTTCATAATTGCCCATAGGTTCCGAGTTGACTATTTTCTGCTTCACAACAAATGAAAATGTTGAACCTACACCGTAAACGCTGGAAACATTAAGCTCGCTTCCCATCATGTCAAGCAGGCGCTGAACGATGGTTATTCCCAGACCCGTACCCTCAATACTACGGTTCTTTTCCTGGTCAAGGCGCTGGAACGAGGTGAACAGATTATTCATATCCTCTTCTTTGATGCCTATTCCGGTGTCGGACACGCTGACCTCCAAACTTAAAATCCCGTCCTGTATCTGAATAGCCTTCATTCTCAGACGGACATAACCCTCGGGAGTATACTTGACCGCATTGGTAAGAATATTGGTAATTACCTGTCTGAGTCGTACATCATCTCCATAAAGCACCGAAGGTATCTTTTCGTCTATTTCGGGAATGAATCTGAGCTTTTTCTTTTCTGCTCTTATCTTTACCATATTTACAATATCGTTCACAAGGGAGCTTACATCATATTCGACAGGAACTATTTCCATTTTGCCGGATTCGATTTTTGAAAAGTCCAGAATATCATTGATAACGGAAAGAAGCGTTCTGCCGGCGCTCTGAATGTTTGCGGCGTATTCCACTATCTGGTTTTCGCTTGATTCGCGCATTATCATTTCGTTCATGCCGAGAACTGCGTTTATAGGCGTTCTTATTTCGTGGCTCATATTTGCAAGGAAGTCATTTTTTGCCCTGCCTGCGCTTATTGCCTTGTCGGCAGCCTCTTTAAGTTCACGGTTGACCATTGTCTGCCAGCCTGTAAGACTGATCATTATGGCGTTTACAATAATTATGCAAATTAAAAACAATATAAAGAAAATTGAGAAAGAATACAACGCATTATCAAAAACATCCCAAAAGTTTCTTACTGCAAATACATTGAAGCCCGAAATTTCTTCCTTCATTGCAAAGCAGACTTTTTGTTTGCCGTCGTAATCAAAGAAAATAACGGAATCAACGTCTATCTCCGAAAGCGCTTCTCTATAGCATACGTCTGAAACATTTACGGAACTGTCAGCTTTCATCTGATATTCTTCATTCGGGTGATTGATTATATTTCCGTCAATGTCCGTAATAAAAGCATATCCTGTATCGGTATAGCTTTCGCCCAGAATAGCGATAAGCTTGTCAAGATAATAGTCGATACCAAGAACTCCTATAAAATTACCCTTTTCATCATAGACTATTTTGCTGAGGGTAATACAGTAAAGTCCCGTCTGTTCGTCAAGATAGGGTGTTGATACGTTGAAATTCTTATTGGAAGCAAGGGTATCTATATACCACTGACGTTCCTCAACGTGCCAGTTTGCGTCAGGTTCCCAGCCGTTGTTCATAATTACTGTATGTTCCCATTCGGGATTGCATATGTAAGCTACCGAAATATCGTCATGCCTTGAAACTATACTGTCAAGATATGCAACAGCCAAATCATAATTATCGGCGAAGCCCGGCTGAGCAGCGATACTATCCGAGATAATGTCAAGTACCATTTTATTGGTAAGTGACCAATCCTTTACCTGATTGAGATAGGTGCTTGCCTCTTTTTCCATTTTGACATCGCCAAGCTGTGTATCTATAAATATGGTAAAAATAATTGTAAATACAGCTGTAACCACAAGCACTATGTTTATAAGGACTGTAATAAGTACCATCCTTACTATTGTGTGCTTTTTGGGGGCTTTTTTCCGATTTTTGTTCTTTTCAGCGTATTTTGTATTGTTTGCATAGTCTGAAGCAGCGGTACTGTCATCCAGAATACGGCTTAATTCTTTGGCGCAGTCGGTAATTTCTGCTCCTGCTTCAGAGTCGCTTCCGCCGGAGCTTCCCAGAATGTCCGCACGGTTCATTATTCTTGAAAGCGGACGCTTCAATTCAGAACTCATATTTTCAATGAATTCATTCTTTTCAGTCAATGCGTTTTCTGCCGCCGCCCTTTTTCGGTATATATGTATGAAAAAGGCTATTATAACCGCTGCAAGAACTATCATTATCAACGTAGTATACAGCGCATTGCCGCTTAGCAGGGAATATGATTCGCCGCTTTTCACGCATACTACAAGATACCAGCCATAGTTGGTCTTATCGGAAAAAATATTATATTTTACTCCGTCTTCCTTGTAATCAAAGGATTTGCCGTAAAGAATGAATACCTTATTGACAAGTCCGTAATAAAAATCAAGCTCACTGTAATCCTTGCCGATGTATTCCGATTGGGAATGTCCGACTATCATGCCGTTGGAGTCTACGATAAAGCTTGTTCCCGAACCGTTCGAGTTCATTTCTTCGATATATTGCTGGATCTCGCTCAGATTGAAATCAAGTCCGACAATGGTTGAGCCGTCCGAGAGCAGCTTGGAGATACTGTAACACATTTCTCCGGTGCTTGCATCTATATACGGCTCGGTAACATTAGCGGCACCCATGCGTTTTTTTGCTCCCAAATACCATGAACGCTCATCAAGTACAAAATCATCATCCGGAATGAAATCGTTTATATAGAGTTCTTCGTTGTATGCAGCGTAAGCACTGAAGCAGCTTCCTCCGGATCTGCTGTTTATATCTGCAATGGTTTCGGAACAGAAATATTCATTAAGAAGTTCCGATGTGTTGCCGCCCGCAGAAATTATCTGTTCTATCTGCATAGCTACACTGTCCAGAAGGCATTCCGAGCGGTAAAGGCTGTTATCGACCCGTCCGGCAATGCTGGTGAGGCGCATCTGTCCCTCAGCCTCTATCTGTTTTTTTTCGGTATGTCTTATCATAAGGACGTTCATAACTATAATTATACCGAGAATAAGGATAATAATAAATAAAGCTGTACGGTATCTGCTGTTTAATTTCAGCTTGTTTTTTTTCAACTCGATCAAATCCTTCAATATTATAGTGTCTATTATAAATTATAATATATTTTTCCAATGTGTCAATAAAAATGCAGATTAACAAACATAATTTTACATCAAAAAATAAATTATAGCTAATTTTGCGTTTTTATTTTGTGCATATTTTATATACGGCAGCTAAAGAAACGATTGCGTTAGCATTTGTAGTTGTTATAATTGCAGTGCTTTATTGGTTCTTCGGTACGGAATACGGCATGGCAATAAGAGCTACAGGCTGCAACAGTGCGCTTTCCAAAGCCGAGGGTATCAATACAAAGGCTGCTACTATAGTAACTCTTGTTCTTTCAAACGGACTTGTTGGACTTTCAGGAGCCATCCTTGCACAGTATCAGGGCTTTGCCGACGTCAACATGGGCAGAGGAGCCATCGTTATCGGACTTGCCGCAGTAATTATCGGTATGGTGCTTGGCGAGGTCATCTTCAAAAAACGCTTTAACTTTATCGCTAAGCTTTCCTTTACCGTTCTGGGAGCTGTAATATATTTCATCGTACTCAGAATAGTAATGCTTATTGGTCTTTCAACGGACAATACAAAGCTGTTCTCTGCACTTATTGTCGCAGTATTCCTTGCAGTTCCGTATCTTAAATCGCAGTCTGCGGCTTCATTCGGAAAGGCTGGCAGAAGGTCGGCAGAATATCTTGCAAAGACAAGCACAGAAAAGGAGGGGGTCTGATATGCTGGAGCTTCATAATGTAAAAAAAGTATTCAATAAAGGCTCAATAAACGAAAAGCCTGTGCTAAACGGTATCGATCTCATCCTTGAGGAAGGCGATTACGTTACCGTTATCGGCGGAAACGGTGCAGGAAAATCCACAACACTCAATGCAATTGCAGGTGTGTGGCCTATTGACGAGGGTGCAGTTCTTATAAACGGACAGAATGTGACAGGTCTTTCCGAGCACAGACGTGCAAAGTATATCGGACGTGTTTTTCAGGATCCGAGATTAGGCTCCGCCCTTGCTATGGAGATACAGGAAAATCTTGCTCTTGCTGCGCGCAGAGGTGCAGTCCGCGGTCTGCGCTGGGGAATAACCAAGCGTGAAAAGGAAGAGTACCGTGAAAAGCTGAGATCTTTTGACCTGGGACTTGAAAACAGAATGTCCGACAAGGTCGGACTGCTTTCGGGAGGACAGCGTCAGGCTCTTACGCTTCTGATGGCTACGCTGAAAAAGCCGGATATCCTGCTTCTGGACGAGCATACCGCCGCCCTTGACCCGAAAACTGCCGCAAAGGTGCTTGAACTTACCGATAAGATCATTGCGGAAAATAATCTTACAACTTTGATGATAACACATAACATGAACGACGCTATCAAGCATGGTAACCGTCTTATCATGATGAACGACGGCAAGATAATTTTTGATGTTAAGGGTGAGGAAAAATCTAAGCTTACCGTAAATGACCTGCTGAAAAAATTTGAGCAGGCGAGCGGTACAAAGCTGAATAATGACAGAATGCTTCTTGCCGGTGCAGGGAATGAATGATCTCTGCGTAAAATTTCGCTAAGTCAGCGGATGAGTTGTATATATAAAGGCTGTGCGGAAATCCTGCGCAGCCTTTATTTTATATAATAAGGGTATCGGGTTATATTACCCGATACCCTTAAACACATTTTCAAATGAATATTAACGACCCGACTATTACTTGAGTCTGAACTCTGCAACAAGTCCCTCAAGCATCTGAGCCTGACCGGAAAGCTCTTCAGAAGCCGCCGCAGATTCCTCAGCCGTAGCAGAGTTTGTCTGAACAACACTTGAGATCTGGTCAACGCCGACAGTAACCTGAGTGATGGAATCAGCCGCTTCCTTGGAAGCATCGGAAATTTTTCCGTTCAAAACAGCGACCATTCCTGCCGCTTCTGCAACAGCAGTCATTTTATCGGCAACCTCTTCGACCAGAGAGTTGCCCTTTTCAATAGCGGAAACAGTACCCTCAATGAGTGCAGTTGTATTCTTTGCAGCTTCGGCAGATTTTCCTGCAAGATTTCTTACTTCGTCTGCAACGACTGCAAAGCCCTTGCCTGCCGCACCTGCTCTTGCAGCCTCAACAGCAGCGTTAAGAGCAAGAATATTAGTCTGAAAAGCAATATCCTCAATAGTCTTGATGATCTTTTTAGTCTCGTCAGAAGAGGCGCTGATCTCGTTCATTGCCGAAACAAGATCATTCATCTTTGCATTAGCGTTCTGCATTTCGGCACCTGCTTCGTTTGTCTTTTCGCTTGCCTCGGCAGCGTCACCTGCATTGGTGTTTATCATATCTGAAATAACGTTAATGGTTGCCGCCAGCTCTTCAATTGAAGAAGCCTGCTCGGTAGCACCCTGTGAAAGCGCCTGAGCGCCTCCGGAAACCTGTTCGGAACCTGCTGCAACCTGCTCGGAAGCATTGCTGATTTTCGACATAGTCTCATTCAGCTTTGAGATAAAGTTTTTCATTGAAGCAAGGATATTTCCGAAAGCTCCTATGTACATGGAATCGTCGCCGGACTCAACAGTCAGATCTCCGTCAGCAGCAGCTCCGAGCATACGGTCGATATCGGTGATAACTCTGCCGGTGCGGTTGCCGAGATTTCTCATAGAGTCAACGAGGTGACCGATCTCATCCTTTGAGGAGTATGTAATATCAACGTTAAAATTACCTTCAGCCATTTCCTGTGCTGCATTTTCCGCCTGCTTGATTCCGCCTACGATCATCCTTGTAATGTAAGTGGAAAGGATCAATGCGCATACAATAGCGCCTGCGCCAAGTCCCAGAGCGATAAGCTGTGCCATCGACGCCCAAGACTGTCCTTCGTCATATTCAAAATCCATCAGCTCGCTTGAATACGTCTGAATATTTTGTATGGAGGTATTGATACCGGCAAGCTCCGTCAAAATCTCGCTTTTGTATATCTCAAAAGCACCGTCTTTGTCGTTTGCTTTTACCTTTTCGGAAAGCTTTTCAAAGGTTGCCTGAATTTCCTTGCAGTTAGCCTCGATAGCTTCAACGTCTGCCATATCTCCATTGTAATTTTCTTTGAAATACTCGATATCCGCTGCAATTCCCGCAATATCTTCCTTTGCGATTTCAAGTCTTTCGTTTGCTTCAGCACTGTCATTTGCAGCAATAGCGTGAAGCATATTTTTTTCACCGGACTGGAGACTACATTCAATGTCATACGATTTCTGGACATCAAGACATGCTTCATTGTAAAAAACATCAATAATATTGCCTAATTCGCTGAAAGATGTTGAGGTACAGAAAACTATAAACACTATGAAAATCAAAATAATGCCGAATGACAAGATAAGCTTTTTTGAAACCTTCATATTTTTCATAATATTATCCCCCGTCAATTAAAATTTCTGCCGCAGATTATTTCTTGGGAACTATCTTTTCAAGACCGCCCATATAAGGTCTGAGAACCTCGGGGATCTTGACAGAGCCGTCTTCACAGAGATTATTTTCAACAAAAGCAATAAGCATTCTAGGAGGAGCGACAACTGTGTTGTTGAGAGTGTGGGCAAAGTATTTCTTTCCATCCTCGCCGTTTACGCGGATCTTCAAACGGCGTGCCTGAGCGTCGCCGAGATTAGAACAGCTGCCTACCTCGAAATACTTCTTCTGACGGGGAGACCATGCTTCAACGTCGTATGATTTTACCTTCAGGTCGGCAAGGTCGCCGGAGCAACACTCAATAGTACGAACAGGAATATCCATTGAACGGAACAGGTCAACTGTGTTTCTCCAGAGCTTGTGGAACCATTCCATGCTGTCCTCAGGCTTGCAGATAACGATCATTTCCTGCTTTTCAAACTGGTGTATACGGTATACGCCGCGTTCTTCAATTCCGTGAGCGCCCTTTTCCTTGCGGAAGCAGGGAGAATAGCTTGTAAGCGTGTGGGGGAGAGTCTTTTCGGGAACGATAGTATCAATATACTTGCCTATCATAGAATGCTCGGAAGTACCGATAAGATAAAGATCCTCGCCCTCGATCTTGTACATCATAGCATCCATTTCTGCAAAACTCATAACGCCTGTAACAACGTTACTGCGGATCATAAACGGAGGTACGCAGTATGTGAAGCCGCGGTTTATCATAAAGTCACGGGCATATGAGATAACTGCACTGTGAAGTCTTGCAATGTCGCCCATAAGGTAATAGAAACCGTTGCCTGCAACCTTTCTTGCACTGTCAAGGTCAATGCCTTCAAGTCTTTCGAGAATATCGGTGTGGTAAGGTATTTCAAAATCGGGAACAACAGGCTCGCCGAAGCGTTCCAGCTCAACGTTCTCGGAATCGTCCTTACCGATAGGAACGCTGGGGTCAATGATGTTAGGAATTACCATCATATCCTTGGTAAGCTTTTCTTCAAGTTCAGCCTCTTTGACTTCAAGAGCTGCAAGACGGTCTGCAAACTCGGTAACCTTTTTCTTAGCCGCCTCAGCCTCGTCTTTTTTGCCCTGAGCCATCAGAGCGCCGATCTCCTTTGAGACCTTGTTTCTGTTTGCACGAAGCTCGTCAGCCTCGGTCTTAGCGGCACGAAGCTCAGTATCAAGAGCGATAACTTCATCCACAAGGGGCAGCTTGCCGTCCTGAAACTTCTTTTTGATGTTTTCCTTAACGGCGTCCGGATTTTCTCGGACAAATTTGATATCCAGCATAACACAACTTCCTTTTATTTATGTAATATAGTATATGCAAAATAATGCTAATAAATATTATATCACAAAAATAAAAAAAATCAACATTAATCTGTCATTTAATGCAAATTTCTGTTCAAAAAAATTGCTTAATTAAAATTTATATTTTAATTAATAGCTCAAATGTGCTGCGGTAAAATATTAATTAAATAATATAAAATCCGGAAAAACAAGGAGGAACGGATATTTTTCCCTCTGCGGCATTGATTTCGCCGCCGAATGAATATATTTTCTCTTTAGGGGCATATTCGCATTCAAAGCAAACCTCTCTTCCGGCAGGATTTATGATAACAAGTATTTTTTCATTCTCCGCACTTCTCATATAAGCAAGAGGATAAGCATTTTTCTCGGCATAAACAAAAGTAATTTCACCATTGCTCTGCAAAGCTTTATGCGCCTGACGTATCCGAATCAACTGCTGTATCTCATGCCAAAGCGAATTTTCATCCGCTGTCTGAGACTGTACTGTAGGACGGTCTGCACTTTCGTCCTGCTTGATATAAAGTTTTTCCTTTGGCGCAGAGCTGAAGCCTGCGTTGACGGTATTATCCCACTGCATTGGCGAACGTGAACCTGTTCTGCCGTAGCCGCCCTCCACAGAAGCAAGCCCTTCAACATACCTCATGCCTATTTCATCGCCGTAGTAAATGAACGGCGCGCCCGGCATCGACAGCAGAAATGCAAAAGCGATTTTCAGTTCATCGCCTTTTATAGACCGTGCAAGCCTGTCCATATCGTGATTTCCTGACGGTATGCAGATAAGCCCCTTCTTTTCGGATTTTTCATAATTTTCCTCGTACTTGGACACGAATTCCGAAACGTTACCCTTTCCGCGGCTTGAGAAAAAGGGTTCTTCGCAGCGGAAAAGATCGTTATAATGCGACGGACCGAAGTGTAGCAGAAAATCCATATGGAATCCGCCCTGCAATGACTTGTCCGGCTCGCCCCATTCGGATACCATTACCGCTTCGGGAAATTCCCTGTCGAGAAATTCACGGACGTTCTGCCATAGCTTTATCGTGCCCTTGCCGTCCTCGTCGTGCTTTACAAGAGAGCCTGCCATGTCGACACGGAATCCGTCACACCCCATGCTCAGCCAGAAGCGCATGATATTCTTCATTTCTTCAAGAGTTGCACGTGGACCCTCGCCGTCCATAGGCTGCTGCCACGGACGGTCGCATTTATAAAAGCCGTAATTAAGCGCAGGCTGATGGGAGAAAAAATTCACAGCGCAGGAGCCGTCCCTGTCGGATATTCCTCTGATACAGCCCATGCCCTGAGGCTCCTCCCAAATGCTGTCAGTCCATATATAACGGTCGGAATAAGTATTTTTCTCCGATTTCATTGACTCCTTAAACCAATTATGTTCAACAGAGGTATGTCCAGGAACAAGATCGAGAAGAATGTGCATATCGCGCTTGTGACATTCCTCAAAAAGCCGTTTAAGGTCCTCATTTGTACCGTAACGGGGCGCTGCGGAGTAATAGTCCGAAACATCATATCCTGCATCGCCGAAGGGAGATTCAAAGCAGGGATTTAGCCAGACCGCATTGCAGCCGAGAGATTTGATATAATCCAGCTTTTCGATAATTCCGTTAAAATCGCCGATTCCGTCACCGTTTGTATCGTTGAAGGACTGAGGATAGATCTCATAAAAAACAGCATTATCAAGCCATGATGTATTGCTTTTCATAAATATAATTCCTTTCTTGTTATATATAACTTTGAGGGAAAATGCTTATAATATATTCTCCCATATGATATAATACTATAAATTCAACTAAAATAATATGTACTTATACAGTTACAAATAAACAAAAGCGCAGATTTTTGGTCTGCGCTTTTATCTTTAAATATATTTTTCAGCGTAGATGCCTAAATACCTATCGGATAAATTTCAACACCTTGTAAGCTTAATCTTCTTCACGGAGAGTAAATGAGCCGATAAGCTCCTTGAGCATGGAAGCCTGACCAGAAAGCTCTTCGGAAGCCGCTGCGGACTCCTCTGCAGTTGCCGAGTTTGTCTGAACTACGCCGGATATCTGTTCCACGCCGACAGTGACCTGATTAATAGAATCAGCTGCTTCTCTTGAAGCGTTGGATATCTTTTCATTTATAACTGCGACCTGACCTGCTGCCTCTGAAACTGCATTCATCTTTTCAGCGACCTCGTCAACAAGGGCATTTCCCTTTTCGATTGCCGAAACTGTACTTTCAATAAGTGCAGTCGTATTCTTGGCAGCCTCTGCGCTCTTTCCGGCAAGATTTCTTACTTCGTCGGCAACGACAGCAAAGCCCTTGCCTGCAACGCCTGCTCTTGCAGCCTCAACGGCAGCGTTAAGTGCAAGAATATTTGTCTGGAACGCAATATCCTCGATAGTTTTGATAATTTTCTTTGTCTCGTCCGAGGAAGCGCTGATCTCGTTCATAGCGGAAACGAGATTTTCCATTCTGGAGTTTGCTTCCTGCATTTCGCTGCCTGCCTCGTTTGTTTTATTGCTTGCAGCGGAAGCGTCTTCAGCATTGGCGTTGATCATTTCGGAGATGATGCTGATGGTAGCCGCAAGCTCTTCAATTGAAGAAGCCTGTTCGGTCGCACCCTGAGAAAGCGCCTGTGCGCCTGCCGAAACCTGATCCGAACCTGCCGAAACCTGGTCTGCGGCATTGTTTATCTGTAACATTACTGCGCTTAGCTTATGGTTGATATCGCGTACATAATGCAGCAACTTTTCATAATCGCCTACATAGTACGACTCGCCCTCGCTTGTATGCACATTAAAATTACCGTCCGCCATAGCTTCAAGTATGCGTCCGATATCGCCTATGATATTGTTAAGACTTGCAACGACTGTCTGTGTTGCGTCTGAAAGTCTTCCTGTTTCGTCGTTTGATATGATTTCCGGTACAGGGCTTGAAAGATCGCCGTAAGCGAGCTTCTCAATACGTTCTGTGCATAAACGTACTGAGTTTCCGATATTTCCGCCTAATTTGATGGAAATAATCGTAGCAACTGTTAAAGAAACTATAAATACAACGCCAGTAAAGAAAATACCCTTGTATGTATCGTAAACAAAATCACGTGCAGGGGCATATACAGCCAGCGACCAGCCATCAGTTCCATTAACAGGCGAATAACCGATAACCTTTCTTACGCCATTAAGCTTATAATCAGCAAATCCGCTTTCACCGTTTCTCATTTTTTCGTGGACTGCCGCAAGAGTCTGATAACCTGCCTGTCCGCTTGTATCGGCAGCAGCAAGCTCTTCAATGTTTTCGCCGTCCTTGACTAACTGACTGTCAACGTCGGCAATGGTGCAGCCGTCGCTGTCGATCATATAAGCGGCGCTGTTTTCACTGAAGCTGATATCCCGCATTATATCGTTGAGGAACTCCTCGTCCGGAACAACATATGCACAGCCGATAACCTCTCCGCCTGCCTTGCCGTTTTTCCAAAGCGGAGCAGCAACGATTATCGTAACATTGCCTGTGATTTTTGAAATAAGAGGTTCGGAAATAGATGTGTTTCCGAGCATAGCCTGTTTAAAATACTCACGGTCACTGTAATTGTTTCCGTAAATTCCGTCGCCGTTTGCGTCGATAAGGTTGCAGCGCTGAAGCCCGTACTGCTTTGCACGGTTTTCAATTAAAGCAATTTTATCCTCATTTGAAACATTCGGGTCAGCAAGCTCTGAGGTGCTGCCCAAATCGACTGCAATATTTGAAAATGCTTTCAGTTCCCATTCAACACGTCTTGCTGAATTTCTTGCCATTTCCTGCATATTATGCTCAATCGTGTTCATGGTATTTATATAGTTCATTGCACACGAAAAAACCCCGAGAACAAGGAGCGATATGCTTACCATAAGAACACAGCACCAAAAAATTTTACTTCCTACAGATTTCATTGAATTAGTCCCCCTAAATTATGAATTATCTTCAACTGATTATATCATAATAATCGACGAAAATCAAGCGATTCGTGTAATTTTTTTATTCAAAATAACGATAAATGGTACAAACGAAATTTATACCATTTATTGTTGATTATTCAATTGAAATTACGTTATATCCTTCTTCTTCAATGACGGATTTGATCTCATCATCGCTTTTTTCGGTATTGCACACAGCATAGCCTCCGTCAAGAGAAACTTCGATATCATTTGCACCAAGATTTTCGAGAGCTTCCTTAACGTGACCGACACAGTGTTCACACATCATTCCGTCGATCGTAATTCTCTTTTTCATTTTAAAAATCCTCCTTTATTTTACATTGTCTATTTTAACCGTTTTTAAGCGCAAAGCATTTGAAACGACAGATACCGAACTGAGGCTCATTGCCGCTGCTGCGATCATCGGGTCCAGAAGCGGTCCTCCGAAAATATGCAGCAGACCCATTGCGACCGGTATGCCGAGAGTATTATATCCGAACGCCCAGAACAGATTCTGCTTGATGTTGCGTATTGTCGCCTTTGAAAGCCGTATCGCCTTGCAAACGTCTCGAAGGTCGTCCTTAATCAGAACGATATCGGCGCATTCGATAGCAACGTCAGTACCCTGTCCCACAGCAATTCCAACATCCGCCTGAGTGAGCGCAACAGCGTCGTTTATTCCGTCGCCTGCCATTGCAACGACCTCGCCCTGCTGCTGAAGCTTTCTGATATGCTCCGCCTTTTCCTCGGGAAGAACTTCGGCAATGAAGCTGTCAATGTCAAGCTCGCCTGCAACAGCCTTTGCGGTACGGCTGTTATCGCCTGTGAGCATTACGGTTTTTATTCCCATTTTGTGAAGCTCCGCTACAGCGCTCATGCTTTCTTTTTTTATAGTATCCGCTGCGGCAATAATTCCCGTGAATACTCCGTCTGCTGCGGTAAACATCGGTGTTCTGCCCATATCCGCAATATGCTCCGCCTTTTGCAGATATTCTTCCGGAACGGAAATTTTCTCTTCGTCCATAAGACGGATATTTCCGATAAGAAGCTTCTTTCTCTCAACGGTCACGGAAATGCCCCGTCCCTCAAGATTTTTATAATCCTGCGTTTCAGAAAGAGCAATTTTATTTTTTACGGCATAATCCACGATAGCCTCGCTGAGCGGGTGTCCCGAAGCAGCCTCGCCCGAAGCCGTAAGCCGCAGAAGTTCGTTTTCCTCTATGTTATAGGGTATTATATCGGTAAGGGACGGCTTGCCTACCGTCAGAGTACCTGTCTTGTCGAATACAACTGCGGTTACCTTGCACGCCTGTTCAAGAGGCTGACCGCCTTTGATGAGTATGCCGTTTTCGGCGCCCTTGCCCGTACCTACCATTATTGCGGTAGGAGTGGCAAGTCCCAGCGCACAGGGGCAGGCAATAACAAGAACGCTTATCAGGATAGTCACGCAGAATTCTCCGCTTTCACCTGCAATAAGCCAGCCAAGAGACGCTATTACCGCAAGCGCAAGAACAGCAGGTACAAAGTATGCCGAAATAATATCCGCAAGCCGTGCAATGGGAGCTTTAGAGCCCTGCGCTTCCTCAACGAATTTGATTATCCTCGACAGCGCTGTGTCCTCGCCCACCCTTTCGGAACGGTATTTTACAAATCCGTTTTTGTTAAGGGTCGCACCAACGACCTTGTCGCCGACCTTTTTCTCTACGGGAACGCTTTCGCCTGTCAGCATAGATTCGTCAACAACAGCCGAGCCTTCGATTATTTCGCCGTCCACGGCAAAGCTTTCGCCCGAGCGTGATACCACGATGTCTCCTACCTTGACCTGACTGAGAGCGACCTCAAGCTCCTTGTCGCCGCGCATTACAAACGCCGTTTTGGGAGCAAGGTTCATCAGCTTTTTTACCGATTCGTCGGTCTTGCCCCTTGAACGTGCTTCAAGGTATTTTCCAAGAGTGATAAGCGTCAGAATAGTTGCCGCCGATTCAAAATATAGATGCATTGCATAATCGGAATTGCCCTGCGAGATCTTATACAGTGCGAAAAATCCGTACACCATTGCGGCGGTTGAGCCGAGAGCGATAAGGCTGTCCATGTTAGGTGAAAGGTGAAAAAGATTGCGGAAACCGTCCGCAAAAAATTTCCAACCGATAATTATTACAGGAACAGTCAGCGCAAGCTGTACAAGCGCAAAATTCATAGGGTTATGGTGCGGATTTATTGTGTCGGGAAGCGGCATTCCCATCATATGTCCCATACTTATCACAAGCAGCGGAACAGCAAAGATCAGCGACAGGATCAGCCGTATAAGCATGACCTTATCATGCGACATTTTCTGTTTTGCGTTTTTGTCCGCAAAGGCATAGCCTGCTTTGACAACAGCAGCTTCGATTTCCTTTGCCCCGATTTTTTCATAATCTACAGTCAGCGTTTCCGCTGCAAAATTCACGCTTGCGTCAGATACTCCGTCAAGCTTTTTGACAAACCTTTCTATCCTTGCCGCACAGGCGGCGCAGGTCATTCCCGAAATTTTAAAGGTTTTCTTCATAAAAGATCCTTTCTGTGACTTATTCTTCGTCAGGATTTAACGGGGTAACGTAAAGCGTGCGGTTGTTTGTAAATATGACCATACCCGGCTTTGCGCCCGAAGGCTTTTTCACAAAGCGCACGGGAACGTAATCCACGGGTACTTGGGAGGAATTCTTCGCTTTGCTGTGGAAAGCCGCAAGTCTCGCCGCATACATTACTGTATCGTCCGGAACTTCCTGCCCATCTGCACGGATTATAACATGAGAACCCGTTATATTCTTAGTATGAAGCCAAATGTCGGTTTTATCCGCAAGCTTTGTGGTAAGCATATCATTCTGTTTGTTGTTCCTGCCGATGAGTATCTTGAATCCGTCGGGGGAGGTAAATTCAAGCGGCGGACGGGATTTGGGCGGCTTGCCTTTCAGCTTTGCCGAACGAAGATATCCCTGCTCCGCAAGCTCTATTCTGAGTTCGTTCACCTCGTCCTCGCCGTTAGTGCGGGTCAGCGCATCAAAAACGCTGTCAATGTATGCAAGCTCCTCCTCGCCCTTGGCTATCTGCTCGGTAAGTATCTTCTCGGCGGTATCAGCTTTGCGGTACTCTGCATAATAGTGCTGCATATTTTGCGATGGAGTAAGCCTCGGGTCAAGCTTTATCTCAACCTGCGGACAGCCCTCCTCGTAGAAATTTTCCACGGCAACGCTTGTCATACCCTTTTCAACTCGGTACAGATTTGCTGAGATAAGGTCGCCCTTCAGCTTTAACTCCTCACGGTTTGCAGACTCTTTAAGCTCCTGCCGCTGATTTGCAAGACGTCTTGCAATACGTTCATTGGCGTTTAAAAGCAGCTTGTACATATCCTGCGAGCGCTGCTTCATTCGGGAAACACTGTCACGCTCGCTGTAAAAATAGTCCAGCAGGTCGCAGGCAGACTCCAGCTCCTTTGTTTCCATCAGCCCCACATACTGGTTTATCGGAATGAATGAAAAATCCTTAAGCAGTCCTTCCTTATCCTTTACGACAGTGAAACTGCACCTGCCTGTTTCGCACTCCAAAGCAGTCTGTGAAACTGCAAAAGCAAGCCGTTCAAGAAGCTCTCCGTGCAGATCGCTTTTTAACGGGTCACCGCCCTGTGACGCATAGTATACCCATTCTCTCGCCACAATTGGGGAAAGTCCCTCAAAAATTTTTATAAGCGTTTTTGCTAAATCTCCATCGGGAAGCTTCTCTGCCGCCGAAACGATATCCTCCTTTGTGCAGGTGCGGAAATCAAGCCTGCTGTCACGGGGCGGATATGTGTAGGTCATGCCCGGCAGTACCATTCTTTCACGGGACATTTCCGCGTCAACGCGCTTTATGCTGTCAATGATTTTACCATCTGCATTGATTATCACAAGGTTTGAGCAGCGACCCATAATTTCTGCCGCCAGTGTTACCCTGACCATATCGCCAAGCTCGTTCATAGCTTCAAAATCAAAGTAGAGAATGCGCTCAAGACCGTCCTGACGAATGTCAAGCAGCCTGCCGTTGCCCAAATGCTTGCGAAGAAGCATACAGAACATGGGCGGTACTTTTGGATTTTCAATTGATTTTTTTGTAATGTGTACTCTTGCCGAGCCTGCCGAAGCGGAAAACAAAAGCTTGCTGTTTCCTCCCCGTGTGCGGAAGGTTATGATGACCTCCTCACGGGACGGCTGGCTTATCTTATCCACTCTGCCGCCGATAAGCGGCTCGAGTTCTTTTTTTACTGTGTGAAGAAATGCTCCGTCAAGTGCCATAGTGACCTCCGAATATTAATTTTCTTTTATTGAAATGACCGCCTCAAAGGGTTCGGTGTCTGAATTCCTTGAAATACCAACAGAAATTTCAAGCTCACGCTCGTCTATCTCCTCGGTAACAAAGCTTTCAATGCTCCTGCCGCCATCATAGCTTACATACTCGCCTATCTCAAAAGCAAGGTCGTCAAAAAGCTTTTTCAGCTTGCGGCGTACACCCCAGTTGTTTTTAACATCGTCGCAAAGGTCCATTTCTTCCAGAATGTGAACAGGGTCAAGGCTGCGTATATCTTCTGTTTTTATGATTTTCTCATCTGTGAAGCGTTCATCGGCTTCAATGAAAAAGTCATAGGGCTTGATGAAAGGAGTTTCTTCCTCAAATTTTTCAATCTGCTCTTCGGACTTCCCACCGAAAATATTTTTAAATGTATCTAAAATTGACATATCAAAAAGCTAAGCTCCTATAAGGAAGCTATCTCCTTTATATATAATTTATTGCGCAAAATTCGGACTTTTTTTTGTAAGCCAGTACCTCAAACCCTATCTCGGTAGTCAGCGTTTCAAGCCTTGAAAGCCTCTGCTGACCTTCAATGCCCGTTTTGTAATAGTACGGAGTCATAGAGAAAAGTGCGGTTATGTCCTCCGTGCAGGGCAAAGTTATTTCCCCCGTGACCGTTTCACGGCTGAGCAGCTCAAAACCGTCAAGAGCGAAGTCCTTGACCTCGTTCAGGTACGGCTCATCATAGACGGCGCATTTAAGCTGCCACAAATGCCGTTCCGACGGTATGACCATCACCATAACGCCGCCATTTTTCAGCACACGAAGGAATTCCTCTCCGCAGTAGGGCGCAAAAAGCGTTGTGACGATATCGCAGCTTTCGTCGGCAACAGGAAGATGAAAAACGCTTGCCACGGCAAATTTTACCGACTTTGTACGGCGCGCTGCGTAGTCCGCTGCATTTTTGGAAATGTCTATCCCGACGATTTCCGCATTGGGACAAGCACTTGCAACCTTTTCGGTATAGTACCCTTCACCGCAGCCTGCGTCAAGGATTCTGCATTTATCAAAAGCGTACCTTGAAACCGTTTCGCAGAGCTTTTCCGCAAGAGGGGAGTAGTACCCCTTGTCAAGAAAGGCTTTTCTCGCCTGCACCATAAGCTTGTTGTCGCCCGGCAGAGCGGAATTCATCTGATTGGCAAGCAGAAGATTAACATATCCGCTTTTTGCCGTATCAAAGCAATGCTTGTTGGGACAAATATAAGAGCGCCCCTCAATATACAGTTTTTCCTTGCACTTTGGACAAATCAGCATTTTCTTACCTCACAGAATATAATCAACAGGGTCGGTATCTGCTTTTGCACGGACTGCTTCAAGCCCCGGAAACGACGTATTGAAGCGGTTTATCAGATATGGTATCACAATGTCCTCCGTGTGGAAATGTCCGCAGTCGTAAAGAGCAATACCGCTGTTGCGCGCGGTTATCCATTGGTCGTGCTTCACATCTCCCGTGATGTATGCGTCCGCACCCTGCGAAATCGCAAGGGGAAGATTTCCGCCTGCTCCGCCGGAACAGAAAGCAAGCTTCTTGATAATCTTTCCGCTGTTTGTGTAGCGTACTATTGTACAGCCGAAAAGACTTTTGAGAAGTCTGCCCAGCTCGTCGGGAAGCATTTCTTCACCAACAGTACATACAAAGCCGTAGCCTCTGCCGTCGGGGTGAACGGGTTCAAGCACAGCCTGCTTTTTCAGCTTCAGCTCAGGAGAGAGCATATCAAAGATAATGTCGTTTATGCCGCCGTCCGCCATATCGAGAGGGGAGTGGAAGCATATGCAGGCGATATTGTTTTTCAGCGCAAGACAGGCAGGATTGCTGTCGTCAAGAGTGTACAGCGGATGAAAAATTACGGGGTGATGAGCAACGATAACGTTCGCACCGATTTCAATTGCCTCACGGACAGCATCGCAGGTTATATCAAGAGCGAAAAGCACTTTTTTCACTTCCATATCGGGATTGCCCACAAGCAGCCCCGAATTGTCCCCCTTGTGAAGATTTTTCATAGGCGCTATCTCATCCATAAGCACAAAAATATCCTTTACGGTATACATAGGTTTTCCTCCTGTTGCAAGTATGATATCGGCGGCAAGAGCAATATTTTTTACCGCCTCCGCAGAGCGTCCCGAATCGCGCAGAGCATACCCTGCCGAATAAAGCTTATCCGCTTGTTTTTTTGCGTAAATAACCGAGCTTTCATCGGAAAATTCAAGCTTTCCAAGCTGAGCAAAAAGCGGAGTAACGCTTATCGGCTCAGCGTTTGTTTTTACAGCATTTATAACGGTATAGCAGAATTTCCCGTCTGTCACGGCGCGCTGACCGATTATCTCAAAGCCGTTCTTATAAAGCCATTTGATAAGATACGGCACCTGAGTCATTGGCTGCAAAATCAGATTTTTTCCGTCAAGATAATCACAGGCTTCAAGTATCCGTGATATCAGTTCGCCGCCCATTCCTGCGATAACTATGTCGGTAATTCCGCTTTCGGGAACGCTTTTAAGTCCGTCGGAAAGAATAATGTCGGCTTTATCGAGCACTCCTGCTTTTTCAAGGGTAGCTCTTGCGGCGGAAAGCGGTCCTTCGTTTATGTCAGCGGCAACAGCAGAGGAGCATCTGCCCTCCGACAGAAGCTCCGCAACAAGGTATGCGTGGTCTGTTCCTATATCGCAAATGCGGCTTCCTCTTACAAAATCCGCACAGAGTTTAAGTCTTTTATCAAGCATGGTATATATCCTTTATTTTAGTTATGTAATTGTGTTGTTTTTCAAAAATCACGCCGGTTATGAATTTTATCTTCATAACCGGCGCAGCGCTCTTACTTATTATCAAAATGCTTGTTAAGCTTTTCAACCATTTCGGCAGGGCTTACACCATGTACGGCACAGGCGTCTGCAAGACTTTCGCCTCTTGCGGACGGGCAGCCCAGACAGTGCATACCCATTTCAAGGAAGTAAGGCGCAGTATCGGGGTCAAGGTCGAGAATATCGCCGATTATCATATCTTCGGTAATTTTAGTGCTCATTTTAAATTCCTCCGTAAAATATACTGTATTGGTATTATAACCTATTTTTTTATTATTTGCAATAGCTTATTGTATTTTTTACATTTAAGTGGTATAATATCAATAATATTTTTATTCCAATAATGCCCTTTTTGAAAGGAGATAATTTCTTTTGAACATATTAAACAAGCTTGAACGCAGATTCGGACGTTTCGGCATTGAAAACCTTATGCTTTATGTCGTTATCGGAACGGCGGCAGTTTTTGCGTTTCAGTATCTTTTTCCGACCCTTCCTCTCCTGCCATTCCTGATATTCAACCGTGAAGCGATCTTTCAGGGACAGATATGGCGGATAATTTCATTTGTCTTTACTCCCGAAAGCCTCAACCCGATAAATATGCTGTTCTGGCTGTTCCTTTACTGGCATATAGGCTCAAATCTTGAAAGCTATTGGGGTACATTTAAATTTAACGTATTCTATTTTTCAGGTGTGCTTCTTTCGATGGCAGGAGGATTTATTACGGGCTTTGCAACAGCTCAGTATATCAACCTGTCGCTTTTCCTTGCAATGGCAGCCGTTGCACCTAATATGGAGCTGAGACTGTTCTACATCCTGCCGATAAAAATGAAGTGGCTTGCTCTTGTATATATTGCCATTCTTATCCATGATTTTGCATTGATAGGCTGGCCGGGAAGGATCGCTATCTTCATTTCGCTTTTAAACGTTATACTGTTTTTCGGCGGAGACTTTTTCAGAAAAATATGCGATAAGTTCAAATATCGCAAGGTAAGGAAAAATTTTAAAAAGAATATCAAAATGACAAATTGGCACGAAGATTAAAAAAATTATAAAAAATACTTGACAAGCTTCGTGTTGTGTGGTATAATGCAATAGTTGTGTAATAACAACGTGCTATCGTGTTCTAAAGACAGCAGGTGGCGGAAACGCCGTAATTCCTGCCGAGGAAAAGATGGTAAGTATAAAGTGTACTTGCGCCTTTTCCTTTAGGAAAAGGTTTTCTTTTTTGAATCCGTTAGCAAAAAACGTTTCGGCGTTTATTGAATTATCGGAGGTGAAATATCATGCCAAGCGCAAAGGTACTTGAATCCAAGAAAGCAAGAGTTGAAGCTCTCACCGAGATGCTCAAGAATGCAACAGCAGGCGTTATCGTTGACTACAAGGGTATCACTGTTGAGGAGGACACCAAGCTCAGAAAGGAACTCAGAGAGGCAGGCGTAAATTACTTCGTTGAGAAGAATTCCATGCTCCGCTTTGCTGTTAAGAACGTTGGTCTCGACGGTCTTGCAGACGTTCTCGAGGGCACAACAGCTATCGCTGTAACAGACGGCGACGAAACTGCTCCCGCACGTATCCTCGGCAAGTTTGCTGAAGGTGCAGAGAACAAGTTCAACCTCAAGGCAGGCTTCATCGGTCAGGAGATCTATGATGAAAAGGGTGTTGTTGCTCTTTCCAAGATCCCTTCCAAGGAAACCCTTCTTGCACAGCTCCTCGGTTCTCTCCAGGCTCCTATGCAGAATCTCGCAGCTACACTGCAGGCTCTCGTGGACAAGAAGAACGAAGAAGCTGCTTAATCGCAGTTATCCCCAAAATAGCGGCATAGTTCCGTTGAATTGTGTTCCGCAGAAAATGAAATGCGCATAAGCGCAAAAAATGCAAAATAAAATTATAAAGGAGATTATTATCATGGCATCCGAGAAAATTACAAATATTCTTGATTTAATTGACGCTCTTTCCATCCTTGAGCTTTCCGAGCTCGTTGAGGGTATCCAGGAGAAGTACGGTGTATCCGCAGTTGTAGCTGCTGCTGCTCCTGCTGCAGGCGCTGCAGGCGCTGCTGCTGAGAAGACAGAATTCGATGTAATTCTTGCTTCCTTCGGCGACAAGAAGATGGACGTTATCAAGGCTGTTAAGGACGTTTGCGGTCTTTCCCTTAAGGAAGCTAAGGAGCTCGTTGAGGCTGCTCCTAAGGCTCTCAAGGAAGGCGCTTCCAAGGCTGACGCTGACGATATCAAGGCTAAGCTCGAAGCTGCAGGCGCTACAATCGAACTCAAGTAAGTTTGATTGCCATTACGTAAAATCATTAAACACGGTATCATGTCAAAAGCACATGATACCGTGTTTTTTATATTTGTCTATATGATTTTAAATGAATCAAAATCGTTAACCGCTTGTTCGGAAAAGGGAGTATCAAGATAAACATAGTTGAACTCGCGGACAATATCCCAGCCCGCTATACTGAATTCTGCAAGCTTTGTGCTTTGTTCACGGACTGCCCGATAAGCAAAAGTAATACCGTTTCCCGTTTCGATCAGCCTTACAATCAAACCGAAATTGCTTATAGTTGTAATACGCCTGAAATCCGAAAATGAACGGTTTCTGCTTATAAGAAGCTGTTCCAAAATATTTCTCGTTCCGCTTCCTTCCTCGCGGAGGATTAAATTCTCATTCCATATTTCGTCAAGGGATACGACGCGGTTTGCAAAAGGATGTTCGGTACTGCAAAGCCCTACAAAAGGTTCTTTGCGATATAGCCTTGACGCATATTGACTGCTGTCAAAAAAACCTTCAACAAGTGCAAAATCAACTTCTCCGTCCGACAGCAATTGTAGCAAACGTTCTGTATTGTCAACATAAATAGAAATATTGTTTGACGGTTCTTTCAGATATTCAGAAATATGCTCAGCTATGACATATTCCCCGATAGTTTTTGTGGCTCCTATTGAAAGACAACGCCCCCCTTTTTCACCAAGCTGAGCTTTCAGCTTTTTTTCCTGATAGACTACGTTTTCGGCGTATTTTTTCAGCATTTTTGCTTCTGACGTCATTTTCAGGTTTTTTCTGTCATAAATAAACAGCTTGCAGCCGTAGAAGTTCTCTAGATAATGTATATGCTGTGTAACCGCAGGCTGAGTCATATTCAGTTCTTCCGCCGTTCTGCGATAGTTCATTACTCTGCAAAGAGTTAGGAAGGTTTCAATTCGTGCATCTATCATAATGCCGTCTCCTTTTGATAAATATTACTTATCATGTAATTTCAAATAATAATTTGATTTTATCATAAAAATGTGATAAAATCAAGATAATGAAATAGGAAATAAATCATTATTGAGGAGAGTCGTTATGAATACAGTTAAAAAGCTTGCTGAACCGATACCCGGATTTGCTTTGGCACTTGCTATTGCTCTGCTTGCGAAAATTATTGAAGGATTACTTCCGATACATCTTATAGGAGCGTCTGTAATTGCACTTTTTATTGGCATGATAATCAATCATTTCCGTAAACCCGGAGCAATGCTTACATCAGGTCTTAAATTCACATCAAAGAAAGTATTGAAACTTGCTATTATTCTTCTCGGAGCAAGTTTGAATATAAGCATTATTCTCGAAGTAGGCAAAATGTCTTTGTGCGTAATGGTATTCACCTTGTTTACCTGCTTCGGCATAGGACATTTTGTTGGAAAGGCACTGAAAATCAACTGGAAGCTTTCAAACCTTATTTCAGCGGGTACAGGCATATGCGGAGGCTCAGCTATTGCAGCAATTGCTCCCGTTATCGACGCTGAAGATACCGACATTGCGTATTCCATGTCAGCCACATTTATTTTTGATATGGCTATGATAGTATTATTCCCAATAATAGGCAGAGCAATGAGACTTTCAGATATGGCTTACGGACTTTGGGCAGGAACAGCAGTTAATGACACTTCCAGCGTTGTTGCCGCAGGATATGCTTTTTCGGAAGCGGCAGGAGATTTTGCTACAATGGTAAAGCTAACACGAACACTTTCCATTATTCCGACCGTTATAATATTTGCGCTTATCTCGGCACATATTAAGAAAAAAGAAGCTGCCGCTGTATTAGAGACAAATTCTGATATAAAGCCGCATTTCAGCATAACAAAAATTTTCCCATGGTTTATTCTCGGATTTATCGCACTTGCAGCAATAAACAGCTTCGGCGTAATTCCCGGAACAGTTTCTTCCGGTATGAAAGAAGTAAGCAAATTTCTTATGGTAGCAGCTCTTGCGGCTATCGGTCTTAACACAAGCTTTAAGGACATGAAAAAATCAGGTATTGCACCTATGCTTCACGGATTTATAATTTCTGCTCTGGTAGTTATTGTAGCTATTGCAGTGGAATATTTTATGGGTATTGTCTGATGCAAAATTCCTGCTGAACAGGAATTATCCGGCTTGTACAACTATATAAAATTTAACCGGCATAACTGTTTCCTTAGAATGAAACGGTTATGCCGAGGTTTTTATTTTTCATCCTTCCGGAATTTTTCTTCATATTTGTGTTTTGTTGCCATACCTCCGCGGATGTGACGTTCCTGCTTGTTTATTTCGAGGATCTCCTTTACGGCAGGGTACATCTGCGGACAGATAACTGGCAGTTTTTCGGTTATATCTTTATGTACTGTAGATTTGGACACTCCAAACTGTTTAGCAGCGGCACGAACAGTAGCTTTGTGTTCGAGAATATAACGACCTAAAATAACGGCTCGTTCCTCGATATCCTGACCTGCTTTGACCTTCAATATGCTCACTCCAATACACAGTATTTCTTAACTATGTATATGCTAAGCTTAGCCGGTTAATGCGGAGATTTTCAATCGTAAACGATATAGAAAAATACTTTGCCGAAATAAAGAAGACCGCTTCGCTCTTCAATATCGCCTACAATTTCAAGAAAAACATTACTCCTTACGGCACAAATATAAACATTTATACCAATATTGGCAGCACGCCATTTAAAAATAATATAACAGCGCTGTTGTATGGATTTATTTCCATATGGCAGCGCTGTTTTTATCATATTCTTATAATTTTAAAACTATAAATGTATATCAAATATATATTATAAATTATTGCAGAAATATGGTATAATATGTTTGAAAATATCGAATTTTGATGTATTATTCCCGGAATCCCTGTGCATACTCAATGTAATATTTTGCAATAGCATCATAACAGCATTGCAGTTCCTTTGTAATATACCGTTTATCATTCATAACAATATGTACAAAATGACTCATTGGCATATGCAGACCGCTGCTGTTGACCGTTCGGAGATAATCAACAACTATATAAAATCTACCGAGGACACCCTTACCGCTTACCTTATCAAGACTATTGAGGATATTGCTTTCCAGACCAATATCCTTGCTCTTAACGCAGCAGTTGAAGCAGCAAGAGCAGGTGAAGCGGGCAAGGGATTTGCAGTTGTTGCAGACGAAGTACGAAACCTTGCAGCCAAGTCTGCGGAGGCTGTAAGCGACACTACAAGGCTTATTGACAGCTCCATTGAGGCTGTCAACAGCGGCTCGGCAATCACCATTCAGACTGCCGAAGCGCTGAGAATACTTGGCGAACACACCGAGGCATTGAAGCAGATCGTTAATAACATTACCGAATCGGGCAGCAGACAGGCAGATATGGTAATAAAGATAACCGAGGACATAACCCGCATTTCGGGCGTTGTTCAGTCAAACTCGGCAACAGCCGAGGAGAGTGCAGCCGCATCCGAGGAGCTTTCGGGACAGGCAGGTATGCTCAGAGAGCTTATCGGAAAATTTGAACTTTGATAAATAAAGTTAGCCTTTTAAACAGCAATTTATTTATGATATAACAATAAAAGCCTGGGAAGAAATATATTATCTTCTCAGGCTTTATATATTTATGGCGTTAAAGTATATCCTTATTTTTACTGAACAACAGTATATAAATTTGAATCATCACCGCTGATCTCTATTCCTTTTGTTTCAAACAATTCTGCTACGGTGACAAACTGATATCCCTCATCTATGAGCGAAGGGATTATCGTGTCAAGGGCTTCTACGGTCTGAGAGTTTCCGGCAGAATCGTGAAGAAGAATTATTGTTCCGTCAGTTACCTGATTCAGAGTGTTATCTATCCGCTGCTGAACAGTTACCTTTGTATCCCAGTCGTTACATCCTGCACCGCAAATAAACGGCATATCGATCGCTTCATACATATCACTGTTTACTGCAATAAACGGCGGACGGAAAAATTTTGTCGGTTCTCCTGTTATCTCTTTCACCTTGTCAGAAACATAGTTTACTTCGGCACTTATCTCTTCCTGAGTCATTTGATTCATGTATGAATGCGTTTTTGAATGATTGTCAATCTCACAGCCCATGTCATATGCACGATTTACTACATCTGCCGAAGCAGGCGTTATATTGTTTCCAACCAGAAAAAACGACGCAGGGACCTGATATTTTTCCAGTATATCAAGAACCTGAACAGTAGTTGTGATGTTCGGACCGTCATCAAATGTAAGTGCAACCAGCGGCTTGCTCGGGTCGATTTCATAAGTGATTGCAGTTACCGTACTTTCAGTTTCGGTCTGTGCTGCGGTCGAGACATTTTCTTCGTCCGGATTAGCCGAAGTACACGCAGTCATCATTAAAATAACGGATGTAATAATCGGCATAATTGTTTTTCTCATTTTATAGTCGTTCCCTTCTTGATAAGCTTACAAATCAATTACCTGTCGGTTGTTATTTTAGCAATAATTCTGATATTTGTCAAGGGCAAATTTCAACTTTTAGGCAGGTCGTCTGTATCTTTCATGATAGGATCGATTTCCGCAAAAGGCGGACAAGCGTACAATGACTATAAATAGAAAAGAGTGTTTCGGAACAAATTAGAAAAAGTCAGTTTGCAGCATCACATAAGTTCAAAAGACTTCTTTTTTTACTTTTATATAATTAATTTTATTTCAGTACGCATTGCAGAAGCGGAGCAAATACAGCAAATCCGAACGCTGTTAGAAGTTGCTTTCCGGTCAGAGAAACTGTGCCGAAAATTACCTGAAGCCACGGCAGATAAATTGCCGCAAAAATTACAGCAATTGAAAACAGAACTGCTAAAATCAGCTTTTTGTTGTTCATGTACGGCACAGTGAAAATGTTTTTCTTTTCCGATTTACATTCAAAAACGTGGCATAGCTGCGACATGACAAGAGTGAACAGCGCCGCTGTCCGAGCCGCAGCAACGCTTCCCGTGAGAAATTTTAACGCCGCAAAGCTGCCAAGTGTGCAAAGTCCGATAAGTATTCCGCGGAAGATAATTTTCTGCATAAGACCGTCCGAGAAAAAGCTTTCATCGGCTTTTCTGGGCGGCTTTTTCATATTTTCACGCTCGGGAGGTTCAACTCCCAGCGCAACCGCAGGCAGACCGTCCGTAACAAGATTTACAAGAAGTATCTGCGTAGGCAGCAAAACCATTGGCATACCCATGATTATTCCCAGAAACATTGTCAGCACTTCACCGATATTACAGCTTAAAAGGTATCTGACAAACTTGCGTATATTGGCGTAAATACCACGTCCCTGCTCAACAGCACCTACAAGCGTGGCAAAATTGTCGTCCAACAGAACAACGTCAGCTGCCTGCTTGGTAACGTCCGTGCCGGTAATTCCCATCGCAACGCCGATGCTTGCTTCCTTTACCGCAGGAGCGTCATTTACACCATCACCCGTCATAGTGACTATCTCTCCCTTGCGTTTGAACGCACGGACTATCCTCAACTTGTCAGCAGGACTTACCCTTGCGAAAACAGCGGTACGTCCGATAACGTCCTCAAGCTCGCTGTCGGACATTTTTTCAAGCTCCGCGCCTGTGAAAACAAGGTCCCCCTCATGCATAATACCTGCCTGCTTTGCCACTGCGGCGGCAGTATTTTTGTGGTCGCCGGTAATCATAACGGTGCGTATATGCGCACTTCTGCACAGCTTGACCGCCTGCTTCGCTTCCGCACGGGGAGGGTCCAGCATACCCTCAAGACCAAGAAAGGTCATGCCGCTTTCCATATCGGAACTGCCGTTCAGGTCTTTTTTACAGAGCGCAAGCACACGCAGCGCTTGAGAGGTCATACGGTCGTTGGCGGCAAGTATCTCACGCTTTCTCGCCGCAGTAAGAGGAACGGTATCGCCGTCTGCAAGCATAAAAGCACATCTGCTAAGGATGACGTCCACAGAGCCTTTAGTGTAAGCGGTTTTTCCGCTGCCCTCACGGTATATGACCGTCATACAGCGGCTTTCGCTGTCGAAGGGGATCTCGTCAAGCTTTTCTCTGCTGTGGGAAAGCTTTTCGGCGGTAATTCCGCATTTTGCCGCCGCTACAAGCAAAGCCGCTTCTGTCGGGTCGCCTGTAACGCTCCACTCGCCCGATGAGGAAAGCTTTCCTCTTTCTCGGGTGGAAATATCCTTTTTTGCGGAGATAGCCGCGCTTGTGCAGAGCGTTCCGCAAATCAGTGTTTCACGCAGAGCCGTTTCAACCGCAGGATTGATTCTTGCACCGTTGCAGGTAACTTCACCTGCAATGCGGTATCCGCTTCCCGAAAAGTCATACTCACGTTTTCCGCAGTAAGCCTTTGTAACAGTCATTTTGTTTTCGGTAACAGTACCCGTTTTATCGGTACAAATAACCGAAGCGCAGCCGAGAGTCTCAACCGAATGAAGTTTGTGTACAAGAGCGTTTTTCTTCAGCATACGTCCTACCGCAAGAGCAAGAGCGATGGTAACGGTCGCAGGAAGTCCTTCGGGAATTGCCGCTATCGCAATGGTAATGCCCGTCATAAGCATATCGAAAACAGGCTCTCCACGGAGTATTCCTGCACCCGTCACAACAACGCATACCACAAGACAGATGATTGCAATGATTTTTCCCAGCTCGGCAAGACGCTTCTGCAAAGGGGTAAGCTCCTCGTCAATTTCGGTAAGCATACCTGAAATTTTGCCCATCTGAGCGTTTATTCCCGTGGCAATGACTTTCGCCTCTGCCGCACCCTTGGTAATGACAGTTCCGCTGTAAAGTATGTTGGATTTGCCGATAGAGTTGTCCTCGTCAGCGGTATTCCCGACAGCTTTTGAAACTGCGGCGGATTCTCCCGTAAGAATACTTTCCTCTGCAAGTACGCCCTTGGCTTCAAGTATGACAGCGTCGGCAGGGACTTTATCGCCTGCTTCAAGCCTTATGATATCTCCGCAGACCAGTTCTGCCGCAGGGATATTTTGAAGCGCTCCGTCACGGTAGCATTTCGCCGATGGCGCAGTCATGCTTTTCAGAGCGATAAGAGTTTTTTCTGTTTTGTACTCCTGAGCAAAGCCCAGAACGGCGTTAAGCAGAACTATAATAATTATTGTTACGGCGTCGTAAATTTCTCCCAGAAAGAACGAGACTACAGTCGCCGCAAGCAGTATCATGATCATAACGTCACGGAACTGTCCGAGGAAAATTTTCAGAGGCCGTGCCTTTTTCTCCTTTGCAAGAGTGTTAAGACCATCCCTTTTCAGACGCTCCGCCGCTTCCGCAGATGAAAGCCCCCTGCCTGTGGAAACATACGGCTTATCCAGTATTTCAAGCATTATAAGTCCTCCTTGTCCGATTTGCGTGTAGTATTAAAATATTATTCGGACAAGAGATGGAATATTCCGAAATCTTATATATGCCTTAAATAATGTTTGCAGGCAGTATAAATTATACAGTTACTTTTTCAAGATATTTCTTTACCTCGCCTATGTAGTTATCGGCAATATCGCTGAGACGGTTGTATTTTTTAGAAATATAGCCTATTTCCATAATGACATTGCGGTTCTTTTCATCTTCCGAGAAAGGTACGGCAATATAATCCGAACCGTTCAGTTCCTCGCATATAATTCCCGAACACAGAGTATAACCGTTAAGACCGACCATAAGATTAAGCTGTGTGGCGCGGTCGTTGCTGGTAATTATTCTGGGGTAATCATTTTCGCTGAGTATCTCCTCCGCAAGAAAAACCGAGCTTCCGCTGCCCTGCTCAAAGGAAAGACGGGGATAATCTCTAAGCTGTTCAAGTGATATGGATCTTTCATTGGCGAGAGGATGTCCTTTCCAAAGATAAACATAAGCACGGCAGTTTATCAGCGGATAGAATTCAAGCTCGTTTTCTTTCAAAAGCTTGTCAATAATTTTTCTGTTGTAATCGCATTTGTAAAGTATCCCTATCTCACTTTTCATGCTGCCAACATCGGAAATTACCTCCAGGGTCTTTGTTTCTCTTATTGCAAATTCAAAGTTGAGCGTATCGTATTTTTTCACCGTTTCTACGAACGCCTTTACGGCAAATGAGTAGTGCTGAGTGGAAACGCCGAATTTCCGTTTAAGATTTCCCGAAGTGCTGTATTTGTCCGTCAGAAGTTCATACTGCTGATAAACCTGCCTTGCACGGGTAAGAAAATCAACTCCCTCGTTTGTAGGTATGACTCCTTTGCTTGTACGCAGAAAAATTGTTATGCCGATCTCCTTTTCAAGCTCCTTTATTGCACTTGTAAGCGACGGCTGTGAAACGAAAAGCATCTCTGCCGACTTGTTCATAGAACCTGTATCTGCAATTGTAACGGCATATTTTATTTGCTGTAGCGTCATATCAGTTTCCCCCTTTTTACAATATTATAGACTTTTTCCACCTTGGTGTCAATAAGTGTTATAGATTTAATCTATAACTATATATAGAAAATATGGATTTCACTTATATGAAAATATGTGATATACTACAAACATAGAAACAAGAACAAATAAAAAACAAGGAGGGAGAACATGAAAAATCTGTTATGCTTCGGTGATTCAAACACATACGGTTATGATCCGGAAAACAAATCACGATATGATTTTGATGAACGCTGGACCGGTATCCTGAGCCGTGAGCTTTTGGCTCTCGGAATACACGTTGACGAGGAAGGCTTATGCGGCAGGACTACCGATTTTGAGGATACATATCGTTCAGGCAGAAAAGGCAGCGACGTTCTTCCTCTTCTGCTGGAAAGTCACACTCCCGAGGTTGTGATAATAATGCTCGGTACCAATGACTGCAAAAGCTGCTATAACAATACGCCGCTGACAATTGCGGACGGAGTTAAAAAGCTTGTGGGTCAGGTAAGAGAATACAGCAGCCGTATAAAGATACTGCTGATATCGCCGATACATCTTGCCGATGGCGTAGGTGAGGAAGACTATGACAACGAGTTTGACGAAAGCTCGGTAAGGCTTTCAAGGGAGCTGAAATCAGCATATTATGCAGTAGCACAAAAAACAGGCTGTGAATTTCTTGCCGCTTCGGATTATGCTTTGCCCTCTGCCGCAGACCGCGAGCATCTCGATAAAAAAGGTCACGAATTGCTTGCAAGAGCAATATACAACAAACTGACAAAGGCGGTGTGCGTATGATAAAAATAGAAAATCTCAGCAAAACCTTCCGCACCGCTTCGGGCGATTTCACAGCGCTTTCCGATGTAAATCTTACAATAAACGATGGCGAGATATTTGGAATAATCGGTCTGTCGGGAGCAGGAAAAAGTACGCTGGTGAGGTGTATAAATTATCTTGAAATTCCCACAAGCGGCAGCGTAACGATCGACGGAGACGAACTTGGGAAGCTTTCAAAAAAAGCGCTGCTGAAAAAGCGTCAGAATATCGGAATGATATTTCAAAGCTTTAATCTTCTGGAACAGAGAAATGTACTGAAAAACGTGTGCTTTCCTTTGGAAATCGCAAGGGTGCCGAAAAGTACGGCAATTAAAAGGGCAAGAGAACTTCTGGAGCTGGTAGGGCTTTCGGATAAGGAAAAATCCTATCCGTCACAGCTTTCAGGCGGACAGAAACAGCGTGTTGCAATAGCAAGAGCGCTTGCTGCTGAAACAAAATATCTCCTTTGCGATGAAGCTACAAGCGCCCTTGACCCTGACACGACCGGTTCGATCCTTGAACTTATGAAGAAAATCAACCGCGAACTGGGAGTTACGATAATCGTTATAACCCACGAAATGAGAGTAATTGAAAGCATATGCGACAGGGCTGCGGTTCTCGACGGCGGAACTGTTGCAGAGGTACGGACGGTCAAAGAGCTGTTTGCTTCGCCGAAATCGGACATTGCCAGAAAGCTTATCCTGCCGTCGGTAAATACCGCAGACGAGGTAAAGGACGGCAAGCGTATCCGGATAGTATTCGATGGCGAAAGCTCATTTAAGCCTGTTATTGCAAATCTAATTCTCACCTGCCGCACTCCGCTGAACATACTCAAAGCCGAAACGGAGGACATAGGCGGAACGGCTCACGGACAGATCATAATTCAGCTTCCCGATGATCCGGAGGCGGCTGAACGGGTGATAAATTATCTTGATGAAAACAAGATACAATACAGCGAAACATCAACCTGAAATAAAACAACGGAAAGGAGTGGTCAGAAATGTCCGAGCTTCTCGTAAAACTCTGGGAAACAGGTACTATACAAAAGGGAATATGGGAAACGGTCTATATGACCTTTATCTCCGCATTTTTCTCTTATTTAATAGGACTTCCGCTGGGAATACTGCTCAGCGTTACCGCCAAGGACGGCATACGCCCTATCCCGTGGCTATACCGAATAATCAGCATTGCCGTTAATATTTTCAGAAGCATACCGTTTGTAATACTCATGGTAGCAATGCTTCCCGTGGCAAAGCTTATTACAGGCACAAGCCTTGGCAACAAAGCAATGATAGTAACTCTGGTTATTGCAGCTGCGCCTTATGTGGCAAGAATGGCGGAGTCCTCCTTCAAGGAAGTTGGCGGCGGAGTTATTGAAGCGGCAAAATCAATGGGCGCTTCGGACTTGCGTATAATATGCCGTGTGCTTGTCCCCGAAGCAAAACCGTCGCTTATTGTCGGCAGCGTTATATCGCTGGTAACAATTCTCGGCTACTCTGCAATGGCAGGAACTATCGGCGGCGGAGGTCTTGGCATGATAGCCGTAAGCTACGGATATCAAAGATTCAACGATGATATTATCTGGGTGTGCGTTCTGCTTACCATAGTGATCGTTCAGATAATTCAGGAAACAGGAATGCTTATCGCGCGAAAAACAGACAAGCGCGTAAGATAAAGGAGATAAAGAAATATGAAAAATCTTTTTGAAAAGCTCGTCAGAGCAAACTACCGCTTCGGGCGAATGCGGCGATGTTGACGACGTACATTACAAAAATTTATTTGAAATATGAAAGGAATTATTAATTATGAAAAAGCTTAAAAGAACATTCGCATTTTTATTCACACTCGCACTTGCAGCAGCAGTAACAGGCTGCTCGTCAGGCAGCGGAGAAACATCTCAGGCTCAGACTTCGGCAGAAAGCAAAACAGAAGCCGCTGATACAGAAAGCAAGTCTGCGGAATCTGCAGCAGATACTGAGCAGGTGAGCGCCGAGCTTGAAAAGCTTGTTGTGGGAGCGACTTCCACGCCTCACGGAGAAATTCTCGAACAGATAAAAGATGACCTTGCAGCACAGGGCTACGACCTTGAAATAGTTATTTTTGACGATTATGTACTTCCCAACACTTCGCTTCAGGAAGGCTCTTTGGACGCAAACTATTTCCAGCATACACCTTATCTGAACAGCTTCAACGAATCAAACGGAACGGATATTGTTTCCGCCGCTTCTATCCATTATGAGCCTTTCGGACTTTACGGCAACGGTGTAAGCTCACTGGCAGATGTAACAGAAGGAGCAACGATAATCATTCCTGCCGATGACAGCAACGAAACAAGAGCGCTGCTTCTGCTGGAGCAGGAGGGACTTATCACTCTTCCCGAGGGCGCAAATGCCGTTGACGGCGTAACAACTCTCGACATTGTTGACAGCAAGGAATATAATATCATAACCGTTCAGGCAGATACGGTTGCAGCGCAGTTCAACAACAGCGACAGCGGCTCTATTGCAGTAATCAACGGAAACTATGCTCTTGCAGCAGGGCTTAATATTTCAAATGCACTTGCAGTTGAGGACGCATCCGGAAGTGCTGCTCAGACCTATGCAAACATTATAGCTGTAAGAAACGGCGACGAAAACAGCGCAAAGACAACAGCTCTTGTAAACGCACTGAAAACCGACAAAGTAAAGAAATACATAGAGGAAACATATAACGGTGCAGTAGTTGCAATATTCTGATACCCGCACGGTTTCTCCTTAAAAAATACTGACCCTGCCGTATATCAGTGCAGGGTCAGCGTTTTATCATTACGGAAGGATACTTGCTATGAAAAAAAGATTATCTTTTGTGATTTTGTTTGCGGTAATGCTGTTTTCGTCCTGCACCGCAGATAATACCGAAAAGGAAACGCTTTATACATTTACTGATTCTCTTAACAGAACGGTAGAGGTAAAAAGCTTTGACAAAACAGCTGTTGCTTCGGGAAGTCTGGCTGAAATATGGCAGCTTGCAGGAGGAGAACTTTACGGCGTGACAAGCAACGCTTTAGAAGGACATTCCCTTGATTTGTCCGATGATGTGAATATTTACGGGGACGTAAAAAATCCGTCTGTGGAAAATATGATATCCGGCAGCGTTGACTTTGTTATTCTGTCGGGTTCTATTGCAAATCAGGTCAAGCTTGCGGATACATTTGATTCTTCCGGAATGACAGCAGCGTACTTTGATGTTGAGAATTTTGAGGACTATCTTTCAGCGCTGAAGATCTGTACGGATATAACAGACCGCAGCGATCTTTATGCGCAGTACGGTGAAGCTGTCCGTGAAAGAGTTGATGCGGCAATAAAGCGTTCTCAGGGTCGCAATGCCCCTAAGATCCTGCTGCTGAGAGCCTATTCTACGGGAATAAAAGCCAAGGGCAGCGATAATATGACGGGTCAGATGCTTTCCGATTTAGGCTGCACAAATATTGCGGACAGCGAATCGTCATTGCTTGAAGAACTGAGTCTTGAAGCCATTGTACGAGCCGACCCTGATTTTGTTTTTATAACCACAATGGGCGACGATGAAGAAGCTGCTGCTGCGCAGTATGAGGAAATACTCGGGTCTAATCAGGCATGGCAGGAGATAACAGCCGTAAAAAACGGAAAAGTATATTTTCTGCCGAAGAATATGTTCCATTACAAGCCTAACGACCGTTGGGGCGAGGCTTATGAATATCTTGAGGAAATACTTTATGGAGAAAAGTAGACCGCTGATCGTTAAAGTGCTTGTTTGTTCCGGAATATTGCTCGTCTCTGTACTTTTGGGAATATGTGCAGGCTCGGCGTGGATATCGCCGCAAAAGCTTCTGGCAGACGTCCTTGCTGACGGACTTTCTCCCGATGAACGTATCGTGCTATATATCAGGCTTCCGAGAGTGCTGGCGGCAATTCTTGCAGGCTCGGCGCTTGCGGTATCGGGAGCGATTATTCAGTCTGTTCTTGGTAATCCCCTTGCTGCGCCAAATATAATCGGCGTAAATTCGGGAGCAGGTCTTTTTACCGTACTCTGCACAGCTTTTTTTCCGTCGGCAGTAAGGCTCATACCTGCCGCAGCTTTTTGGGGAGCGCTTGCGGCAGTGCTGTCAGTTTACGGCATTGCACGAAAGACAGGAGCGTCCCGAATGACTATTGTCCTTACGGGAGTAGGCATATCAAGCCTGCTCAATGCCGCTATCGACACGATAACTACTCTTTATCCCGACGTTCTTGCCGGTATTTCTTCGTTCAAGACCGGAGGTGTTTCGGGAGTGAATATAAGCTCACTTTTCCCTGCATGGATATTTATAATCGCAGGCATAACGGCAGCATTTATGCTCAGCCACGACCTTGATGTTCTTGCGCTTGGAGAAAATACAGCGGGAAGTCTTGGAATGAACGTTGGAGCGATACGTTTCGCTTGCCTTGCTGCTGCTGCGGTTCTTGCAGGGGCGGCAGTAAGCTTTTCGGGACTGATAGGATTTGTAGGACTTGTAGTTCCTCATATTTCACGTAAGATCGCAGGCAGCAGCGAAAATACTGCCGTTTTGCCTTTATGTGCCATTATCGGAGGAGCCTTTCTGACAATATGCGATATCCTGGCGAGAACGCTTTTTTCGCCCTACGAAATGCCTTTGGGTATAGTTGTATCATATATCGGAGTACCTTTCTTTCTGTGGCTTCTGATACGCAAAAAGGAGGCAAGACACAATGCTTGAACTTAAAAATGTCAGCGGCGGTTACGGAAAGCGTACGGTAATTTCAGATTTAAGTGCAATATTTCCGAAAGGAGAGCTGACTTCTGTTATCGGTCCGAACGGTTGCGGAAAAAGCACCCTGCTGATGCTCTGCGCAGGACTTATTTCTTGTACTTCGGGAGCTGTTCTTGTTGGCGGAAAGGATATTCTCGCCATACCTCGGAATGATGCTGCAAAGCAGATTTCATATCTGGAACAGATGAAAAATCCCGGAAGCATATCGGTCAGAACGCTGGTATCCCACGGAAGATTTCCGTATCTCGGTTATCCGAGAAGGTATACAGATTTGGATAGGGCAAAAGTTGAAGAAGCTATGTCAATGGCAGGCGTTGCGGATATTTCAGACAGAATGATGAACGAGCTTTCGGGCGGTCAGCAACAGAGAGTGCGCATAGCTATGGTCCTTGCACAGGATACGGATGTTATTCTTCTTGACGAGCCGCTGACATATCTCGATGTGAGATATAAGCTTGAAGTGATGGAGCTTATCGCAAAGCTTCGTTCTCTTGGGAAAACTGTTGTTGCTGTAATGCACGATCTTGAACTTGCCTTTGCATATTCCGATAAAATTGCCGTTATGGAAAACGGCAGACTTACCGCATTTGATTCTCCCGAAAATATTGCTTTGGGAGATACGCTAAAATCTGCTTTTGGAGTCAATGCGGAATACTGTGAATATGCAGGAAGATATTTTTTTAAACGTGCAGAATAATTTTGTGTATAATATGAAATATTATTTCCTAATTATATTTATTATGTATAATTTTGCTGAAATCTTAATAAACCTATTGACATGGTAGGAATATCGTGTTGCAATAATACCAACCTACCGAGTGGGTAAATAGTTTGGAGTTGGTAAAATGATAAAATTTGAAAAACTGGTGAGAGCCAACTTCCGTTTCGGACGATGTTGTTAATCTCTTCTCATGAAAAATCAAAATTAATATTATGAAAGAGGTTATTGATATGAAAAAGAATTTTAAATCGTACATATATAAAACTGTTCTGGCAGCGTCTGTTCTTGCTATCGGCATTTCCGGTCTGACAGGCTGCGCTTCAAATGAGCAAAAAGACAGTGCCGAAGCGGTGACCCTCACGAATGTTTCCTATTACCCTAAAGGAATGGGCGGCGCAATAATTACCGTACGGGCAGGCAGCAAGGAGAAGGCTTTTAGGCTGATAAACAACCTTAAATATGCTTCTATAGCCACCAATATAGGCGATATAAGGACTCTTGTCATTCACCCTGCCAGCACGATATATACCCACAGCACCGAGCAGCAGAAGGCAAGTGCAGGCGTTTACGATGACACAATAAGAATAAGCGTAGGCATTGAAGATATTGACGATTTGATCGGGGATTTCAAACAGGCAATCGAAAAAATTTAATGGAGGACAATAATATGGCTGTTGATTACGCTACACTGAAAAAAGGCGGTTTTATGCGCCAGAAGCAGAAAAATAATTTTTCTCTCAGGCTTCGCGTTGTGGGAGGAAATCTCACGGCAGTCCAGCTTGCAAAGATTGCTGAGGTCGCAGAAAAGTTCGGTGACGGTCACGTTCATCTTACGTCCAGACAGAGCGTGGAGATCCCCTTTATCAAGCTTGACGACATCGACGAGGTAAAGGCTGCTCTGGCTGAGGGCGGCGTTGAGCCGGGCGTGTGCGGTCCGAGGGTAAGAACCGTTACCGCCTGTCAGGGCGAGGCAATATGTCCCAGCGGATGTATTGATACATACGCTCTTGCAAAGGAGCTGGACGAAAGATATTTCGCAAGGGAGCTTCCACACAAGTTCAAGTTCGGTATTACGGGTTGTCAGAACAACTGCCTTAAAGCCGAGGAAAACGACCTTGGCATCAAAGGCGGCATAAAGGTAAAATGGCGTGAGAGCGACTGCATTAACTGCGGAGTATGCGAAAAGGCGTGCCGAACAAATGCTATTGAAATAAAGGACGGAAAAATAATCGTTGACGAGAGCAAATGCAACTTCTGCGGAAGATGCTACAAGGCTTGTCCTACCGAGGCGTGGGATACTGTTCACGGCTATATAGTTTCCTTCGGCGGACTTTTCGGCAACAGTATAAGCAAGGGAGAAGCGCTTATTCCTTTTATCGAGGATAAGGAAAAGCTTATGGCAGTATGCGACGCGGCAATTGAATTTTTTGCCGAGAACGCAAATCCCGGCGAGCGCTTCAAGTTCACTCTTGACCGCGTAGGCAAGGACAAATTTACGAAAAAAATTCTGGAGGTATACAATGGCTGATTTTGATTTCAACATCGACGATAATGTGGATATAACCGATGTGGTCTGCCCTACAACATTTGTCAAGGCAAAGGTCGCTCTTGAGGAGCTTGACGACGGACAGATACTTGCGGTAAAAATGAACGACGGCGAGCCTGTGCAGAACGTTCCCAGAAGCATTAAGGAAGAGGGACATCAGATACTGAAACTCATCAATAACGAGGACGGCACATACACCCTGATCGTAAAGAAAGTTGGCGATTAAATGGCAGTCAGAGTAAACAGCGAAAACTTTGAAGCGGAGGTGCTTAGCGCCGATAAACCAGTCATTGCGGATTTTTATTTGGACAGCTGCGTACCCTGTAAAAGGCTTTCACCCGTGCTTGCGGAAATCGAAGATGAGTACGGCGATAAGATCAAGCTTGTAAAAATAAATGTCAATTTTGATACAGAGCTTGCGGAAAAATATGAGGTACAAACTGTTCCGACAATGGTATTCTTCAAAAACGGCACAGAAGCTTCACGTCAAAGCGGAGTATTGAAAAAAGCCGATATTGTATCGGAAATAGATAAACTAAAGGAGTAAATTTTATGACTATCACAGTTGCAGGGGTTAAAAAGGAATATGCAGACGGCACTACCATTTCAAAGCTTATTGAGCAGGAGAATGTTGAAACTCCCCAGTATGTTACGGTAACTATCAACGATGATTTTGTTGAAAGCGGCGCATTTGAAACGACAGTTATCAAGGACGGAGACAGCGTTGAATTTCTGTACTTCATGGGAGGCGGTCAGTAATGGCATTCACAAACGAACAGCTTGAACGGTATTCCCGTCACATTATTCTCAAAGAGGTAGGCGCAAAGGGGCAGAAGAAGCTTCTTAACGCAAAGGTGCTGATAATCGGCGCAGGCGGCTTGGGCGCTCCTGCGGCAATGTATCTTGCGGCGGCAGGCGTGGGAACGATAGGCATTGCCGATGCTGACGAGGTTGACCTTTCAAACCTCCAGCGGCAGATAATCCATTCCACCGCCGATATCGGCAAGGCAAAGGTGCAGTCCGCAAAGGAAACAATGGAGGCTATAAACCCCGATGTTACGGTAAAGACCTACCGCACATTCGTTACAAGTGAAAACATCATGGAGCTGATTGCGGACTACGATTTTGTTATCGACGGCACGGATAATTTCCCTGCGAAATTTCTTATCAACGACGCCTGCGTAATGGCGAAGAAGCCATTTTCCCATGCAGGAATAATCCGCTTCAAGGGTCAGCTTATGACCTATGTTCCGGGACAGGGACCCTGCTACCGCTGCGTATTCAAAAATCCTCCCCCGAAGGACGCCGTTCCTACTTGTAAGCAGGCAGGCGTTATCGGTGCAATGGGCGGCGTAATAGGCAGCCTGCAGGCAATGGAAGCGGTAAAATACATCATCGGTCAGGGCGAACTCCTTACCGGTTATCTGCTTACATATGATGCTCTCACAATGGAGTTCCGGAAGGTAAAGCTTCCGACGGACACGTCAAAGTGCGCTGTCTGCGGAGAGAACCCCACCATTACCGAGCTTATCGACTACGAGCAGCATGAGTGCGACGGCGTTCATCTTATACAAAACACCAATTAAAAAATGTACAAAAAATCGAGCATAATCTTGCGTATATGGATTATGTGAAGATTTTTTGTCTACAGTTTTATTGGTGTTTAGTATTACTAATGAGGACTGATTTTAAACTATGATAACTCTGAAAAAATCGGATTTTGATAAGATCCTGAAGCACGCCGAAAGCGTTCTTCCCGAGGAAGCCTGCGGACTTATTGCAGGCGAGATAACCGACAGCGGAAAGGCGATAAAAAAGGTCTATATCCTTACCAATACCGACCACTCAAACGAGCATTTTACTCTTGACCCCAAGGAGCAGCTTGCGGCAATAAAGGATATGCGCGCAAACGGACTTACGCCTCTGGGCAACTGGCACTCACACCCCGAGTCCCCCTCCAGACCTTCCGAGGAGGATAAACGCCTTGCTTTCGACAGCAAGGCAAGCTACCTCATTCTTTCGCTTATGAACAGGGAGAATCCTGTGCTTAATTCATTTAAGATAAGCGGCGATACCGCAGAGAACGAGGGCTTGACCATAGAACAGGATTGATGAAAATGTATGATACCATAATAGTCGGCAGCGGTGCGGCAGGACTCTCCGCTGCGGTTTACGCAAAGCGCGCAGCGCTGGATTTTGTCGTAATTGAGAAAGATTATCTCGGCACGGGTCAGATAGCCGAAAGCGAACGTGTGGATAATTATCTCGGCTTGTACGGCGAAAGCGGCTTTGATTTAGGCGAGAAATTCAGAGCCCACGCCGAGACCCTTGGTACGAAGTTTATCGAGGGCGAGGTCACAAAGATAATACACGAAAACGGAGGATATAAAATTTCTCTTTCCGACGGAAATTCATTTGATTCAAAGACTGTCGTGTATGCGGCAGGAGCATCTCACCGCAAGCTTGACATAAAAGGCGAGGCTGAATTTTCGGGCAGGGGAGTATCATACTGTGCGGTCTGCGACGGAGCCTTTTACAAGGATAAGGACGTTGCCGTTATCGGCGGCGGAGATACCGCCTTGGGCGACGCTCTTTATCTCTCAAAGCTTGCCCGTAAGGTGTATCTTGTTCATCGCAGGGATACGTTCCGTGCGAACAAGGCACTTCAGGAGCAGGTTTTGAGCAGAGATAATATCGAAACGGTACTGAACGCCGTTCCCGTGGAAATTACGGGAGAAAAGCTTGTGAACGGGCTTAGAATAAATCAAAGCGGAACAGATACAATTCTGCCCGTAAACGGAGTATTTGCAGCAATAGGTACTGTTCCCAACAGCGGCGTTTTAAATGGCATTGCCGATATGGACAGCAGCGGCTACATCATCGCAGGCGAGGACTGCGTTACGTCCGCAAAAGGAATTTTTGCCGCAGGAGATGTCCGCACAAAGGCGCTCAGACAGGTGATAACCGCAGCTGCGGACGGAGCAAACAGCATTTTATCGGTTGAAAAATATCTTAGCGAAAACGGAGGTCAGATCCGTGAAAATTGAAAAAATAAAAACGGAGCTGCTTATAATCGGCGGCGGAACGGCAGGCTGCTACGCAGCGCTTACGGCTTCCGAGAATGCGGACGTAAAAATACTCATCTGCGAAAAGGCGAACATCGAAAGAAGCGGCTGTCTTGCGGCAGGAGTTAACGCCCTCAACGCATACATTACAGAGGGCAGAACACCGCAGGATTATGTTGATTATGCAAAAAAAGACGCCGCAGGAATAGTCCGTGACGACCTGCTTTACACCATGTCGGAGCGGCTCAACAAGGTCACAAAACGGCTTGAAGAACTGGGTCTTGTGATACTTAAAGACGAAAACGGCAGGTACGCCGCAAGGGGTAACCGCAACATAAAAATAAACGGCGAGAACATCAAGCCCTTGCTTGCGGCGGCAGTCGAAAAGCTTCCCAATGTAATGGTACTGAATAGGGTGAACGTTATTGATTTTTCCGTTCGTGACAATAAGATAAATGGCGCGTTTGCGATAGGCATAGAAAACGATACCTTTTATGTTATCGAAGCGGCGGCGGTAATTGTTGCAACAGGCGGCGCGGCAGGTCTGTACAAGCCCAACAACCCCGGCTTTTCGCGGCATAAAATGTGGTATCCGCCCTTCAACACGGGCGCAGGCTATGCGATGGGAATAAAGCACGGCGCGGAAATGACAACCTTTGAAATGCGTTTTATCGCGCTTAGGTGCAAGGACACAATTGCTCCCACGGGAACGCTTGCTCAGGGCGCAGGCGCAAAGCAGATAAACTCGCTGGGCGAGGTGTATGAGACAAAGTACGGTCTTACCACTTCCGAAAGAGTTTACGGAACGGTGACGGAAAATATTGAGGGAAGAGGTCCCTGCTATCTGAAAACCAAGGGTATCTCTCCCGAAACCGAGGAATCGCTTTTAAAGGCGTACCTTAACATGGCGCCGTCCCAGGCTATAAAGTGGATAGAAAGCGGAAAGAAGCTTTCCGAGCAAAACGTTGAAATAGAGGGCACCGAGCCATACATAGTGGGCGGTCATACCGCAAGCGGATACTGGGTAGATACCAACCGTGCGACGACCATAAACGGCTTGTTTGCGGCAGGTGACGTGGCAGGAGGCTGTCCTCAGAAATATGTTACTGGCGCTCTTGCAGAGGGAGAAATTGCGGCTCTTTCGGCAGTAAAATATATTGCGGAAAATGCAGCTGATACTATTGATGAAAGTGAGATAAACTCTCATATATCGGAAATAAAAAAGTTTACGGGGGAGAACCATTCCCGCTTCTCCACAGAGCGGCTTGAAGAAGCGATGCAGACGGTGATGGACTCCTACGCAGGCGGAATAAAGACAAATTACCGCTTCAACGAAAAGCAGCTTGACATTGCAGACTATAAGATAAGACAGCTTGAAAAGCTTTCGGAAAATCTTCACGCGGAGGACCTTCAGGAGCTTATGTACATATACGAGCTGCGGGAACGGCTAACGGTGTGCAGAAGCGTTATTGCACACCTTAAAGCAAGGCAGGAGACCCGTTGGCACAGCTTTGCGGAAAATCTCGATTATCCCGAAAAGGACGAGAAAAACTGGAACAAATACGTTAACTCCCGTCTTGAAAACGGCGAGGTAAAAATCATACTTCGGGAGCTGACAAAGGAGGGGCAGCGTACTTATGAGCATAGCAATTGACAAAAGCAAATGCGTCGGCTGCGGAAGATGCCATGAGGTATGTCCCGGAACGCTTATCAAGATCGGCGGCGATAAAAAAGCGTACATAAAATATCCAAAGGACTGCTGGGGCTGCACCTCCTGCATAAAGGAGTGCCCCGTGTACGCGATTAGCTTTTATCTCGGCGCGGACATCGGCGGCATGGGCAGCATGGTGCATACCGAAAAAAAGGACAGTCTGCTCTGCTGGATAATTGACCATCCCGACGGCGTAAAAACAGAAATTGATATCGACCCGAAAGAATCAAATAAGTATTAGGAGGAAAACAAGGTGAGCGAATTTTCACATCTTGACGAGCTTGAAGCGGAAGCTATATACATCATTCGCGGGGTAGCAGCAGAGTGCGAAAAGCCTGTTATGCTCTACTCGATAGGAAAGGACAGCTCGGTAATGCTTCATCTTGCCATGAAAGCCTTTTACCCCGAAAAGCCGCCTTTCCCGTTTCTCCATGTAAATACCACATGGAAGTTCAGGGAGATGATAGAGTTCCGCGACAGAACCGCCGAAAAGCTCGGCATCGAAATGCTGGAATACATCAACGAGGACGGAGTACGTCAGGGCATAAATCCTTTCGACCACGGCTCGGCTTACACCGATATTATGAAGACTCAGGCTCTTAAACAGGCGCTTAACAAATACGGCTTTACGGCTGCATTCGGCGGCGGCAGACGCGATGAGGAAAAATCCCGTGCAAAGGAAAGAATTTTCTCCTTCAGAAATGCAGCTCACGCATGGGACCCCAAAAATCAGCGTCCTGAAATGTGGAAGCTCTACAATACCAAGATAAACAAGGGCGAAAGCATAAGAGTTTTCCCGATCTCCAACTGGACGGAAAAGGACATCTGGCAGTACATCAAGCGTGAAAATATTGATATTGTTCCGCTTTATTTTGCAAAGGAACGCCCCGTTGTCGAGCGTGACGGCAACCTTATCATGGTTGACGATGACCGTTTCCCGCTTAGAGAGGGCGAGGTACCACAGATGAAGTCGGTGCGGTTCAGGACTCTCGGCTGCTATCCGCTGACTGGCGGTATCGAGTCTGCGGCGGATACCCTTGATGAAATTATTGAGGAGACCCTCAGCTCGGTGTCCTCCGAAAGAACATCGAGAGTCATAGACAACGAAGCGGCAGGAAGCATGGAGCGCCGCAAAAGGGAGGGCTATTTCTAATGAAAGGGTTGCTTAAATTTATAACCTGAGGCAGCGTTGACGACGGCAAATCCACGCTTATCGGACACATTCTGTATGACTCCAAGCTGCTTTACGCCGACCAGGAAAAAGCGCTTGAGCTTGACAGCAAGGTGGGCAGCAGAAGCGGCAAGATAGACTATTCTCTGCTTCTGGACGGTCTTATGGCAGAGCGTGAGCAGGGCATCACAATTGACGTTGCATACCGTTACTTCACCACGGATAACCGCAGTTTTATCGTTGCGGATACTCCAGGTCATGAGGAGTATACCCGTAACATGGCGGTGGGTGCTTCCTTTGCAGATTTGGCAGTAATACTTTTGGACGCTTCACAGGGCGTACTTGTTCAGACAAGACGTCACGCAAGGATTTGCCGTCTCATGGGTATAAAATATTTCGTTTTTGCGGTAAATAAAATGGATCTGGTAGATTACAGCGAGGAGCGCTTCAATGAAATCAATGAACAGATTTCCGTGCTTGCAAAGGAGCTTTCTCTTGAAAATGTACAGATAATCCCCCTTTCCGCAACAGAGGGCGACAACGTAACGAAAAAATCAGATAATATCAGATGGTATGACGGACCGCCTCTGCTTGAATACCTTGAAACAGTTGATATTAACTCTGATGATAATGAAAAAGGCTTTTATATGCCCGTGCAGAGAGTGTGCCGTCCCGACCATACCTTCAGAGGCTTTCAGGGACAGATCGAGTTGGGCACAATAAGCGTAGGCGATGAGATAGTTACTCTGCCCAGCAACGAAAGGGCTGCGGTAAAGGGTATTCTTATGACTGATAAGAACGTGCAGACCGCATATAAGGGTCAGCCCGTGACCATATCTCTCGATAAAGAGGTGGACGTGTCAAGGGGCTGCGTGCTTGTAAAGGGCGCAGATATCAGCGTATATAAGCGCATCAGGGCTTCTGTTCTCTGGATGGACGATGAAGAACTTGTTATTGGCAAGGATTATCTTGTTAAGCTTGGTACAAAGACTATTCCGGGAATACTTGCAGGTATAGAATATGCCGTTGATGTAAACACAGGCGAGCATATCAAGACTGAAAAGCTTTCCAAAAACGGAATTGCGGTATGCGATATCCTGCTTACCGAAGCGATAGCCGCAGATTTGTTTACATCTCACAAAACCCTCGGCGAGCTGATACTCATTGACCGTGTAACGAATATGACCTCTGCCTGCGGAGTTGTGGAATCGCTGAGCGAAAAGGGCGGTTCATCTTCGGATAAGGCTTCATTTAAATATGGTGAGCTTTCTGCAAGGGGAGATATTTTCGAGGAATTTTACTATGATACAAGCAGTCTGAATGTTCTGAAATATCAGCCTGTCAAGGAGACCTATACCGTTGGCGATGAAATCCCCACATCGGGAGAAAGCTATAAATACCCGGACAGCTTTGATATTATCGTTCTTCGTGACGGCGTTTCCGTAAAAGTCCGCAGCAGAAAAATTACTGAAATAATTCCGACGACAGAGTATGCTTACGGCGGAGTACCTGTTGTAAACGGCAGGGGCTTCGGAGTAAATGTTTCTTCCGACAGCGATGTAAAGCAGTTTCTAAAGGAATATTCGGAAACAGATGAGAAGACTCAAAGCATATTCTTTGAAAAATGGGTGCGTTTTGACGAGTATAGAAAGGTAATTGTAAAATCGGATAAAAGGTAATATTTTAGGGTGAAAAGCAATGTTGGTAACGACAAGAGGAAGATATGCGCTTCAGGTCATGATCGACCTTGCCGAGCATTATAACGGCAGATGTATTCCCGTAAAAGACATAGCCAAACGGCAGGAGCTGTCAATAAAATATCTTGAACATATCCTGCCGGTGCTGTCAAAAAGCGATCTTATTTCAGGCATTCACGGAAAAGGCGGAGGATATCGCCTGAACAGAGCTCCCGAAAAATACAAAGTAGGGGAGATACTGCGTGCTGCCGAGGGCGGACTTGTTCCCGTTTCCTGTCTGAATGAAAACGATACTTCCGTTTTGGAGGATTCTGACGACAAAACGGTTATGAAAATGTGGTCTGATTTTTATAAGCTTACAAACGAGTATTTTGACAGCATTACTATTGCTGACCTTATAAAAAGTGATACGGCTTTTGACTATTTTATATAAAAACGTCTTAGTGGCTGATATACAAACTGCTTTTAATAACGGTTTCAAATCCTTGTTTTGTAAACCTTTACTGCACAAATAAGTCCAAGCTTTACCTTAATTTCAGTATAAATATGTTGTGATTTAACATAGAAATACAGCGGCGAAACGTGGTATAATATTGTAAGAAAATATACTGCTTTGAAAGGCTGGTTAATTTTATGTTCAACATTGCTGTCGCACAGTCGGGCGGTCCGACAGCCGCCATCAATTCATCTCTTGCGGGAGTTTTTACCGAAGCTGTTGCCTGTAACGATATCGGAACGGTCTATGGTTCCATAAACGGTATTGAAGGTGTGCTAAGAGACGAATTTGTAGATTTGCAGAAGATACTAACTTCGGATTATGATATAGACCTGCTGATGAAAACACCGTCCACAGTTCTCGGTTCCTGCCGTTTCAAGCTGAAAAATCCCGATGAGGACGACAGCGATTACCGTAAGGCAGCGGAAACCTTCAAAAAGCATAATATAAAAGCATTTTTCTATATTGGCGGAAACGATTCAATGGACACCGTAATGAAGCTTGATAAGTGGTTTAAAGCCAACGGCGTTGATGTTAAGGTTGTCGGAGTGCCAAAAACTATTGACAATGACGTCATGGCTACCGACCATACTCCCGGATTCGGCTCTGCGGCGAAATACGTTGCGACTTCAATGCAGGAAATCATCCGTGACAGCCGAGTGTACTCCATTCCATCGGTAACTATCGTTGAAATTATGGGACGTGACGCAGGCTGGCTGACAGCTTCTTCCTGCGTGCTTCGAGCAAACGGCGAGCCTGCTCCCCATATGATATACCTGCCCGAAGCGGAATTTTCCATAGAAAAATTTCTGGACGATATCCGTACAGCGCAGAAGAAGTATAAAGCAGTCATAGTAGCCGTTTCTGAGGGCATACGCTTCGATGATGAAAAATATCTTTCCAGCGGCTTTTCATCAGAACTTACCGACGCTTTCGGACACAAGTATCTTTCAGGCGTTGGAAAATATCTTGAAAAAATAGCAGGAGCGAATATCGGCTGCAAGGTGCGTTCGATAGAGCTGAACGTCATGCAGAGATGCAGTTCGCATATTGCTTCGCTGACGGACATTACCGAAGCAAAGGAGATCGGAGCGGAAGCGGTAAAGGCAGCGCTTAAAGGCGAAAGCGGCGTGATGATGATATTCAAGCGTATAAGCAATAATCCTTACCGTGTGGAAATTGTTTCTTCGGATATTGAGGGAATTGCCAACAAGGAAAAGTTTTTCCCTGCCGAATGGATAAATTCAAAGGGAAACAACGTTACCGTAGACGCATTGAACTATTTCTTGCCGCTTATTCAGGGCGAGCCGGAAATTGAATACAGGAACGGTATTCCCGTTCATTTCAGATTAAATCAGTAAAAAACGACCCGAAGGAAATTTAAATTCCTTTCGGGTCATTGCTTTATATTGATTTTTGTAATTTTATCAGAAATCAGCATTATTTACTATTCAATACCTGAAGCATTTTCTTTGGCACGGGAGTCTGAAAAACCATTTCTTCGCCTGTATACGGGTGAACGATTATCAGCTTGTTCGCGTGGAGACAAAGTCGTTTGACGGGATTTGTCTCCGCGCCGTATTTTTTATCTCCCGCTATCGGGCAGCCCATGTCGCTCATGTGTACACGAATTTGGTTTTTGCGTCCGGTTTCGATATCAATGTCCACAAGAGAGTAGTTATTATTGCTTTTGCGAACCTTGTAATTTGTTATAGCAAGCTTGCCGTCACCCATTTTAGCAGTGTAAACAAGATGGCTGTCCGTCTCACGAAGCTTATTTTCTATCCTGCCCTCACGAGGTTCGGGGCAACCCTCCACCACAGCCGCATAGCCGCGGAATTTAGCACACTCGTCCCAGTTTTCCTGCAAAGCGTGTTTGATAGCCTCATTCTTGGCAAAAACCAGCACGCCGGAAGTATCACGGTCAAGACGGTGAACTATAAAGATCCTGTTGTGCGCATTTTTCATACGGACGTACTCCATTGCAAGATGGTACGCAGTTATGTTCCGTTCCTTTTCGGTAGCGATAGCAAGCATTCCGGCAGGCTTGTTTATAACCAGCAGCTCATCGTCCTCGTAGATAATATCAAGGTCAGGACTCGTATTTTTATCATACTTATACTCATAAACCCCGATTTTTACCTGCTGACCCTTTTTCAGCGCATAATTATATTTCGTAACTGTTTTGCCGTCCACGGAAACAAGCTTGTGTTCCAATTCGGATTTTACCTTTCCTTTTGTACGGTTCGGCTGCATTTCATAAAGGAATTTCAGCAGTTCGGATTCTTCCTTTACGGTAAAAAGTGTTTCATTGGACTTTCGTTCGGATTTGTTTTTCATAAATATTCTCCCATACAAAAAAGGAGTCCAAAGCTAACCTTGGACTCCTTGATTTTGTTAATTACAATCAAACGCCGTACTTTGTTGTAGAAACAGGAATACCAACGCCCATTGTGGAAGCTACTACGCAGGACTTGATGTAAGTACCCTTAGCAGCAGCAGGCTTAGCCTTAACGATAGCTTCAAGAAGAGTATCGAGGTTCTGGGAAAGCTTTTCCTGACCGAAAGAAGCCTTGCCGATAGGACAGTGGATGATGTTTGTCTTGTCAAGACGGTACTCGATCTTACCAGCCTTAGCCTCTGTTACAGCCTTAGCAACGTCGGGAGAAACAGTACCGGCCTTGGGGTTAGGCATAAGTCCGCGGGGACCGAGAACTCTTGCAGCCTTACCTACAACGCCCATCATGTCGGGAGAAGCAACGCAAACGTCGAAATCGAGCCAGTTCTCTTTAACGATCTTGTCAACGAGATCAGCGCCGCCAACGTAATCTGCGCCTGCTGCCTTAGCAGCCTCTTCCTTTTCTTCCTTACAGAATACGAGAACCTTAACCTTCTTACCAGTACCGTTAGGGAGAACTACCGCACCACGAACCTGCTGGTCAGCGTGACGGGAGTCAACGCCCAGACGAACGTGAACTTCGATGGTCTCGTCGAATTTAGCCTTAGCATTCTGGCAAGCGAGAGCCAGTGCTTCTTCTGTTTCGTAAAGCTTGCTCTTATCAACAGCTTTAGCGCTTTCGTTATATTTCTTACCGTGTTTCATTAATAAATTCCTCCTTTAAGTGGTAACATTCCCGTCAACGGGAACTGTCCCGATTTTCGGGACTTTTAGCGGATAATTCCTCCCACCCATAGAAAATACCAATATCCGTAAAAACGGATTTAGTATGACGGAGACAAAATGTCCGCCGCAGTGAGTTTTAGTCAACAACCTCAACGCCCATAGAACGGCAAGTACCTGCGATCATGCTCATAGCAGATTCAATGCTTGCAGCGTTCAGGTCGGGCATCTTAGTTTCAGCGATCTTCTTAATCTGTTCCTTAGTGATCTTACCAACCTTAGTCTTGTTAGGAACACCGGAACCGCTCTCAAGACCGATAGCCTTCTTGATAAGAACTGCTGCCGGCGGAGTCTTTGTGATGAAAGAGAAAGAACGGTCTGCGTAAACAGTGATTACAACAGGGATAATAAGACCGATATCGTTCTTAGTTCTTTCATTGAATTCCTTTGTAAAAGCCATGATATTAACACCGTGCTGACCAAGAGCAGGACCAACCGGCGGAGCAGGAGTAGCCTTACCTGCTGCGATCTGAAGCTTGATTAAGCCAACTACTTTCTGTGCCATTGCTTATTGCACCTCCGAAATTTTCGTAACGTTTATTTTATTAATATTCATCTGAAGCCGCAACCATGGTAATATCCAAAGCTGCTGTAGTATCTCTGCCGAACATAGATACCTTGACGTTTACGGTCATGCTTTCGGTATCAATGCTCTCGACCTCACCGACGATGCCCTCCATAGGACCTGCTGTGATCTTGACTTTGTCGCCCGCCTTGAAGTTAACTTCAACGGAAGCAGGCTTCTTGTCAGCGTCAACGCCCAGAGCAGCCGCTTCTTTTTCGGTAAGCGGAACGGGCTTTGACCCGGGACCTACAAATCCCGTACAGCCTCTTGTATTTCTTACAACATACCATGAGTCATCGGTAAGGACCATTTTCACCAGTACATATCCCGGGAAAACTTTTCTTTCAACCTCACGCATCTTATTTTTTTCGTTCATTTCCATAACCATTTCGGTAGGGACCTGAACATCCTGAATAAGATCGTGAAGATTACGGTTCTCGACAACCTTCATAATTGTCTGTGCAACCTTATTCTCATAACCGGAATAAGTGTGAATGACATACCATTTTGCCGATTCTGACATAATTATGACCATTCCTTTCTTCTTGGGCTTTGGTTTCCGGCGTATGCAGAAAACGCAAAACCGCTGCGAAAACTCGTTCCTTTGTTATCAGTTTCAGACTGCGTCAGCCCGTTGCCAGCTTTAACAAAGCTTTAAGCGCGCTGTCGATTCCCCATATAACAATACCGCTTGCGCACATTCCGATAAGTACGACTGCTGTATTGTTTACTACCTTCTTCATTGAAGGCCATGTGACTTTTTTGATTTCACTTTTCAGATCCTTGAAGTACTTAACGATACCGTTAGGCTTCTTGACGCCGGTTTTCTTTGCCTTTGCCTTAGCCTTTTCACGGTCGTTTACGATCTTTGCTGCCTTAGCTTCAGCCTGAGCGATCGCAGAAGTCTTCTTGGACTTTTTCTTTGCGTCAGCCACTACTCACACCTCACTTACTTAGTTTCCTTGTGAAGAGTATGCTTCTTGCAGAACTTACAGTACTTGTTCATTTCAAGTCTGTCCGGATCGTTCTTCTTGTTTTTCTTGGTATTGTAGTTGCGCTGCTTGCACTCTGTGCAGGCTAATGTTACCTTTACTCTCATATCGGCACCTCCTATTAGCGTTTCGATTTCGCAGGGGACGTATTTCCCCTGTGCCTCCCTCTGTGGCACGGCTCGGGCTGACTCGCAGGAGCCTTGTCGAGAAGCCGTATTTTTTAGCTCTGTCCAAAAACGGGCACAAAAAAATAAGCCTCTGCAAGAGGTAATATAATTATACCTCATTGCAAAGGCTTTTGTCAAGTCTTTTTTCAAAATTCCTGAAATATTTTATTATTTTCCTGAACCAACGCTTATTCTGTTAAGCGCACGCTGTAATTTCAGTTCAGCGAGGTCAAGCTCATGCCTGTCCTTCTGTTCTTCAAGTCTGCGTCTTGCATCCTCCTCGGAGCGCTTCGCCCAGTCAAGGTCGATCTCGTCAGCCCACTCAACAGCATTGGCAAGGATAGAAACCTTGTTTCCGCCTACCTTGAGCAGACCCGTTGAAATTGCGGCAGTACGCCAGCTTCCGTCCTCCTGCTTAACTTTGAGAGGACCTGATGGCAAGTCGGCAACCAGACTTGTATGGTTGGCAAGAATACCGATATCGCCCTCGGTAGTGCGGACGATTATCTGCGTTGTTTCGCCGTCAAAGAATACCTTTTCGGGTGTCACAACGCTGAGTGAAAATGAAGCTGCCATGAAACAAGCCTCCTTTTATGCGTTCTCGGCGTTCTTAGCCTTTTCGATAACGTCATCGATAGTGCCTGCAAACAGGAATGCGGATTCGGGCAGATCATCGTGCATACCCTCAATTATCTCCTTGAAGCCACGGATGGTTTCTTTAAGAGGAACGTACTTGCCCTCCATACCGGTAAACTGCTCGGCAACGCTGAACGGCTGGGAAAGGAAACGCTGGATCTTTCTTGCTCTTGAAACGGTCAGCTTATCCTCGTCGGAAAGTTCGTCCATACCCATGATAGCGATGATATCCTGAAGCTCCTTGTATCTCTGGAGAATGTTCTGTACCGAACGTGCGACTTCGTAATGTTCCTGACCGACGATATCGGGCGCAAGGATTCTCGAAGTGGAATCGAGAGGGTCAACAGCAGGGTAAATACCCAGAGAAGAAATGCTTCTTGAAAGTACCGTTGTTGCATCCAGGTGAGCAAAGGTGGTAGCCGGAGCAGGGTCGGTAAGGTCATCGGCAGGAACGTATACAGCCTGTACCGAAGTGATGGAGCCCTTGTTTGTGGAAGTGATTCGCTCCTGAAGCGCACCCATTTCGGTAGCAAGTGTAGGCTGATAACCAACGGCTGAAGGCATACGTCCGAGAAGAGCCGAAACCTCTGAGCCTGCCTGTGTGAAACGGAAAATGTTGTCAATGAACAGAAGCACGTCCTGTCCCTCAACATCACGGAAATATTCCGCCATAGTAAGTCCCGAAAGACCTACTCTCATTCTCGCTCCGGGAGGCTCGTTCATCTGACCGTAAACAAGAACGGTCTTGTCGATAACTCCCGATTCGGTCATTTCGTTATAAAGGTCGTTACCCTCACGGGTACGCTCGCCAACACCGGTGAATACCGAGATACCGCCGTGCTGGTTGGCAACGTTGTTGATAAGCTCCTGAATAAGAACGGTCTTACCAACGCCGGCACCGCCGAACAGACCGATCTTACCGCCCTTGAGGTAAGGACAGATAAGGTCGATTACCTTGATACCCGTTTCGAGTACCTCGTTTGAAGCCGTCTGTTCCTCATATGAGGGCGGCTCTCTGTGGATAGCCCATCTCTCCTTTGTTTCGGGAGCAGGCTTGTTGTCAACAGGCTCTCCGAGAAGATTAAAAATTCTTCCGAGAGTTTCCTTGCCGACAGGGACTGAAATCGGAGCGCCTGTGTCAACGGCGTCAACGCCTCTTACGAGACCGTCGGTAGAAGCCATAGCGATACAGCGTACAACATCGTCACCGATATGCTGAGCTACCTCGCATATGAGAGTCTTGCCGTTAAGCTCGATTTCTATTGCATTCAAAAGATTCGGAAGGTTATCCTTTGTAAACTGGATATCGACAACCGCACCGATTATCTGAACAACCTTACCGATATTTTTCTGCGGCATTTACATAATCAATCCTTTCCGTGACCGTATGCTATAATATAGTATACAGTTTTTAATTTGCAACGGAATATATAAGCTTTACATTTGCATTTGTAAAAGTTTTGCAATTTCCGAAGGAAAAATGGATCAGAAAATCCAGAAGCAAAACTTGAAATTAAATTCAAAAATATTATTATTGAATTTAATCTTGTGCCGAAGCGCCGCCCACGATCTCCGTGATCTCCTGCGTAATGGACGCCTGACGGGCACGGTTATAGATAAGCGACAAGCCGGAAATCATTTCCGAAGCGTTGTCTGTAGCGGATTCCATAGCCGTTCTTCTTGCAGCCTGCTCGGAAGCAAAGCTGTCAACAACGGCGCAGAAGATGATTCCCGTAATATATTTAGGCACGATGGCGTCAAAAACCTCGGCAGGGGACGGCTCATAAATAGGCAGTTCTCTTGTCTTGGTTTCGCCCGGCTGAATATCAAGGGGCAGGATAGCAAGGCTTTCCGCCTGCTGAACGAGAGGTGAGACATATTCCGTGCGGAAAAGCTCCACTCTGTCGATCTCGCCCTTTACGAACGGGTTCATTATATTGTCGGAAATATCCGCTGCGTGGTGGATCTTAATTCCCTCCGCAACATTCGGATAGCTTGCCAAAAGGTCATAACCGCGTTTTGTGAAATACTCCACGGATTTCTTGCCGATAGCAAGAATTTTCACAGCAGCCTTGCCTTCAAGCTCATTGATACGAGCCTGAGCAAGCTTCAGAACATTGGAGTTGAAGCCGCCTGCAAGACCTCTGTCGCCTGCGATAACTACAAGCAGAACGGTCTTTGCCTCACGCTTCTTTGTGTACTGCGAGAAGAAGCCGGGGTTTTCCGACTGTATCTCGCACATTGTATCATACAGGGCATTGAAGTAAGGACGGGCGTTATCCGCCTTTTCCTTGGCTTTTCTCAGCTTTGACGAAGCAACCAGCTCCATAGCCTTGGTTATCTGCATGGTTGATTCAACGCTTTTGATACGCCGTTTAATGTCCTTCATATTACCGGTCGCCAACGGAAACCCTCCTTTCTAAAATCGCGGCAATTACTTGTCCGCAAGGAATTTAGCGACAAAGCCGGAAAGCATCTCCTTGAGAGCTTCTTCGTTTTCCTTTGTCAGATCCTTGGTTTCCTTAATGGAAGCGATAATATCGGGGTGTGTTTCGTCAGCATACTCAAACAGTTCCTTTTCAAACTCGGAAACCAGGTCGAGAGGAACATCCTTGAGATAGCCGTGTGTTACAGCATAGATAATGAGTACCTGATGCTCAACTGTAAGAGGAGAGTTTCTTCCCTGCTTGAGGACTTCAACAACTCTTTCACCGAGAGCAAGACGGTCCTTTGTATCCTTGTCCAGGTCGGAGCCGAACTGTGAGAACGCCTGCAGCTCACGGTACTGTGAATAGGTCAGCTTCAGAGAGCCGGAAACCTTTTTCATAGCCTTTATCTGAGCAGCGCCGCCTACACGGGATACAGAGATACCGGGGTTAACGGCAGGGCGCACGCCGGAGTTGAACAGGTCTGTTTCAAGGAATATCTGACCGTCGGTAATGGAAATTACGTTGGTCGGGATATAAGCGGAAACGTCGCCTGCCTGAGTTTCAATGATAGGAAGAGCAGTCAGCGAGCCACCGCCGTAATTTTCATTAAGGTTGCAGGCACGCTCCAGCAGACGGGAGTGGAGATAGAATACGTCTCCGGGATAAGCCTCACGTCCGGGCGGGCGCTTGAGGAGCAGGGAAAGGGTACGGTAAGCAACAGCGTGCTTGGAGAGGTCATCATAAACGCAGAGAACGTCCTTGCCCTGTTCAAGGAAGTATTCACCCATTGCACAGCCCGAATAAGGAGCGATATACTGCAAAGGAGCAAGCTCCGAGGCTGTTGCGGAAACAACGATAGTGTAATCCATTGCGCCGTTCTTTTCGAGAATGTCAACAACGTTCGCAACGGTAGAACGCTTCTGACCGATAGCAACATAGATACAGATAACGTCCTTGTCCTTCTGATTAATAATAGTATCAAGCGCGATAGCGGTCTTACCTGTCTGGCGGTCGCCGATAATAAGCTCACGCTGACCGCGTCCGATAGGGATCATAGAGTCGATAGCCTTGATACCTGTCTGAAGAGGTCTGTTTACCGATTTTCTTGTAATGATACCGGAAGCAACACGTTCAATAGGCATCATTTTGTCGGTAAGAACAGCGCCCTTGCCGTCGATAGGCTGACCGAGAGCGTTTACAACACGTCCCAGAAGCTCTTCACCAACGGGAACGGACACGATCTTGCCCGTACTTTTAACGGTGTCGCCTTCTTTGATATCAGCGTCAGAACCCAGCATAACAGCGCCGACAAAGTCGCGTTCAAGGTTCAGCGCCATAGCGTAAACGCCGTTCTCAAATTCGAGCAGTTCTCCCGACATACACTTTTCAAGACCGTGAATTCTGGCAATACCGTCGCCGACGGTAACGACCGTACCAACGTCGGCAAGTTCAATCTTGGACTGATAATTTTTTATCTGTGCCTTGATTATGCCTGTAATTTCATCGGGGCGTAAATCCATTGGAAATAACCATCCTTTCTTAGAGAGCCGTGAGCAATTAAAAGCGCATAGCTCCCGATTTCATAGTGCAGGTCATGCGATAACGCCCTTGATCTGCTTCTGAATAGCTTCAAGCTTAGCCTTTACCGAGCCGTCCAGCATTGTGTTGCCGTAATTCAGCACAATACCGCCCATAATTGTCGGGTCGACATTTTCGGTAAGGATGACCGTCTTTTTATAAACGGACTCCAGCTTTGCCTTCAGCTTTGCTCTGAGATTTTCGCTGAGGGGCACGCTTGTGGTGACCTTTACCTCAGCAATATTTTTCATCTCATACCAGCGGTTTTTGTAGTCCTCCGCAATAGCGGGAACAGCTGCGGCGCGTCCCTTTTCGGTAACGACGCATAGAAGATTATAGCAAAGCTCGGAAATTTTTCCCTTAAAGGTTTTTTCGATAATTTCCAGCTTTTCGCCGATAGTGACTGTCGGAGCCGTAAGAAGCTTAGCAAATCCCGGGTTGTCGTTAAAAACGACAGCCAGCGAGTCAAGCTCCTTTTTGACCTCGTCAGTACAGCTCTGCTCACACGCAAGCTCAAAAACTGCCTCTGAGTATATCTTTTCAACACCCGTCATTCTGCATCACCGATTTCATTAATGAAGCTCTCGATAAGCTGTTCGTGAGTCTTTTCGTCGATTTCCTTTGAAACGACCTGAGACGCGATAGACAGCGCAATATCGGAGATTTCATCCTTAATTTGGTTAACGGCACGTTTCTTTTCCTTTTCAATATCCGAGTTCGCCTTGTCGATAATACCTCTTGCCTCGTCCTTGGCGCCGGCGATTATCTCATCCGAACGGGATTGGGCTTTCTTTGTTGCATTTTTTACGATCTCTGCGGATTCCTCCTTGGCGGCTGCAAGCTTGGTAGTATATTCGCTTTCAAGCTGCTTTGCATTGACCAGAGCCTTGTCCGCGTCCTCATAAGTCTTTGCGACCTCAGTCCTGCGGGATTCCAGCATAGCGTTTACTTTGTCGAAAAGGAAGTGCTTAATAACCAGAAACAGAATCAACGTATTCAATATAGTACCTACAATAGTTGTAAGGTCTATTGAAAAAAATTCAAAATTACTGTGCATAGGCTATTTACGCCTCCTGTTCTGCATTATTTTTACTAACCGATCCAATTAGCCGAGGAACTTAAGGAACGGATTTGCGAACAGGAGCATGATAGCTACGAACAGACCGTAGATACCTGTTGTTTCTGCAACAGCACAGCCTATGAACATTGTAGATGTAGCTGTACCCTTGATCTCAGGCTGTCTGCCGATAGTTTCGATTGCCTTGCCGACAGCGTAACCTTCACCGATACCGGGTCCGATACCTGCGATCATAGCAAGTCCTGCGCCGATAGCCTGACCTGCAAGAACGGTTGCCTGAGCATTCAATAAAGCTTCGTTTTCCATAAAAATTTACCTCCAATTTTTTTAGGGCTATTCCTTGCCCATTTTGATATAAGCCATAGTAAGCATAATGAATACATATGACTGTATTGCTCCCGAGAACAGATCGAAGTAGATAGACAATACTGCGGGTATACCAATTTGGAAAATGTTAAAAACATAGCCATTGATCGACTCAATGGGCGGTATTCCCATAAGATTGTAAATTGCTCCGCTGGCAGAACCCAGAGCGATATAGAGGATCAGCGTGATTATCATGCCTCCTGCTACGTTTCCGAAAAGACGCAAAGCCATAGCTACCGGCGTTGCGACTTCGCTTATGATATTAAGCGGGTTTATAAACTGCTTTAAGTAGCCGCCCACACCGTTGTACTTGATCTTGGTGTATGTTATAAGCGCGAAAGTCATTACAGCCAAACCTCCCGTAACGCTTATATCCGCAGTAATGCTTCTGAAGCCTATCATTGAGATAAGCGTACCTACTATGATATAAGCGAAAACAGCAGCAATGTAGGGGGCGTACGCCATTGAAGATTTATCCATATTTACTTCGATCATGTTGTTTACGGTTTTGACAATGTATTCCGCAGCACACTGACGTTTTGTATCCGGTATCTTTTTAAGATCCTTTGTCAGTATAAGGCAAGCCGCCAAAACTATCAGAATAACAAGCCACCCGGTTACAACCGACTCTGATAAGGAAAAAATCACTTCGTCCGATTCCGACAGAATGCTGAACATTCGTCTCGGGCCCTCTACATTTACCTTAAATTCCATGATTTCACCCTCCCTTCTTTTTTAGTGCCGCATGAAGCGTGTATGCCAGCTTGGGAAAAAGCTGAGGGATAGCTGCCGCAACAAGATTTATTGACGGACATTTTATTCCTGCAAAAAACAGGATACCGGTTATCAGCAGCCTCAGCATATAGGAGCCGAACATATAACCCTTTGCGGAAGCTATTGGGCGCTCCACAGCTCTTTCCGAAGAAAGGCCCAGGATTATGAAGTTCAGCAGCATGACCGCCGTTCCTGCAAGAAGTCCCAGCGGAACTTCAGCACACAGCTTGTACACAGGCAGCGAAATAATGTATATCACGAGGTCAAAGACAAGGACTCTCGGCAAAAGGAATTTCAGTTCTCTGCATATCATTTCACTGAACAAACGCCTTGCCATCAGAGGTGACCCGTCCTTTCCGCACAACATACAACTATAATTACTTATTATATCAGTTTATTTCAAAAATTTCAACTATTTTTGTAGCTTTTATTTATTTATATAATTTTTTTATAAATACATACAAAAAATTATCCAAAGCACTTGACAAATCAAAATATATCATGTATAATTATAAGGCTGCTCAATAATGCAGAACAAACGGGGCGTAACTCAGTTTGGTAGAGTGCTTGGTTTGGGACCAAGATGCCGCAGGTTCAAGTCCTGTCGCCCCGACCATAAACCCAAGCTGCAAAGCAGTTTGGGTTTATAACATCGTTTATTAAAATCTTTTGGATTTGTTTTAAAAGGCTTAAATATGAACAAAATGTAAAACATAAAAAATCCTATTGACTTTTAAATTTCGACGTGATATAATAAACGAGTCGCTTAAAGAGAGCGCAAAATAATAAAAGTTAAGCTGGTGTAGCTCAGTTGGTAGAGCAGCTGATTTGTAATCAGCAGGTCGGGGGTTCGAGTCCGTCCACCAGCTCCATTTTTTGCTTAACTGCAAAAGCTTGAATAAGGAAGAGTTCCCGAGTGGCCAAAGGGGGCAGACTGTAAATCTGTTGCTTCGGCTTCGGTGGTTCGAATCCACCCTCTTCCACCAGCATTACGTCCTGTTTTTGCAGGACGTAATTTTTTTCACAATAACCTTGCATAACACGGATAAATCTCCTGTTGCAAGGCTTTTTTACGTTATAGGGGTTTTGACAGATTTAATATTTTTTGCTTCCAATGTTAAAATATATAATGCGTACTGAACAATTATTAATAGTATACCCGAAATTTGTTCATTTCGCAGTAATGGGAAAGGAAATTTTTATGGTAAGAGAAGATTTAAGAAACGTTGCTATCATCGCCCACGTTGACCACGGCAAGACTACCCTTGTTGACGAAATGCTCAAGCAGGGAGGCGCCTTCCGTGAAAATCAGACTGTTGCGGAAAGAGTCATGGACTCAAACGATATCGAGCGTGAAAGAGGCATCACGATACTTGCAAAAAATACGTCCGTAATGTATAATGGTGTTAAGATAAATATTATCGACACCCCGGGCCACGCAGATTTCGGCGGCGAGGTAGAGCGCGTGCTGAAAATGGTTGACGGCGTTGTACTTCTTGTTGACGCCGCAGAGGGATGTATGCCCCAGACAAGATTCGTTCTCCAGAAAGCGCTGGAAATGGGTCACAGAATTATCGTTGTAGTAAACAAGATCGACCGCCCCGACGCTCGCCTTGACGAGATCGGCGATGAAGTCCTTGAGCTTCTTCTCGACCTTGACGCAAGCGATGAGCAGCTTGAAAGCCCCGTGCTTTTCTGTTCGGGACGTGCAGGCACAGCTTCTCTCAGCCAGTATGAGGAGGGCAAAGACCTCGTTCCGCTGTTTGAAACTATTCTCAGCCATATCCCCGCACCCGAGGGCGACCCCGACGCTCCAATGCAGATGCTTATTTCATCTATCGACTATAACGACTACGTCGGCAGAATTGGTATCGGACGTATCGAACGCGGTACTATAAAGGTAAATCAGCCTGTTATCGTAGGTGACTACCACGAAAACCGCAAGCCCTTTAACAGCAAGGTAGTTACAATGTACCAGATAGAAGGTCTGAACAGAACTCCTGCCGAAGAAGCAAAGGTCGGCGATATCGTGTGGATTTCCGGTATAGAGAATATCACTATCGGCGATACCCTCTGCGATACCTCCTGCTATGAGCCTGTTCCCTTTGTAAAAATTTCCGAGCCTACCGTTGAAATGACATTCTCGGTAAACGACAGCCCCTTTGCAGGACGTGAGGGCAAGTTCGTTACCTCCCGTCAGCTTCGTGAAAGGCTTTTCAAGGAAATACTCCGAGACGTTTCCCTCCGCGTGACCGAAACCGAAAATACCGACAGCTTCCGTGTTGCCGGCAGAGGTGAAATGCACCTTTCCATTCTTATTGAAAATATGCGCCGTGAGGGCTATGAGCTTTCCGTTTCTACCCCCCGTGTGCTTTATAAAGAAATCGACGGCGAGACCTGCGAGCCTATTGAGCGCCTTGTTATCGACGTTCCCGAGGACTGCGTAGGCTCTGTTATGGAAAAGCTGGGTACAAGAAAGGCTGAGCTTCAGTCAATGCACCCGGTAGGAAGCCGTATGAAGCTGGAATTCCTTATCCCGTCAAGAGGACTTTTCGGATATAAGTCCGAATTCCTTACCGATACAAAGGGCGAGGGCGTTATCAGCTCGGTATTTGACAGCTACCAGCCGTATAAGGGCGATATCCCCAGAAGAAACACAGGCTCTCTCGTTTCCTTTGAAACGGGCGAAGCCGTTACCTACGGACTTTTCAACGCTCAGGAGCGCGGCTCGCTGTTTATCGGCGCAGGCACTCCCGTTTATGAGGGTATGATAGTGGGCGCTTCACCAAAGGTCGAGGATCTTGTGGTAAACGTCTGCAAGAAAAAGCACCTTACAAACACCCGTGCAAGCGGCTCCGACGATGCACTCAGACTCGTTCCGCCGAGAAAGCTTTCCCTTGAGGACAGCCTTGAATTCATCGCCGACGACGAGCTTCTTGAAGTTACGCCAAAGTCTATCCGTATCAGAAAGCGTATCCTTGACAATACGCTTCGTGCAAAGCAGCGTGCAAAGCTGAAATAAAATTCGTAATTAGGAATGCGTAATGCGGAATTATTGTCGTGAAGATGTGAACTTACAATTCCGCATTCCGAATTACGCATTCCGCATTAAATCAAAGGAGTATTGTTATGGCAGTTTTCAAACCCACATATGCCCTGCGTTCAGTGCTGGAGATAACCCCCGAAGCACTGAATGTCCTTGACATAAAGGCACTTGTTCTCGATCTTGACAATACCCTTACCACTCACGACAATCCTGTTCCAGCAGACGGCGTTCTTGATTGGATAGCCAATATGCAGAAGCACGGAATAAAGCTTCTAATAGTCAGCAATAACACCGCCGAACGTGTCACGCCCTTTGCTGAAATGCTTGGACTTCATTTCGTACCTAACGGCGCAAAACCGCTGCCAAAGGGCTTTAAACAGGCAATCAGGGAACTGAAAGTAAGCAAAAAGCAGGTCTGTGCCGTGGGCGACCAGATATTCACGGACATTCTCGGCGCAAATCTTGCAGGGATACGCTCTATTTTTGTGTATCCCATCGAGCCGGAGAAAAGTACATTTTTCAAAGTAAAGCGTGCAATAGAAAAGCCGCTGCTGCCTAAGAAGTACAACAGATTTTAAAATATAAGAAAGGAAGATAACATGAGCGCAAAATTCGGACCGGCAGGAACTGCCGAAAGCTTTAAGACAATGGGCTATAAAAGATCTGTACAGCTTGGCGAGTACCTTGAAAAATTCGGTCTTGACCATTTTGAGTACCAGTGCGGTCAAGGCGTAAGAGTCGGCGCAGAGGCTGCCGCCGAGATCGGCAGGGCACTTGCGGAAAAGAACATAACCGTTTCGGTACACGCACCCTATTTTATCTCCCTTTCAAGCGTTGAAGAGGAAAAACGTGATAACTCAATAAACTACATTTTGCAGTCCGCAGCGGCGGTAAACGCGATGGGCGGCGACAGAATCGTTATCCACAGCGGCTCCTGCTCAAAAATGACCCGTGAGGAGGCTCTTGAGCTTGCAAAGGCTACAATGAAAAAAGCCCGTGAAGCACTTATAGCAGAGGGTTTGGGACATATTCACTGCTGTCCGGAAACCATGGGAAAAATAAATCAGCTGGGCGACCTGTACGAAGTCATGGAAATATGCAAGGTTGACGACAGCTTTATCCCCTGTATTGATTTCGGACACCTGAACGCCCGTACTTTCGGCGAGATAAAGGGCAAAGCTGAGTATGCCGCTATACTTGATACCATTGAAAACGAGCTTGGCTCCGACAGAGCAAAGATTTTCCACTCGCATTTTTCAAAAATCGAGTACACCGAAAAAGGTGGCGAAAAGCGGCATCTTACCTTTGAAGATACAGTCTACGGACCGCAGTTTGAGCCGCTTATGGAGCTTGTCTACGAAAGAAATCTTTCGCCGATTTTCATATGCGAAAGCGCAGGAACGCAGACTGAGGACTCACAGACGATGAAGAAGTATTACGAAAGCATCGCAAAATAAAAGCCGATATGTTGAAAGGAAAACTGCTATGAAAAACGTACTTATAATCAACGGACCAAACTTCAACCTGCTTGGGGAGCGAGAGCCGGGCACATACGGCTCGGACAGCTACGAAAGCATATGCAATGAAATAAAGACTAAGGCAGCGGAGCTTGGCTTCGACAGCTGCGAGTGCTTCCAGTCCAACCACGAGGGTGAAATTATTGACAAGCTTCATGCGGCACGCCTTGACAAATGCGGCGTGATACTCAATGCAGGCGCATATACACATTACAGCTATGCTATCCGCGATGCCATTGCCGCAATTAAAATTCCCGTTATCGAGGTGCATATATCAAATATCTGTCAGCGTGAGGAATTCCGCCATAACTCGGTAATTGCTCCAGTCTGCTCGGGAAGCCTTTTCGGCTTCGGTAAGGACGGCTACCTGCTTGCGCTTCAGGCTCTTGCCTATAAAATCAAGTAATCGGAGGACTCCTATGAACTTTTCCTACTGCCCCCAATGCGGCGAAAAGCTGTATCTGAAAAACTGCGGTGACGAGGGCGAGATACCTTACTGCGGCAGCTGTAAACGCCCGTTTTTCCCGTTTTCATACTGCTGCGTTATCTGTCTTTGCGTTACCGAAGATAATTCAGAAATAGCGCTTATCAAGCAGGACTATGTTTCTAAAAATTATATCAATGTCGCAGGATACGTTAAACAGGGAGAAACTCCCGAAACCACCGTGGTACGAGAGGTCAAAGAGGAAATCGGTCTTGACGTGGTTTCTTATAAATATATCGGCAGCTATTACTATGAAAAAAAGGACAACCTTATGCTCGGCTATATCTGCAAAGTCAGAAAGAGCGAGCTTGTACCGTCGGTAGAAGTAGACAGTGCAGAGTGGTTTCCGCTGAAATATGCGCAGCAGCTTCTCCGCTATGACAGCATCGGCTGGAATCTGCTTAACGATTATCTCGGAGGTTGTAAATGATTTTCAAAAATGAGCTTGTCGCCTCTGCGGCAGCGCAGCTTGCTTGTGATTACTGCTGTAATGCAGAGGATTTTATCGGCACGGCAAATAAGGCGACACTTTCCCGTTTATGCGACGGACGCCGCCGTTTCAAAAGCGAGCCCGACTTTTTCAAAGCGGCGACAATGGGGCATGGAACGGTAATTTCCGCCGCAAGCGAAATGCTTGATTTTGCAGGTGACCTGCTTTCAAAATGCAGCGGCGCAGAAATTTTTGAGCAGACAAAGATCTGGAAGATAAATGCAAAGCTTGCAAAATACAATAAGGCAATTGCATTCAACAGTATTTTCTACCTGCCTGCAACGCCATATAAATATATTCCCCGTGACGGTTTCCGCCTAAAATTTTATGAGGAAAACGAGATCGTACCGGAGCTTTATCCTTTAAAAGGTTTCACCAATGCGCTTATGTATGACTCCACAAAGTCTCGTCACGACGTACTTGCAGTATGCGCCCTTAATGGCGGACAAATCGTAGGAATGGCAGGAGCAAGCAACGACAGCGAACGTTTTTGGCAAATAGGTATAGACGTTCTTCCCGAATACAGAGGGCTGGGCATGGGTGCGGAGCTTGTCTCGGCACTTACTCAAGCGGTTTTCATGCACGGCGCAGTACCTTATTATGGAACATGGAGCGGCAATATTGCTTCCCAGAACGTGGCAAAACGTGCAGGCTATTATCCCGTCTGGACGGAAATGAACGCATTTGACATAGAATGATATTGCAGATCGGTTTTTCACCCTTTATGTAATTTGTTTTTGCGAATATAAAAATTTTGTGAAAACCCTTGCAAGTTGGGAAAATAATGTTATAATAATAGTATTGTTTATTTTACAGGAGGATTATTAATGAATACAGCACTTTTCAACTTTATGCTCCGTGCGGAAGCCAATGCGGCAGGTGCCGACACAGCACAGGCAAGCCCTGCAGGTATGATACTCTACTATGTTTTCTCGTTCGGTCTTATCATTGTTCTTTTCTATTTTCTTGCAATTCGTCCCCAGAAGAAAAAGGAAAAGGAAGCTAAGATCCTTAAAGACAATCTGCAGGTCGGCGACGAGGTAGTAACTATCGGCGGTATAACAGGAATTATCGTCCGTATCAACAGAAACGCCGAAAATCCCCATGAGGATTCCGCTGTTATCGAAACAGGCGGCGACCGTTCCAAGATACGTGTTATGATCTGGGCGATCTCAGAGAATAAAACTCTCCACGATGCACCCGAAGAAGCAGTAAGCAAAAAGTAATATTTTTCCTCCGTTCAGCATATTATTGAAGAAATAATGAACGGAGGAATTTTTTATGCGCAGGAAAACTCCTGCGGAACGTCTCCGCACGGAAAGATTAATAACAGTCTTGCAGGCAGCATTTGCCTGTATCGGAGCAGTTTTTGTCACAATGCTTTTGTTTTCGACTATTGCATCGGCAGTAGACCTTAGTGACGGCGCATTTTCGGTAATGTCAAGCATAGCCCTTTGTGCAGGCTGCTTTGTGGCAAGCTATATTGCTGCAAAACGAAGGGGAAAATACGGTATAAAAACAGGTGTTGTCTGCGGAATAATAATTTTTCTTGCAGCGCTGCTTTGCGGAATTATATTCGTAAAAAGCTTCTCCGCAGGCGGCTTTTTTACAAAAATGTTAATAATATTGATATGTTCTTCTATCGGTGGTATAATTGGTGTAAATTCTCCCCGCAGATTTCGTTAAAATGACTATTGCAATGCGTCGTATTATGTGTTATAATATCAATAATCTTATTTTTATCGGAGGTTTTCTTATGAAGCATATCATCACTATCAATAAGGCTAATCTGAAGAAAACTGCTGCTAAGGGCGGCTGCGGCAAGTGTCAGGCTTCCTGCCAGTCTGCTTGCAAGACTTCATGCACAGTTGCTAACCAGAAGTGCGAAAAGTAATTCCGTCTTGACGGAGAAAGTATTAAGGGACAGTAATGTCCCTTATTTGCTTTATTAAAAAAACAAGAAATCATCCCGACATCAAATCAAATTATGTTGGGATTTTTCTATACTAAGAGGTGCAGTTATGATACACAAATATAAGCTTAACGGATTAAATATTGTTCTGGACGTCCACAGCGGCGGCGTACATCTTGTGGACGAGCTTACCTACGATATGCTTGACAATGTAAAACCGCCTTTTGAAGAAAAATGTCCCGAAAAGGTCATTGAGAAGCTTTCCCGCTTTTATGCTCCCGAGGATATCAAGTCCTGCTACGAAGAGGTTGTGGAGCTGTACAACGACGGTATCCTTTTCTCAGAGGACGACTATGAAAAATTTGCAAAATATTCGGTAGCTTCTCCGGTAAAAGCTATGTGCCTGCTGGTTGAGCAGGATTGCAATCTCCGTTGTGAATATTGCTTTGCTTCAACCGGAGATTACGGTCTGGGCAAGCGTATGCATATGGACTTTGAAACAGGAAAAAAAGCGCTGGACTTTCTGCTTGAAAATTCGGGAGACCGTGAAAATCTTGAACTGGATTTCTTCGGCGGCGAGCCTCTTATGAATTGGGACGTTGTAAAGAAGCTTGTGGAGTACGGCAGAAGCAGGGAAAAGGAATACGGCAAGCGCTTCCGCTTTACAATTACCACAAATGGAATGCTCCTTGACGAGGAGAAAATGGATTTTATTAATAAGGAAATGTCCAACGTAGTTATGTCCATAGATGGCAGAAAATGCGTTAATGACCGTGTAAGAAAGCGTGTTGACGGTACAGGCTGCTATGACAGGATAATGGATAAATTCAAGACTCTTGCACAGAAGAGAAATTATGAGAATTACTATGTGAGAGGTACTTTTACAAAGTATAACCTTGATTTCGCCGAGGACGTAGTCCACCTCTATGACGAGGGCTTTGACCAGATATCCGTAGAACCCGTAGTTGCCGACCCTGCAATGAGCTATGCGCTTACGGAAAAGGATCTGCCTGCAATTTTCTCCGAGTATGAACGTCTTGCAAATATTATTCTTGAACATGACAAGCAGGGCAAGCATTTTAACTTCTTCCACTTTATGCTTGATCTTGATCAGGGTCCATGCGCTATCAAACGTCTGAGAGGCTGCGGCAGCGGAAATGAGTATGTTGCCATAACTCCCGAGGGCGATATCTATCCCTGCCACCAGTTTGTAGGCTATGAAGAATACAAAATGGGCAATATCAACGAGGGTACATTCAATACCGATATTAAAAACGAGTTTGCCAAGACTCATATCTACAATAAAGAGGACTGCAAAAAGTGCTGGGCAAAATTCTATTGCAGCGGCGGCTGTAACGCAAATAACTTTATTTATGCAGGAAACGTCCTTACGGCGCACAAATTTTCCTGCGAGGTCCAGAAAAAGCGTCTTGAATGTGCAATTATGATAAAAGCTGCCAAGGCTGCCGAGGAAGCTGAAAAGGCTTCAGAGTAATATCAGACTGACGATGAAACGGATTTGATCTTATGCCGAAACTGAAAGAGACAAAGCCACCGAAAAAGCTTACAGACAAACAGAAGATACGTCTGCTGGAACAAGATATAAAAGAAATGCAGCGTGACTTTAAAGAAACCTTTGCAGTGCTTGAAGAAAAAAAGCCGGAAAAGAAAAACGGCAGAGTGTTTCTTATAGCGGCAGTTGTTTTGGCAGTATTGATTCTGACAGCCCTGATAATATATTTTAATATTAGATAAACAGCAAAGCCGGCTCGCATTTTTGGCGGACCGGCTTTAATACTAAAAACCATTTAAACTGTAGACAAAAAATCTTCGCATAATCCATATACGCAAGATTATGTTCGATTTTTTGTACAGTTTTTAAATGGTTTTAAGTATAATATGTATTATTTAACTTCTTTCTTTTGGGAGTTCTGCAAAAGAGTGAGAATTATTTTCTGTCTTGTAACAATGCCTATAAAATAGCCTCTGTCATCGGTAACGGGAATAAAACTTTGATTTACGGCGCACTGCAAAAGCTCGTCCATTGAAATATAAACGTTCACGGACGGGTTGAAGTCCTTGCGGATAATATCAGAAATAAGAAGCTTTTCCTTTGATTTCATGCTGTTGTCAAATCTGTCAAGAATGTTCCAGAGGAAGTCGCCCTCGCTGACAGTGCCTGCGTACATTCCGTCTTTTGTCAGAACGGGAATGGCAGTATAGCCGTGAGCCTTCATTTTTTCAAGACCCTGCCGCAGAGTGCAGGTATCAAATACATACGCTGATTCGTTTTTAGGGATAAGAAGTGACAGTATGTTCATACGGTTGCCTCCTGTTCATTTTTTATATTATAACACACATCCAAATAAAATGGAATACTTTTTCCATTTTTTCATTTAAATTTCATCAAGAAAAAATTTTATGCAATTTTTGTCGGAATAGCATGGCTTTGTTGACAAGGCAAAGCTTTTGTGATAAAATATACTTAGTGTATATTTTTTGAAATTGAAGGGAAGTTTACGGGGTATGAAAATAAAAGGTTTGGCGTATATAGCCTTGGCTGCCGCAGTATTTTCAGCGGCGCTTTCTTTTTCGGGATGCAAAAAGGTTGAGGAGACCGTTGTTACGGAAACTGTCTCATTAACATCCATTACCCCGATGACTACGACCTCTGCGCCAGAAACAGAGTCAATACCGGCGATAATTTCGTCAACTGCCGCTGAAACGACAGCTTCGGAAACAGAAAAGGTTGAAAGAGTTATCATCCCCAAAATGGAGTGGAAAGACCTTAACTGGGACAAAGAGTTTATGGAGAACACTATTTTTGTGGGGGACTCGGTTTGCAGAGCGCTCTACGTTTACAATGACCTGCTTACTACAAAGCAGGTCGCCGCAGTAGGCGGAGGAGCCGCACGAAATATTTATGACTATACTTTTAAAATGGAGAATAACGAGTTCGACCTGAAACAGGCAGTCGAGCATTATAAGCCTGCGGCGGTTTTCCTTTGGATGGGAATTAACGATATAAATATGACCGATAAGGAAACCTATGCCGAGAATCTGAAAAATATCGCCGAGGACGTGCTTGCACATTCTCCCGAAAGCAAGGTCGTTATCCTGAGCATGAGCCCTACCGCAGATTATCATGAGTGGAACGCCAACGAGCGTATCCGCGAGTACAACAAGGCGGCTGAGGAAATGTGTGCAGGAATTGAGAATGAGGAAATTTACTATCTTGATATTCAGGATATACTTTCCGATACAGACGGCTACCTGCTTCCCGAGTGCGACGGCGGCGACGGAATGCATCTTTCACAGATGGCTTACATAAGGCTGTTAAGCTACATTACAGCAGCAAAGGACGAGTTTATGCCCAGCGTTGAGGAAACATCGGTAACGTCCGATACTTCCGCATCTGAGGAGCAGGAAGGCGCAGGATCAGTTTCTGAAGAAATAAGCGAAACGGCAGCACAGTAAAAATTCGGAGGTCAGTTAATGGGAACAAAAAAATATTTTGCGGCAATTGCGCTGATTATTTCGGCGGCAGTGCTGACTGCGTGCAAGCCCGTTGACGAGACGCCTCCGCAGCAGATATATTATATTGAAGCCTCCGAGCGTTTCTATATCGCCGAGGGCATAATGGAAGAACCGGAAGAAACGTCCGAAACAACGTCCGTACCCGAAACTGTCACGGAAACCGAAACGGAGACGGTTACAGAAATCACCGAAACTGAGTCCGAAACCGAGTCGGAAACGGAATCGAAAACCGTTACAGAAACAGAAACAACAACCGAAACAGAAACAACAACCGAAACAGAAGCTGAAACAACTGTTGAAGAAACCTGCGAAGCCGTTACCGAGACAATTACGGAAACAGTTGTTGAGACAGTTACAGAGGCGGTCACCGAGCCTGCACCTACGCTTTACGAATCGGACAGCAGCGCCGGAGACGGCTTGGTAAAAGTAATGGGCAGGACCTACTGCAAGGACGGCGTGAGGATTTTGTCCCATACCTGTTCAGGCGTGGAATTTGCTTTCAGGGGAACTTCGGCGGACATCACTCTCACAAGCAACTGTAAAAACTCAAAAGCAAGAGCAGCCATCTACGTCAACGGCGAGCTTTTTAAAGATACAATGCTTACCGAGGAGGAAGAGACCTTCCATGTTTTTGACAGCGAGGAGTCCGCAAACTGTATAATTTCCGTGGTAAAGCTTTCCGAGTCGGCTTATTCGTACATTGGCGTAAAGAATATTCACGTTGTTTCCGAGTACGGTATAATACCAACACCAGAGCGCAGCCGTAAAATAGAATTTATCGGCGACAGCATAACCTGCGGCTACGGAATCGATGCAGCAGACCAGTACGAGGATTTTTCAACTACAAACGAAAACGGCATGAAAACCTATGCCGCCATTGTGGGAAAGCATTTCAAAGCGGACTATAATATAGTTTCGTGGAGCGGAGTCGGAGTTTATTCATCATATACCGAGTCGAACAATCCTAATCAGACGACTCTTATGCCAAATCTTTACGGCAAGACGGACGCCTCAAACAGACCCAACGAGGAATGGGATTTCTCTCAGTGGCAGCCTGACGTAGTCGTAATAAATCTCGGTACAAATGATAACACATGGACAAAGGGCATTGAGGAACGTGTAGACAAATTCGGGGCAGCATACTATGATTTCATTGTTCAGGTAAGGGAAGCCAATCCGAACGCATATATAATTTGTTCACTTGGCGTAATGGGCAGCAAGCTTCTTCCCGAAATAAAAGAGCAGGTCAAGCTGTACTCTGCAAATACGGGAGATTACAGAATAACTACCTTTGAGTTTGACTATCGCGACGGCGTAAATGACGGCTTTGGTGCAGATTATCACCCCAGTGCAAAAACGCATAAAAAAATGGCAGAGAAGCTTATACCGTTCATTTCGGAAATAATGGGCTGGTAAGCTTGTTTTCGGCAATAATCATTACAGCAACAGCGAGTTGCTTGGCTTTACAAAGCAATGATGGTATAATATCTATGAGGTGATGATTTAAATGGAAACAAAGGATGTTATATTGGAACTCCGAACCAAAAATGGATTATCTCAGGATGAGCTTGCAGAAAAGATCTATTGTACACGGCAAGCGGTATCACGTTGGGAAAACGGTGAAACCATACCAAATACGGAAACGCTGAAATTATTGTCAAAGCTGTTTGATGTTTCCATCAACACTCTTTTGGGTTCTCCCAGGCAACTGATTTGTCAGTGCTGCGGTATGCCTCTTGATGATTCTTCAATCAGTAAAGAGACTGACGGTACATTCAATGAAGAATACTGCAAGTGGTGTTATTCCGACGGAAAATTTGTGTATACAGATATTGAGAAATTAACAGATTTCCTTGTCGGACATATGTCAAATGAAAACTGGCCTCCGGAGCAGGCACGAGCCTATTTTGAGGCACAGCTGCCCAAGCTTAATTATTGGCAGCAGCCGAAGGAATGAGATGTACCTAAAAAAATTTTCCCTCTGAAATAAAAACAGTCTCGAATCCGCAAGGATCCGAGACTGTTTTTGGTGGAGCATAGGGGACTTGAACCCCTGACCCCCACACTGCCAGTGTGGTGCGCTCCCAACTGCGCTAATGCCCCGTTTTTTGGTGCGGGTGACAGGACTTGAACCTGCACGTCGGAGACACCAGATCCTAAGTCTGGCGCGTCTGCCAATTCCGCCACACCCGCGTAACAAAAATAACAATAATATTATATCGTTTTTTTGCGTATTTGTCAAGCAAAATCGCCGTTTCCGCTATAAAAAAGTATATGGTTGTCAAGCAGAATGTGCCGTGCAGGCTTCCAAAATTTATACGATTTCTAACAGTTTTCTAACCGATTTGTTTTTTGTTAGAAAATATTATTAAAATGCTCAGCCATTTTAACTTTTGCTGAATATTGCAGATGGGAATATATGTTGCCTGTTGTCGCAATGTCGCTATGTCCCATCCACTCTTGAATTTCTTTCAAATTAAAGCCAGCATTGAGCAATAAAGAAGCGTTTGAATGTCTTAGGTCATGAAATCGTATCTTTGGTAAATCACTATTTCTTAATATGTCTGCAAATTTGTGTGAAACATAATTAGGTTTTATTTCCCTTCCATCATCATATCTGCAAATATATTCACTCTTATGATAACAAT
>CAMCPM010000005.1 GCA_945876755.1 uncultured Clostridia bacterium
CAGCAGTAAAAGAAAAAATAGTAAGCGGTACGGCCTTACTATTTTAGACAATTCCCATTTGCATAATAGATTTGCCCCGGGATCACCTAAGGTCAGATCAACATTTTTCTACCCTTGGCAGTATAATTTAATTACACTGTCAAGGGAAAATTTGTTTACTGTAAGCGTATAATCCAAACAATCAGACCGCTTAATAAACACAGACAAAAGAAAGCAAAAAAAGTCGAGATGTTATGCCTGATGTATGATATAATGTAATTACGCGTAGGTGATGACAATGGAGCTGTTAACACCTTACCGCCGCTCCGGCGGCTTTCCGACATTCAGATTACGTTTAGAAAGAAAGGATAAATATGGATACAATTAATCGAGCATAACACCGATGTTATCAAGCTGGCTGATTATATCATAGACGTAGGACCCGACGGCGGAACCAAAGGCGGGCAGATCGTATTTACGGGAACGCCCGAGGAAATGATAAAGAGCGGAGCTACTATTACTGCCAGATACTTGCAAAGATCTTAATGAAAGAGCAAACGGTAATGTTTTAAAGGAATGAAGAACGATGATAACAAGAGATAATCTGAACATCGACGGAATTCCTGCAATTTTGTGGGGAAAGCCGTCACGGAAAATATACATTCACGTTCACGGTAAGATGAGCCGTAAGGAGTATGCCGAGCGTTTTGCTGAGATAGCAGAATCAAAAGGCTGGCAGACTCTTAGCTTTGACCTCCCCGAACACGGCGAGCGCACTGATAAAAGCTATAGATGTGACATTTGGAACGGAATTCACGATTTGAACGTGATTGCAGACTATGTATTTGCAGGCTGGGATAATGCGGCACTTTTTGCTTGCAGTCTTGGTGCGTATTTTTCGCTTAATGCTTATGCAGACAGACAATTTGAAAAATGTCTGTTTCAGTCGCCTGTTGTGGATATGAAGCGGCTGGTGCAGCATATGATGCTATGGTCGGGAGTCAGTGAAAAACAGCTGGAAGAACAACGGGAGATAATTACCGAAATAGATACTCTCAGGTGGGATTATTATCAGTATATTTTATCTCACCCTATCAGCCGATGGAAATTTCCGACAGCCATTTTGTACGGGGCAAAGGATAATTTGCAGCCCATAGAATCAATACGTTCCTTTGCAGATAAATTCAGAGCCGAGCTCACTGTATCCGAGCAAAGCGAACACCCGTTTATGGCATCTGAAGATCATGAAATAGTTGACAAATGGCTGTATGAGAATATCTGAAATGTTTGTTTGAAGCATACAAGGTAGTGTAGGGCGGAAAGCTGTAAAGCGTTTGGTACAAAAGGAAGCAAAACAGCAAAGCTTTATTGCCGCTTATCAATACAGCCGCTTGCAGTATAAAAACTGCCGGAAATAATCCGGCAGCTTTTAGGTTTATATAGGAATGTTCTGTTCGATGGCTGATACTATACGGAAACAGGCGGTTAAGAGCTCTCCTTTTCAGCGAGCTTCCAGGGGATAGTTTCTGAACTTGTCCTTCTGCCATTAAGAATATCCACAAGCTTGCAGGCAGCTATCGTGCCGATATTCTTATTTTCGTATGAAAGAGAGGTGATCTTAACAGGGGACATTTCGCTCAGGTTGCTGTTATCAAAGCTTACAACCGCAATGTCCTCTGGCACTCTTTTTCCGCAGGCGGTCAAATATTTTATCAGCATAAATGCGATCTCATCATTATAGCATACAACGGCGGTCGCATCGCCTATTGCTGACAGAACATTTCCCGTTTCATCGAATATCCTGTCCTTTGTTTCCGTCGTGTACCATATAGTCTTGCTGTCAGAAACGAAAAGCTTGTTGTCAAACATAGCCGAGATGTATCCCGAATAACGTTCGTGCCCCTGAATATCATCAGCTTTGAAAACAGACGCAATGCTCCGGTGACCTTTGCTAAGAAGATAGGTCACAAGCTCATATCCGCCCCCGCGGTTATCCGCACATACATACAAGGGTGATGTGATTCCCGGATAGAAGCTGTTGAAAAATACTATAGGTATTCCGCGATCGGCAAGCTTTTCGTAAAGGTCGATATTGGGATTTGGGAGGGCTGTTTTTGTTCCTTCCACAAGTATGCCAGCAACGGGATCTTTAAGTATCGCCTCAAGTATCCGTCGCTCGTTGCATATCTGATTTTTTGTGGCGGAAAGAATGGCAGAAAAGTTATTTTTTGAAAGTACCTCCTCAACCCCCCTGAGCTGGCCCGGAAAGATATAGTCGTCAATATATGTTGCAATAACAGCTACCTTCCTGCTGTTGGCAGCCGGATTAATTATTTTTACAAAAGAACCGCTGCCCTGCTTTTTTTCGATAATATTCTTTTCTTCAAGTATTGACAGCGCTTTTCTTACAGTCTGCCTGCTTACACTGTATATTTGGGTAAGCTGATTTTCCGTAGGCAGAAGAGCTTCGTTCCGGTAATACCCCGTCCTGATCTCTTCGGAAAGCGAATTTGCCACAAATTCATATTTTTTCAATTGTTGCCACCTCAAAACAATACAAATTTCCCAGTAAATATAATACAACTTTAAAAACAAATTGTCAAGTGTATTATTTATAATAAAAAAAGATTTTGTAATCAAATTATTATATATGTGAAAATTAAACAAAAGTTTTTATATAACAATGTTTATTTTGTGTATTGCAATTATGATAACCTTGTGATAGAATAATGTCAAGCGATAAAGGTAAAGTCAATACAAAAAATTTGTATTCAAAATATAAATTTGTATTTACTTTGCTCGCATTCAAAAATCAATCTGACTATTTATTATTTAGGAGGGTTTTATTATGAAAATGAAAAAGGTACTTGGAACAGTTATAAGTTTAGCACTTGCAGCATCTATGTTCAGTGCTTGCGGTGCAAAGTCTGATTCCGGCAGCGGCAATGCAGCATCAGGCGGAAGCGATCTTATCAAGGTCGGCATCATTAACAATGACCCTAACGAGTCCGGTTATCGTACCGCAAACGATAAGGATATGAAGAACACCTTTACCGAGGCTAACGGTTACAGCGCATCTTTCGCATACAGCCTCAAGAACGATGAGCAGATCGCAGCAGCTCAGAAGTTCATTCAGGATGAAGTTGACTATCTTCTTATTTCTGCAGCAGGTACTTCCGGTTGGGATTCTGTTCTCAAGGATGCTCAGTCAGCAGGCATTAAGGTAATTCTTTTCGACAGAACCATTGATGCTGATCCTAGCCTTTATGAAGCTTCTATCGTATCTGATATGGCTCAGGAGGGACAGACAGCAGTTGATTGGCTCGCTTCTCAGGGCCTTTCAGAGTACAATGTAGTACATATCCAGGGTGTTATGGGTTCTGCTGCTCAGATCGGCAGAACAGGTGCTCTTGACGCTCAGGTGGCAGCTAATGACAATTGGAACCTCATCACCCAGCAGACTGCTGAATGGAACGCAGAAACAGCTCAGCAGATCGTACAGTCCGTTATCGATGGCGGTCAGTCCTTCAATGTAATCTACGCTGAAAACGACGATATGGCTAAGGGCGCAGTTGCTGCTCTTGACAAGGCAAACATCTCTCACGGCGTTGGCAAAGATGTTATCGTAATGGGCTTTGACTGCAACAAGTGGGCACTTGAAGAACTCCTCGCAGGCAACTGGAATTACGATGGTCAGTGCAATCCTTTCCAGGCTTCCTACATCAACGATATCATCCGCGATCTCGAAAACGGCAAGGCACCTGCTGAAAAGGTTGTTATAATGCAGGAAAAGGGCTTTGATGCTTCCAAGATCACTCAGGAAGATGTTGACAACTACGGTATCTGATTCGACGTAATAAAATATTATAATAAGCCATAAATTTAACGCGGCTCGGTATATGGATGATACAATCCGTGTATTGAGCCGCGATTTTTTGACCGGAGGCGAATAATATGCAGGAGGAAGTTGTTCTTAAACTGGACGGCATCTGCAAGGAATTTCCCGGCGTAAAGGCTCTGCAGGATGTTGAGTTCACGCTTCGCAAGGGCGAGATACACGCACTTATGGGCGAAAACGGCGCAGGAAAATCCACTCTTATAAAAGTATTGACCGGTGTTTATCAAAAGGACGGAGGAAATATATATCTTTCCGGAAAGCCTGTTGTTATCAGATCCACTCAGGATGCGCAGAACGCAGGCATAAGCACTGTTTACCAGGAGATAACACTCTGCCCTAACCTTTCCGTTGCGGAAAATATGTTTATCGGAAGAACGAAGAGTGCTTTTACTAACTGGAAGAAAATGAACGAGGATGCTAAAAAGCTCCTTGAATCTCTTGATATACCCGCAAAACCTACACAGCAGCTTGGAAGCTGTTCGATTGCTGTACAGCAGATGGTGGCTATCGCCCGTGCTGTTGATATGGAATGTAAGGTACTTATCCTTGACGAGCCTACATCCTCGCTGGATGAACAGGAAGTCGAAAAGCTTTTCAAGCTTATGCTTGACCTTAAAGAAAGAGGCGTGGGAATTATCTTCGTAACCCACTTTCTCGATCAGGTATACGCCGTGTGCGACAAGATCACAGTTCTCCGCGACGGCAAGTTTGAGGGTGAATATGATGCTTCCGAGCTTCCCAAGGTAGAGCTTGTTTCTAAGATGCTGGGTAAGGATCTTAATGCACTTTCCGATATGGAAAAGCCTGTTGCTGTTTCAGATTCAACGGACGGCGAAGCTCCCGTATTCGAGGCGTCCGGACTTGAAAGCACATCGGGCATTGCTCCTTTTGATTTCAGTATAAGAAAAGGCGAGGTAAACGGCTTTACAGGTCTTCTCGGTTCAGGCAGAAGCGAATCTGTACGCGCAATATACGGTGCTGATAAGGTGCTTGGCGGTACAATTAAAATGAACGGCAAGGAAGTTAAGATAAGAAAACCTCTTGACGCAATGAAGCTTGGCATCAGTTATCTTCCCGAGGACAGAAAGCGCGATGGTATCGTCGGCGACCTTTCCGTAAAGGACAATATTATCCTTGCGCTTCAGGTAATGAAGGGAATGTTCCACCCCATATCAAAAGCGGACGCAGCAAAATTTGCCGATGAATACATAAAGCTCCTCGAGATAAAGACAGCTTCTCCCGATACCCCGATAAAATCCCTTTCCGGCGGCAATCAGCAGAAGGTGATCCTTGCAAGATGGCTTCTTGCAAATCCTGTATATCTTATCCTTGATGAGCCTACAAGAGGTATCGACGTGGGTACAAAGCTTGAGATACAGAAACTTGTGCTTAAACTTGCATCAGAAGGCAAGAGCGTTACATTTATCTCCTCCGAGATAGATGAGATGCTGAATGTATGCTCCAGACTTATAGTAATGCGTGACAGAAAGGCCGTTGGCGAACTCAGCGGAGCCGATCTTAATCAATCCAAGATAATGGAAACTATCGCAGGAGGTGAAAAGGTATATGAAAACGCTTGAAAAACCTGTGCAGCAGAAAGCAGGCAAAAAGAGTACAGGTAACTTATTAACAAAGCTGATAAAAAATCAGATATTTATTCCGATCGCAGCACTGCTTATTCTGGTGATCTTCAATTTGATAGCGGATCCTTCATTCTTTGCAGTGACTCTTTCGCAGAACAGTGCAGGCTACCCTGTACTTTCGGGAAACCTTATTACTATCCTTGACAATGCCTCTGAGCTTGTTATCCTTGCTATCGGTATGACGCTGGTAACCTCCGCATCCGGCGGACAGGATATAAGCGTGGGCGCTGCCATTGCACTGTCAGGAAGCGTAGTGCTCCGCGTTCTCTGCGGAACAGAATCCCGTCCCGAAGCACTCCAGGCGCCCATTATCGTTGCATTTCTTGTCTGCTGCGTAGTGGCAATGGCGTTCGGTGCTTTCAACGGAGTGCTTGTTGCATATTTCAAGATACAACCGATGGTAGCGACGCTTATCCTTTTCACAGCAGGACGTTCAATTGCAGCATGGATAAACAACAATGAGCTTCCTATCATCAGCGATGAGAGTTTCGGCTATTTTGGAAACTTCATTCCCGGTATTCCCATACCAACTCCTATATTCATCGCAATAATCTGTATGATAATAATTGCGCTTGTACTTCGATTCACAAAGCTGGGACTTTTCACTCAGTCGGTAGGTATTAACGCAGAGTCCTCCAGACTTAACGGTATCAATCCTGAGTTCATTAAGTTCATTACATATGTTATCCTTGGACTTTGCGTTGCTATTGCAGGCTTTATAAAGGTAAGCCGCTTCTCCACCATCAACTACTCCGTAGTTGCAAAGGATATCGAAATGGACGCTATCCTTGCAGTCGCTCTCGGCGGAAATGCGCTTAGCGGCGGTAAGTTCAATATGGCAGCTTCCATACTTGGTGCATATGTTATCCAGTTCCTTACGACAACACTGTTCAAATTCAATGTAATTTCCAGTGCGCTTCCTGCTTACAAAGCAGTAGTAGTAATTATCCTTGTAATTCTCAGTGCGCCTATTGTACGCGATAAGATCGCTGCGATACGCAAGAAGCTCTCGGCACAGAAGACCACTGTTAAGGAGGCTGCTCAGTAATGAATCTTTTCAAAAATGCGGATGGCTCTCCAAAGAGAATGTCAGATCAGAATCTGCTTCTTACAATTACCATCGCTGTTTTCTTTCTGATGTACATATGTGCGGTAGTGTTTCTCGGTTCAGGTTTCTTAAAGCCTCAGACATTTTTCAATATTCTCAATGAAAACGCTGCGCTTATTATCCTTGCCTGCGGAATGAGCCTTGTTATGATAACAGGCGGTATCGACATTTCCGTTGGTACACTCACAGCACTTGTCTGCATGAGCTGCGCTGTAAATCTGGATTATAACGGCGGAAATGTTCTTACGGCTATACTTATTGCTCTTGGTATAGGTACAGCTTTCGGACTCGTTCAGGGTTATCTCATCGCATATCTTGAGATACAGCCGTTTATCGTTACCCTTGCAGGTATGTTCTTTGCAAAGGGTATGACCACTATTGTTAACGCAACACAGTTTAATGTTGCAAACGAAGAGTTTCAAGCGCTTAAATCCACCCGTATCACCGTTCCCGGAATGGGCTCCTACAATAAGCTGGGCAATTACGTTCCGGCATATGTAGAGATAGGCGTTGTCGTTGCGCTTATTGTTGTGGCAGTGCTTTTCGTTGTCCTCAGATGGACCAAGCTGGGACGCAGCTTCTATGCTATAGGCGGAAACAGCCAGAGCGCAAATATGCTGGGTATCAACGTAAAGAGAACAAAGTTCTGTGCATATCTTCTCTGCGGTATCCTCGCAGGCATAGGCGGATTTGTTTACTTCCTCCATGTTGGTTCAGGCTCACCCTCCCACGCAAGCGGAGCTGAAATGAACGCTATTGCTTCCTCCATCATTGGCGGTACGATGCTTTCAGGCGGTTCGGGAAATATCATCGGCACATTCTTCGGTGTTCTTTCACTCAGCACCATCAAGAATATCGTTTCCTCTCTCGGACTTGACGAGGCGTGGTGGACCAACATTACCGTTGCGGCAATGATTTGTCTGTTCCTTGTTATCCAGAGTGTAGTTCTTTCCAGAAAGAACAAGGCAAAATCATAATTATCCGTCACGCTGAAAATCTATATCATAACAGATTTTCAGCGTGTATATTTTAGTAAATCAAATTTTTACTATACTAAGCTTCGGAAAGGAATGAAATATTAATGAACAAGATATACTTCATAACAGGCAGCCAGGACCTTTACGGTGAAGAGACTCTCAGACAGGCAGCAAGCGACAGCAAGGATATGGCAGCTTTTTTAAACGACAAGCTCAGCAATATTGCAGAGGTATGCTATGAGCCTGTTGTAACAACAGCTGCAGAGGCTGAAAATGTTTGTGTAAAGGCATCCGCTGACAAGGAATGCATCGGCGTTATTATGTGGATGCATACTTTCTCTCCCGCAAAGATGTGGATAAGAGCTCTCAAAGCACTAAAAAAACCTATGCTCCATCTGCATACGCAGTACAATGAAAAGCTGCCCTATGACAGCATTGATATGGATTTTATGAATCTTAATCAATCTGCTCACGGTGACCGCGAGTTCGGCTTTATCTGCACAAGACTTGGCATAAAGCGTGAGGTAGTTGTCGGCTATTATCAGCATGATGATGTTATCTCAAAGATACGCAGCTTTGCACACGCCGCCGCTGCCGTTAATTTCGGCAGGACTATAAAGGTCGCAATGCTCGGAAACAATATGCGTGATGTTGCGGTTACCGACGGCGACAGAGTAGAGAGTGAGATCTGCTACGGCTGGAATGTAAACTACTACGGCATCGGAGACGTTGTTTCTATTGCAGAAAAAGTTACTGACGCTGAGATCGACACAAAGCTTGCAGAATACAATGAAAAGTATACTATGGCTACCGACAATGCAGCTGCCGTAAGGGAGCAGGCTAAGTATGAGGTCGCACTTGAAAAATTTATCACACGGGAGAACATTGGTGCATTTACCGATACCTTCCAGGATCTTCACGGTTTAAGGCAGCTCCCGGGAATTGCGGCTCAGAACCTTATGGCAAAAGGAATCGGCTTTGGTCCCGAGGGCGACTATAAGACCGCAGCCCTTGGCGCAGTCCTTTTCAAAATGGCAGAGGGCAGAGGCGGCGCAACAGGCTTTATGGAGGATTACACTTACGATCTTACAAGCGGCAATGAGCTTGAGCTTGCAGCACATATGCTTGAAGTATCGCCCGTATTTGCGGCAGGAAAGCCCGAGATACAGGTGCATCCCCTCGGAATCGGCGGCAAGGAAGACCCTGCAAGGCTTGTATTTGACGGTATCGACGGCGATGGCATTGCAGTTTCTATGATCGATATGGGTGACCGCTTCCGCCTTGTATGTGCAGATATAACTCTTGTAAAGCAGCCAAAGCCTATGCCTAAGCTCCCCGTTGCAAGGCTTATGTGGAAACTGAAACCCGACTTTGCAACAGGTGCAGCAGCGTGGATATATGCAGGCGGCGCTCATCATGCAGTCGTTTCCACTGCTCTGACAAAGGACGACATTCGTCTTTTTGCTAAGATGACAGATACAGAGCTTGTCATCATTGATGATAAGACCGAAATAAACGCTTTCGAGCAGCAGCTTGCTATGCTTGATACAATGGCTAAAATTAAGAGGTAAGTGCAATGACTATACAGGAAAAAATTCAGAACAATAAGACATATCTTGGTATCGAATTCGGGTCTACCAGAATAAAGGCCGTCCTTATTGACGATACATTTGCGCCAATCGCGGCAGGCAGCCATGACTGGGAGAACCGTTATGAAAACGGCGTTTGGACATACTCCCTTGACGATATCATCGGCGGACTTCAGGACTGCTATGCAAAGCTTGCCGCAAATGTAAAGGAGCAGTACGGCATTATACCCGAATCCTACGGTGCAATGGGTATTTCGGGTATGATGCACGGATATATGGCTTTTGACAAGAATGATGATCTGCTTGTTCCTTTCAGAACGTGGAGAAACACCATTACCGAACAGGCAGCATCCGAGCTTTCCGAGCTTTTCAAATTCAATATCCCCCAAAGATGGAGCATAGCTCATCTTTATCAGGCTATCCTCAATAACGAGGAGCACATTTCAAAGATAGCACATATCAACACCCTTGCGGGATATATCCACTATCTCCTTACAGGAGAGCGCTGCGTAGGCGTTGGCGAGGCGTCGGGTATATTCCCGATAAAAGACGGTAACTACAATGCAGAGTACATAGAAAAGCTTGCCGTACGTCTAAAAGAAAAGAACTTTGGCGGCGACATCAGAAAGATACTTCCTTCCGTACTCAGCGCTGGCGAGGGAGATGCTGAACTTACAGAAAGCGGCGCTAAGCTTATTGACCCTACGGGTATTCTCAAGGCAGGCGTAAAGCTCTGTCCTCCCGAAGGAGATGCAGGAACAGGAATGGTCGCGACCAACAGTGTTCTTCCAAAGACAGGAAATGTTTCTGCAGGTACATCAATTTTTGCGATGATTGTTCTCTCAAAGCCTATGTACGGCTATTATCCCGAGATAGATGTGGTCACCACCCCCGACGGTTATCCCGTTGCTATGGTACACTGTAACAATTGCTGCTCCGAGCTTGATGCGTGGGTCAATGTTTTCGGTGAGTTTGCAGCACTTAGCGGCAATCCTATGAATAAATCGAAGCTTTACGAAACGCTGTATAAGAATTCACTTAACGGCGATCCCGACTGCGGAGGTACTGTTGCATATAACTTCCTTTCGGGTGAGCCTGTTGCAGGCGCTGAAAACGGCAGACCAATGTATTTCAGAACTCCCGACGGAAAATTTGGACTTGCAAATTTCTTCCGGGCACAGCTTTATTCGTCAATGGCTGCACTGAAGCTGGGAATGGATATCCTATTTGAAAACGAAAAGGTGTCTGTTGAAAAGATAACAGGACACGGCGGACTTTTCAAAGTGCAGGGCGTTGCACAGCAGTTCCTTGCAGACGGTCTTAACAGTGCTGTTTCCGTAATGAAGACAGCAGGTGAAGGCGGCGCGTGGGGCATGGCAATACTTGCCGCATATGCTGCTTTAGGAAACGGTAAGGCACTTCCCGAGTTCCTTGATACGGAAGTATTCTCTTCTATGGAATCCACCACCGTTCAGCCCGATGAAAAGGGCGCAGCAGGATTTGCAGAGTTTATCGAAAACTATAAAAAGGGTCTGGCAGCAGAATATGCTGCTGCAAAATAATCTGAAAGGAAGCACATAAAATGCTTGAAAAATTAAAGCAGGAAGTGTTGGAGGCAAATCTCCTTCTTCCTAAATATGGTCTTATTACTTTCACATGGGGTAACGTTTCGGGTATCGACAGAGACAGCGGAATGATAGTTATAAAGCCTTCGGGCGTTCCTTATGACGGTATGACTGCCGAGGATATGGTAGTAGTGGAGCTTGCCACGGGAAAAGTAGCAGATGGAAAATGGAAGCCTTCCAGCGACACTCCCACACATCTTGAGCTTTACAGGGCATTTCCCGAAATAGGCGGAATAGTTCATACTCACAGCCGTTGGGCAACATCATTTGCCCAGGCAGGCATGGGCATAATACCGATGGGCACAACTCAGGGTGATTACTTCTACGGCGAAATACCCTGCACAAGAGCAATGACCCCCGAGGAGATCGCAGGAGAGTATGAAAAGGAAACGGGCACTGTAATTATAGAGACCTTCAAGGGTATTGATCCTCTATCAATACCTGCTGTGCTTGTAAAAAGCCACGGTCCCTTCACATGGGGTAAGGACCCACACGAGGCTGTGCATAATTCCGTTGTGCTCGAAGAGGTAGCTTTTATGAACTACCACGCAATGTCAATGAATCCTTCCGCAGGACGTATGCAGCAGGAACTTCTTGACAAGCACTATCTCAGAAAGCACGGAAAAAACGCATACTACGGACAAGGCTGACAGACTGTTTTAATAATAATGGCTTAATTAATAGCTGCTGTGTTTTCTCCTTCCTCCTTAAACGCAGCAGCTTTTTGTTTATGCAATTAAGAAACTTCTGAATAAATCACACCTGATCGAAGAATCGCTTGATGCAGCGAAGCCTGTAAAGGAGCAGCTTTACTCAAATATCAGGAGCGGCAACTTTGAAATGACGTCGAACACATTTTATTACCATATATACCCCTATAATAGAATTACGCTATACAAAGACTATTGATTCAGATTCATCAAGATTGTCTTGGTCACTTCTTCCATAACAATTGGCTTTGCCAAATGACCGTTCATTCCTGCGTCAAGAGAAGCCTGAACGTCCTCAACAAATGCGTTGGCAGTCATGGCTATGATCGGTATCGTGCTGGCATCGGGACGGTCATGCAGCTCTCTGATAGCTATTGTCGCATCATAGCCGTTCTTTTTCGGCATCATAATATCCATAAATATCATATCAAAAGTGTCAGGCGGATTTTCTGCAAAAATTTTTACTATCTCATCACCGTCGCAAGCTCTTGTCACCTTTATCCCCAGTTCCTCCAGCTGTATCGTTGCAATTTCGGCATTAAGGTCGTTGTCCTCTGCCAGCAGGATTTGCACACCGTTAAGTTCCGCACCCGTTGCAGACAGATTCTTCGCTCAGCACCACATCCGTAATCTCCGTAATATCTGCGGGAGTAGGGTTGAATTTGATTTTTCCGCTCTCGAAGCGGCTTATGTCCAGCACATCATTGATAAGAGTAAGCAAATGCTCGGAGCTTTTGCTGATTTTTTCAAGGCAGTTTCTTACTTCGGGATTTGTATCCTGTTTCAGAGCAATACCCGTAAAGCCCATGATCGCATTCATAGGCGTACGAATATCGTGGGACATATTGTTTAAAAATGTAGTTTTTGCAAGGCTTGCATTCTGAGCAATATGGACTGCGTTTTCAAGCTCTTGATTTATCTTCTTGTCACCGGTTCGGTCGGACATATCCAGTATGTACTTTGTCGCACCTTGAATATCGCTGCAGAATGCAACCACATGAAACCAGCGCACCTCTTTGCTTGTTCTGTGAATGTACTCTCTGTCCCATTCCATCTGATAACCGGGAAGAATGTCTGAAAGTCTATTCAGAATGTGTACAGAGCCATCTTCTTTTATGAGCTTTTCCAGCACATAAACATCCTTTTTTACCTGCGCTTCGGAAATACCCAGAAGCTTTTCAATATTCGGGCTGACATAATCCACACGCAGGTTTTCCGCATTAAGCATAAGAAATACATCATCAACATTCGCTGAAAGCTTTGAGAACAGCTCGTCTCGTGCAAGAAGCTCATTGTCTTTCAGCTGAAGCTTCTGTCTGTTCTGCTGAATTACAAAAAGAAGCAGACACACAGCAATTGCAATAAAAAATAACGATACGACAGCTGCTGTTATGGACTGAAGCTTGTTCATGCTGGCGTTTACCACGTCTGCAAGAACAATTCCAAGAACTGTCCTGTTCTGAAAATTTGCCGGTTCGTACACAAGATAATAGTTCGTTCCGTTTATGTCAATTACCATTTCTCCGGAATTTTCCGCCTGAAAGTCCTTTAGCAGTTGTTACAATATTATTTTTTTATTGTAACATAAATTTCGACAAAAAACAATAAAAAAAATAGTGCAGAATTATGAAAAAAGCAATACTGAATTATGGCGGTGATTTTATTTGTAATATGCCTTCTTGCTGCACCATACGCACAGTCCGACCTGTTCTGCATCGTTTATTGCCTGCATTGTAATATCACATATTAAAGGATTGACCGATTCCCAATTGAAACTGTTAAATGATATTTTAAAGCAAATGCTATAACAAATCTGATTGCACACACAGACGGATTATTATATTGAATAACAAAGAAAAAATCACGATACCGCCATTATATGACTGTATCGTGATTTTCATCACATAGTGCTTTTACAAGCACGTTTAAAAAAGTTACAGAAGTGACTTCCGGCAAGTTCAGGAATACATTCGGCAATAACAATTCAAAATCGTTTTTAGTTATATGTCCGATTATGTTGTAACCGCTTTCAATAAAATGTCGAAAAGCAATATTATTTACATTTGCGTTGTTGCTTTTTTGATAAATGTATGCTATAATTAATAAGATTTTTACCTAAGGGAGCACTGATTAAATCATTATTTAAAATTTCAGCGCGCCGCTCTGCCGTAGGTATAATATAATATGGTATGAGCAAAAAATAATAGGTGAGTATCTCAGGGAACAGCCGCCTGTACGCTTTTCAATTACGGAACGCAAGTGTCCGAAGGCGGAATGCGGCAAATAAAAAAAGGAGGAAAACAAATGAATAAAGAGGAATTCAAACCATATATCCCGGCTGACAGGATAACTCCGGAAATCACCGTCACCTCAATAATTACGGGTGTGATCCTTGCAATCGTATTCGGTGCGGCAAACGCATATCTCGGTCTGCGTGTCGGTATGACAGTATCCGCTTCGATACCGGCTGCGGTAATTTCAATGTCGGTATTAAGGGTTATTCTGAAAAAGAACTCAATACTTGAAAGCAATATGGTACAAACCATTGGCTCGGCAGGCGAATCGGTCGCTGCAGGTGCCATATTCACACTGCCTGCACTTTTCCTTTGGGCAAAAGAAGGCGTAACGGACAGCCCCAATATGATAGCTATAACGCTTATCTCCGTATGCGGAGGACTGTTGGGTGTTCTGTTTATGATACCGCTCAGAAATGCGCTTATTGTAAAGGAACACGGTGTGCTGCCCTATCCCGAAGGTACTGCCTGTGCAGAAGTTCTTCTGGCAGGTGAAAACGGAGGCGAATCGGCTAAAAGCGTATTTATCGGTATGGGCGTTTCCGCCGTTATCAAGTTTGTTATCGACGGTCTGAAAGCTGCTGCCGGTGTTATTACTATACCGTTCAAGGCTCTTAAAACAGAATTATCCGCAGAATCTTACCCTGCTCTTCTCGGTGTCGGCTATATCTGCGGACCTAAGATCTCTTCGTATATGTTCTCAGGCGGACTGCTGGGATGGTTTGTGCTTATCCCTGCAATTGTTATATTCGGTGCAGGCACAGTTCTTTATCCCGGCACAACAACCATCTCCGAAATGTACGCAGCCGGCGGCGCTTCCGCTATCTGGAGCAGCTACATACGTTACATCGGTGCAGGTGCAGTTGCCGCAGGCGGCATTATGAGCCTTATAAAGCTGATCCCGCTTATTGCTTCGACCTTCAAGGATTCTATAAAGGGACTGCGATCGGGTACACCCAAGTCCGACGTCAGAACAAATATAGATCTGAATTTCAAATTCACATTCTCCGTAATAATCGTGCTGACACTTGTGCTCTGGCTCATTCCTCAGGTACCTGTTTCACTGCTCGGCGCAATTATGATAGTAGTTTTCGGCTTTTTCTTTGCGACTGTCTCATCAAGAATGGTTGGACTTGTCGGCAGCAGCAACAACCCTGTTTCCGGTATGGCCATCGCAACGCTCCTTATCCTCACCCTTGTACTTAAGGCAACAGGCACAACAGGCGCAGAAGGTATGGTAAGCGCTATCTCAATCTGCTCCGTTATATGTATTATCGCTGCGGTCGCAGGCGACACTTCTCAGGATCTTAAGACAGGTTTCATTCTCGGTGCAACTCCTAAGAAACAGCAGATAGGTGAACTTATCGGTGCAGGCATTTCCGCGCTGACTATCGGCGGCGTATTCATTCTGCTTGATTCAGCTTGGGGATTTGGTACAACTGAGCTGGCTGCTCCTCAGGCAACACTTATGAAGATGATCACAGAAGGCGTTATGGACGGCAATCTTCCCTGGGGACTTGTGGGAATCGGAATCTGCATTGCTCTGATATTTGAAGTTCTGCGCATACCTGTTCTCCCAATTGCGATCGGTCTTTATCTGCCCCTTGAGCTTTCCTCAACTATAATGGTGGGCGGCGTTATCCGCTATTTTGCAGACAAGGGCAAGTCTGAGTCTGAAAAGAAGAACGAGTCCAACTCCGGCATACTTTTCTCATCCGGTATGATCGCAGGCGAAGGTCTTGTTGGTATCCTGCTTGCAATATTTGCGGTAACAGGTGTTGATAAGTTGATCGATATTTCACAGTATGTAAATACCGGCGTTATCGGTGCTGCCGTACTGCTTGCAGTCCTCTGCGTTGTACTTGTCAAGTATGCTGGTATCAGCTTTGCGTCCGGAAAGAAGAAAAATGGCTAAGAAAAACGATAAAAATTATCTTGACCTGATTCCTGAACACAGCAGCAAAATATCTTACGAAAAGGATGATCAAGGACAGGTCACGATACTCATTGAAAACAAGGGTATTTTCAACAAGCTTATGCAGATAATAGCCAAAAAGCCGCGCATCACCCGAATTGACCTTCAGGGTCAGGGAAATTTTGTGTGGCTTTGCATAGATGGGAAAAAGACTGTATTCGATATTGCCGTCGAAGTGAAAGCAGAGTTCGGCGACGATGCAGAGCCTTTGCTTGACCGTCTTGTCACATATATGCATACGCTGGAAAAATGCGGCTTTGTGGAAATGATAAACAAATAAATATCCCCCGGCGTAGCCGGGGGTTTTTCTATAACAGGCATAACACTCAGTTACTGACCACGCCTAAAGGCGTAGCTACGGTCTAGCCCACGCAAAGGGCTGCTACTTGCTACCCGTCAACGGGTCAAAGTCTCCAAATGACATTTGATCACTCAGTCGGTCTTCATCAAGTTGATGCTTGATATATTCTTCTATTGCTTGTGCATTTTTTCTACTGTGTCAACGTAATATCTTTGATACCAGAATTTTCTGTTCCGATATTTAAACTTCAGATTTTCACACCTTTCGTATATCATACATTCTGCTCTTTTAGCCCGTGATAGGCATTTTCAATATTTTATTAACTTCATCAAACTGTGCCAAATCCCGATTTATCGAGCATTTACATCCAACATAATGCTGACCGCATTATACCATATCCAATTGAATAAATCAACCAAAATTGGGATATATCCTTATTCTTTCCCTTTATTGATAATATCATCGTAAAAAATCGAAGCAGTCAGCATATCGGACTGAGGTGCCCGAAGCATCAAGAGTTTCAAGCGAAAAGCTTTTTATAGTATCCGCTGCACAGCCTGTTATAAGCATAATTGCATTTGAAAGTATAGCTGACGCTTTTTTATATTCATACTATTCGTCCTTTCCGATAGAAATAAGTTTTTTAATAAACTAAAAATCAAATAAAATATTAGCCTTGCAGAATAATTCATATTATTCTTTGTCCGAGACCGTCATTGTAATGTCAAAAGAAATTTTCGGAATCGGCAGTCTGTATTTTTCATTCAGAGCAGGACCGCAGCTTGCAGAGCCTACCCCTGCCATCATTGCATCTGCGCAGATAACATTGCTGCTGCATTTTTGAAGCTCATAATTATGTCTTTTGCCTGCAAGCTCCTCCTCGGTATATTCGGAAGCATTAAATGAAAAATTAGAGGTAGATGTAAATGTTACAGACCTGTCGGAACTGTAAACAGTCATATGTTTGCAGCCAAAGTGAGATGAATTTTCTTGAGGTCTGATGTAATCCTCATGCATATCGGCGATATCACAGTCAAATTTACCGATATATGAAGCCTGATGCTTGTCTGCATAGCTTTCATAAGGACCGTAACCGAAATACTTAACTCGGTCAAACGCTTTCGGCATAAAAAGTCTTATGCCGAAACGAGGAAGAAAAGTTACCTTATTTGATGTCTCCGCCTCGCATTTAATGTTCAGAACACCATTCCCATCAATGGTATAAACAACATATGCCTTTGCAAATGGCTGATACATATTCCAGCCGAAGGACTGCTCTACCGTTATTTTTGCAGCATTGCCTTTCATATCTGTTTTTATGCTGTATATCTTGGTGTCATAATCATGAAGATGTGCTCTGTACCAATCACCCTTCATTGTGTCATTATCGGTGGGAGCACGGAAAAAATTGAATTTTATCGGAGCGTCGAGAAGCTCTGTTCCGGCCGATAAAACAGAATCAAAATATCCGATGAGTTTATTAAATCTAAATATATTTTTTCCTGCGGTGATAGTTATTTCAACAGGACTTTCGGATACTACGGAAGCAGAGTCTGATGCAGGCTTTGATACATAGCATACCTCATTAAGGCAAAGCTGGTCGAAGCACACCTCATAGCCCTTTTCACAATAGCTTGTATTTGATTTTGCACTGAAAATAAAGCGGATATAAACATTCTTATCAGCAGGAATATTTCCGATATCTATTTGAATTTTCATTTCGCACATAGGAGCAACATCGGGAATAAAGCTGCCCGTTTTTATTATAGCTCCGTCTGCCGTTATCTCAAAATAGCCTTCAAGAATATTTGCAGCATTTTCAAAGGAAAGAAAGCTTTTGAGAATATATATTCCTGCATCATTCGTCCCCAGAACTCTGACGGGACGATATACCTGCTTTACTTCAAGGAGCCCGGTATGAGGTCTTCTGTCGGGATAGCAAAGACCGTCCATACAGAAATTTCCGTCGTTGTGGCGTTCACCGAAATCACCGCCGTAGCCGTATTTGATTTTTCCGTCAGAGGTTTCTCCCTGAGGCAAAGCGTGGTCGCACCATTCCCAGACAAGTCCTCCAATAAGACGGTCACTGCTGTAAAATACATCGTGGTATTCCTCAAGATCGCCCGGACCATTTCCCATTGCATGGCAGTATTCACAAAGGATCAGCGGACGCTTTTCATCGGGATTTTCAAGGAAACCAAGAATTCCCTTAGGCTCCCAGTACATTCCCGAAACCATGTCAAGGTCGTCATTTGGAGTGTTATCAAGTGTGTGGGTGCTTTCGTAATGCACAAGCCTTGTATCATCAAGAGCCTTGATAAGCTTTGCTCCCTCACGGAAGTTTTCGCCGTAGCCGCTTTCGTTTCCGAGAGACCAGAAGATAACGCAGGGACGGTTTATATCACGGGATACAAGCAGTCTTTCTCTGTCAAGTATAGCATTTTTAAAGCGCTCGTCTTTTGCAAGCAATGCGATTCCGTTATAACTATTTTCACAACTCCATTTGAGATCATTATATACATCAACACAGCCGTGAGATTCGCAGTCAGCTTCGTCAATTACATACAGACCGTATTCATCACAAAGCTGATAAAATCTCGGCACATTGGGATAATGGGACGTTCTGACAGCATTGATGTTGTGCTTTTTCATAAGCTCGATATCCGTGCGCATCTGCTTTTCACTTGCGTAGTATCCCGTATCGGGGTAACTATCGTGACGATTAACGCCCAAAATTTTAAGGGAAACACCGTTTAGCTTTACAATGCCGTTATCAAGGCATATACTGCGGAAGCCCACTTTTTCACCGATTATTTCATTATCCGTTAGCATCTTAAGATTGTACAGATAGGGCCTTTCTGCAGACCACAGAACAGGTGAACTTACCTCAAATGAATGTTTTTCACCTGCATTTATTTTCGCGTTAATAACAGTCCTACCGTCTCTGTCGGAAAGAGTTATTTCCGCATCTGCACCCGTCAGTTCTATTTCAAATACCGCGGACGAATTATCTGCGTTCAATATAGTTTTGATGCGGTAATTTCCCAGACACTTTTCGGGACGTGATACTACATATACATCACGGAAAATACCCGAAAGGCGTATCTTGTCCTGGTCTTCGAGATAAGTCCCGTCGCACCATTTCAGAACCGCAGCAGTGATGGTGTTCTCGCCGCATTCAAGCATATCTGTGATGTCAAACTCGCTTGTGTGATGGGACACTTGAGAATATCCTGCAAACTTATCGTTTATATACAGATAAATGCAGCTGTCAACGCCCTCAAATGTCAAGATTTTTCTCATTCCGTCGGGAGTATGGCTATACCTTCTCTGATATATGCCCACGGGAATATTATCGGGAACATAGGGCGGGTCAAAGGGTATCGGATACACAACATTCGTATATTGAGCCTTGTCATACCCGTGAAGCTGCCAGTTTGACGGAACAGGGATCTTTTCGGTAAAGTGCATATTTATAAAGTCGTCATCAAGGTAAATTATGCTGTCATAATACTTGAAATCCCACTCCCCGTTCAGCATTTCAACACGGTCGGAGCTGTCCCTTTCGGCAAAAGGATCCTGACCTTTTGCAAAGGGAATGAAATATGCGTGATTGGGAAGCGTGCCGATATGCAGCTTTTCGGGGTTTTCGTGAAATACCATATAGCTTTTGGGGGAACCTGCTTTTGCGAGCAATGAAATATCCATAAGTTATTCTCCTTTGTAAATGCCGATAAACAACAGAGTCAGTTCTGATGTTGTCAAGCCCGATTATTCTTTTATTATACATACCATTGACTTTAACGTCAATAAATGATATTATCATAATATAACAATATGAATATGAAGGTGAATTTTTTGTTTTTCTGTGACTACCCTATCCTGCGGACCGAAAAGGAGCTTCCGCTGTTTCTTGTAAATATGGGGCAGCAGCATTGTCAGGATCATATAACCAGACCCGAAGGATATCCCTGTCCGCAGATATTATTCTGCACAAAGGGCAGCGGAACGCTTCTTCTGGACGGAGATATAATACACATTCCGCCCTTTACAGCTATTTATATGCCTGCATTTCATCCGCATGAGTATTACCCCAACGAAGATGTTTGGGATATTCATTGGGTAGTACCATCAGGGTATGCCGCAGAGGATATCCTGAAGCATTTCGGACTTTCACAACCGAAGATATTTGAGCTTAAAGAGGTCAGAATGCTTGAGCATATTTTCAGAAAAATGCACGAAGCTATACGGGCAGACAGCGTTTTCGGGAACTACAGAGCTTCGGGATATTTATACGATTTTCTCATTGAGTTTTATCGTCTTACTTCCTCATCGGGAGTATCGGGAGCGCCGAACTCCGCATTGATGAAAGCCATAGATCATATCAATTTTAACTTTGCTTCACAGATAACAATGGACGACCTTTGCGCTGTGTCGGGCGTATCAAAGCAATATCTTTGTCTGCTTTTCAGGCAAAATCTTGGCACACGTCCTATGGAATATATCGCCAAGCGCCGCATACAAGCGGCAAAGGAGCTGCTGACAGGCTCGGACAAAACAATTGAAGAAATAGCCGAGGAAACAGGCTTCTGCGGCAGCAGCTATTTTTGCAAGCTTTTCAAGAGATATGAAGGGATAACCCCTTCCCAGTTCAGGAATGTTAAATGATTTTGCATATGTGCATCAAAAGCGGCAGCCGTTAATTGTACGGTGCCGCCTTAACATTTTTTTACAATATAAATTAACAATATGTGCAAAATATATGGTATTGACAAGAAAATATTTCTATGTTATAATGCAAATACAATTTTTTTGAAAGGAGGCTTCACAATGAGATTCGTAAAGAATACTACAGTACAAATAATTTTACATAGAAAAAGAGAAGCCTGTCCTTTCGGAGTAATGCCGTGCTGACACTGCACGCTGTAATACTGTCGATATGCCGTCGGAGCTTTTCCGGCGGCTTTTTGTTTTGTAAGGGGGAATTTGATGAAAACATATCTTTATATCGCAAAGCTGCGAATGCAGACTATGCTTGCGTACCGCATGGAGGTTTTGACCTACACTATAATGCAGGCGCTTATAATGCTTTCGGTAGGATTTTTCTGGAAAGCCGCATACGGAGGCACACAAGTCGCTCACGGCGTAACGGGCAATTCTATGATAACCTACACCGTCATATCCGCACTTATGGGTTCGCTGTACTATATGGGCGTTGAGGACAGGATATCCGATGCGGTAAAAACGGGCAGCATTGCAACAGACATGATAAAGCCCGTAAACCTGTTCGGTATGTATCTTGCGGAAGATATGGGCAATCTTGTGATATGCTTTTTCCGCAGCACGCTACCCATTTTTATTGTAGCACTGGCAATATTCGGTCTGCCCGTACCTGCTTCGCCGCAGCATTTATTGTTATTTGTTCCAAGCTTTGCTTTAGGCTACGGCATAAATTGGACCTTTTCCGCACTGTTTGCCATGATAGCCTTTACCGCCATTGACCTTGGTCCTGCGTTTTCAGTAAAGTACCATTTCGTAAATATGCTTTCGGGCGCAATGATACCGATATGGTTCTTTCCTGCATGGCTGCGAACGGCGGTAAACTGCCTGCCTTTTGTGTATATGTTCCAGACTCCGCTTGGCATTTACATAGGCAAGTACGATATAAGTGAGAGCATACGCGCGCTTGGCATACAAGCTGTATGGCTTACGGTACTGACGGTCATAGTTATTATTGCCCAGAAGCGTATCGAAAAGCGCGTGCTTGTACAAGGAGGTTGATACGATGAAAAAACTGCGACACTATCTGTCAGTGGCGCTGCTTTCGGCAAGGCTGTCTATACAGTCATGCTTTGAATATCCTGCGGCGTTTATCGGCTGGCTCATATCAAACCCGATACAATTTCTTGTAGCCTTTGCAACGATACGCTTCGTTGTAATGGAATTCAACGACCTTGCAGGCTGGGACTACAAGCAGCTGGCATTTCTCTACGGCGTATCAATTTTAAGCCACGGTCTGTCAGTTATATTCTTCTCCAAGACATGGTGGATGGGCTATCAGATAATCCACGGCGAGCTTGACAGGCTCCGTCTGCGGCCTATGAATACGCTGTTCCAGTTTCTTCTGGGCGAGCTTAACATCTTCGGCATAACCGACCTTATCCCCGGTATTATACTTTTCATCTACGGCTGTTATGCGGTAGATTTCCGCTGGACATTATACAACACCTTATGTATGATATGTACCGTTATCGGCGCGACATTTCTCCGCGGAGGCATATATCTTATCCTCGGCTCACTTACATTCTGGAGCAAAAGCCCCATGCACATCTCAGGCTTTATGCAGGAGATCTTCAACCGTACAAATATGTACCCGCTTACAATGTATCCCAGAATTGTACAGATCATATTTACATTTGTACTGCCTGTCAGCTGGGTATGCTTTTATCCTGCCACGGAATTTCTCGGCAAGGATTCCATGATAACCCTGCCTTACGGTATGCCGTTCATTACACTGGCAATAGGTATCCTGCTTTTTGCAATATCCTGCCGTGTATTCCGTGCAGGCTTCACACAGTATGAGAGCGCAGGCTCGTAATAAACATAATACAGATAGGAGGACACAATATGCCTGTTATAGAAGTAAATCATCTTGTAAAACAATTTAAAACGGTAAAAAAAGAAAAGGGTCTGAAGGGCGCTGTTAAGGGACTTTTCAAGGCGGAGAAAAAGATTGTCACCGCCGTAAACGACATAAGCTTTTCCATTGAAAAAGGCGAGATAGTAGGCTACATCGGACCAAACGGTGCAGGCAAAAGCACAACTGTAAAAATGATGTCGGGCATACTTTCCCCTACATCGGGTGAAATACTTATCAACGGCATTTCTCCCGAAAAGGACAGAAAATCCGTTGTAAAGCAGCTTGGCGTTGTATTCGGTCAGCGCACTCAGCTTTACTGGGATCTCCGTCTTGGCGAAAGCTTTGAGCTGCTTCGCCGCATATACAATGTGGATGACGATACCTTCAACCGCAATATGAAAATGATGGACGATATATTGAACATCAGCAGCATTATTGATACGCCCGTCCGTCAGCTTTCTCTCGGTCAGCGCATGAGAGGCGACCTTGCGGCTGCAATGCTTCACTCCCCCGATGTGCTTTTCCTTGACGAGCCGACTATCGGTCTGGACGTTGACGCCAAGCACGCCATACGCCGCTTTATCAAGGAGATAAATGCGGAACGTCAGACTACGGTCATCCTCACCACTCACGACCTTGGCGATATACAGGAGCTTTGCAAGCGTATTATCATTATAAACAACGGTGTTATTATGGAAGACGGCTCCCTTGACCATATTGCAGACCGTATAGCACCATACCGTCAGCTAATTGTTGAATTTTACAGCGAGCACAAAATTCCTCACCCAAAGGCGGAGATAATCAAATCCGAAGGCGCACAGACGGTATACCGCTTCCGCAAGGACGAAATAACTGCCGCCGAGCTTATGAGCGATATCGGCAAGCAAGCTAAAATAAAGGATATCCGCCTTGAAGAAGCAAACATTGACGATATTATAAGAATAGCTTATAATACCAAGTCATGATCTGCTTAAAGACTTTCCGTTTGCTGAAAAGGTTCGGAAAAGTATGCACTCGTTATGATAAAACAGATGCGATGTGTTAGCCTTTTATTCACTTTGCTTGTATTCCTGTTTGGCAAAAAATAATCCGCCGATTAATGCATAAACCGGCGGATTCTTTTTTCTGCTGAATACAATTATAATTCTGTAGAAGAACTCGTTAGGAAATATTATTTTGTAACGAAACAAAAAGGATATGTATATACATTATTCCGACATCTCCAAAACTCTGCTCTGAAATGATTTCAGCTCGGAATTCAACTGTTTTGCAAGTTTAATGTCAAGCAGCCATGCTATCACATAAACAAGGACAAAAATAATAAATACCGAAAGAGCAAAGCTTGCCGTAAGAGCGATATTTTCAGGTTCAAGACTTTTTGAGCCAAGACCGAAGAAAATGAGTATGACCTCGATAGAGATAAGCTGCAGCAGTTCTCTTACAATATGCTGCTTTAAGGTAAGTTCTTTTTTTGAGTACATACAAAGCATAGGCACAAGTGCAATAGCTGCATATATAAGGGGCGAAAGAAAAGCGTCATATCCGAAGCGTTCATCGGGACGGAAAATTTCTCCCAAAATAAATGTTGCTGCGTTAATAAGCGTCACTATAACAAAATACAGCGACATCACAGATTTAAGATGTTCCTTAAAGCTCATGTTTCATCACCCCTCAATGTTTTTTTCAGGTCAGACACATATTTGCGTGAGATGATAACTTCCTCGCCGTTTGAAAGCACTGCGCTGAAACGTCCGCCCAGAGCAGGCTTTACAGAGTTTATTTTCATCAGATTTACAAGTGAGGCTTTGGATATTCGCAGAAAATGCTTAGGCTTCAGAATATCCTCAAGCTCGTATATCCTCTGTTTTGACTCGTACACCTTTGATGATGTGTAAATAAACGTCCTGTTGTCCACAGACTCGATGTACATTATATCCGAAACGGCTATAGCGTACTGTCTGCCCTCAAGCGATCCGGTCAGCTGCCCCTGCCTTGACCTTACAAAGGCGGCTATCTCCCGTACCGAGTCCGTTTCCTTGTGGCAGCGTATATCCACAAGTTCATTTTCATCTTCGGGTATCCTGCTTATCTTAACGTCCATATTATGATATGTCGATACATTCCTGTACACTAAATTCACCCTTTTCTTTCAGAAAGCTGTCGAAAAATTCAAGTGTTATCCTGTTTACAGTCATCATACATTCGGAAGAATCAACCGTGCCAGTTCCAAGCATTTTCGCAAGTGGAGGAGCATACATAGGCAGGTCTGTATAATTCATGTGACCCGTTCCCGGAATGTACGTCCTGTAACCGCATACGGCATTATCGTGAACGATATTATTTGCATATGGCACATCGGTTTGCCTTGCTTCCTCTGCGGAGAAATGATGCTCCTCATTATCAAAGGATAAAAGCGGCGTTGTATATGGCTCGTCGATAACGATATCCCGTCCGTTTTCAACGCCTGTTACCTCGCCCAGCATTGTGCCGTCAAGGTCGATTACCGCGCCGATGTCGCTTCTTGTTCTGCCCATTGATACCGCTGCGGCGCCGCCGAGAGAATGACCCATAACGCCTATCTTGTCTGTATCCGTCATAGAAAGAGCAGTGATGATATTCTCATTCTGTTCAGTTTCTGCGTACCAATATTCGGGAAGCGCATTTTCTCCTGCCGCCGACTTAACTGAATCTATGACAAAGTTAATATCGTCGGAGCGTAGCTTCAGCCATTCCGAGGATAATTCAAATATAGTCTCCTCGGGAACGTCCCCGGAATTTATTGCCATAACGTCGTTCAGGAATGAGGGGGCGGCGATTATGGTATTGCCGCTTGTATCCGTTGTAAAAAGTGAATGATACGGATGCTCTGTGCTGATTACAACATAGCCGTTTGACGCAAGCTCTGCATATGTGGAATAATTGCTCTGATAATATCCGAATGCGCCGTGTGAAAAGATTACAAGCGGAAACTTTTCGCCCTCTGCGGCATTGGCAGGATAATAGAAATAAACCGGTACCTCACGCTTTGAACCGTCCGATTCAAATTCTTCTATTCTGTTGTCGTCAATGAGAATAGCATTTGCTTCCGCAACATCATATGCTCCCGAAACGGGCAGTCCGCTGTAATCGGATATAACAAATGAAGGTATCAGGCTGACGGATATAAGAAGCACCGAAAGCAATGCGCTTATTATCATCGCTGTGGGGTGCTTAGGTTTTTCCTCTTTGTTTCTGATTATCAGCATACCGATAAAAGCTATGATAATGCGGAGCATTAACAGGATAAACAGCCCCATAAAGCGGAAGCTCATATCTATCCCGGGAGCAATGAGCATTATAAGAAATAATCCCAGCTGTCCTGCATTGCAGATAAGTCTGCCGGTCTGCCAGCCCTTTTTATCCGCATGACGGCTGATCGCCGTGAATGCAAAGGCTGCTTCAAAAACGCATAATAAAATAAGTAAGATAGTATTCATTGTAAATCTCCTTTTCTGTTGATATTTTGAGTATATCAGCATAAAATCGGAGATTCAAGCTTTTGATATGTGAAATGCAATTATCCGCCGTGAAATGCAAATGACCTTATTTTATTATAATTTATCGGGGCAGGATTTGTCAATGAAAACAGATTTTCTGCTCAAAAGAAATTTAGTTCATTGCAAAATATTTAAATCATCGTGAGTTGCAATGCCAATTATTTTGTGTTATACTGATATTCATTGGAATTATGAAGAATAAATTGCCGAGAAAACTTTGGTATATGCTGTTTTTCGGCAATAGAGTCCATAATTTAATTTGAGATCAGCATCAGACTTACAGCAACAGAAATGATTTATATTAAAACAGGAGATTAAGCATGACTAAAGCAATATATCCGGTTATCGGAAAACAAATAGAATTGCCGTTTTATCTTACAGGCATAGGTGTGTCTGACCCTGAAATTCATGTTGTAAGAAGTACGGGACTTTCCTCACATCAGTTTCTTTTCACCTCATCGGGCTCCGGGGTACTGTACGTTGACGGAAAGGAATATCCTCAGGGAAAAGGCTCGTTATTTTATCTTGCTCCCGGCAAGCCGCACGAATATCGTCCTGTGAACGGCAGCTGGGTAACGAACTGGCTGGTGTTCCGTGGGAAGCATTCCGATGAGCTTATGCAGAACATTGGCTATAAAGGATTTGCATACGCCTCTTGCTGCAATACAGAACGGTGTGAAAAAATATTCCGCAGGATATTTTCCGCTGCCGAGGACCCTGTAAACGGCGGAGAAAATACGTCCGTTCTGGTTTATGAGTATATCCTTGCCGCCCGTGAGACAATGTTTTTCACCTGCAATGACAGCAACAGCAGAAAAAGCAATATTGTAAAGAAAGCCTTGATGTACATTGACGAAAATTATATGCAGGATATTGCCATTGAAACACTGGCAGGTCTGTCGGGAATATCGGTTCAGCATTTCTGCCGTGTTTTTAAGGCGGAAACATTAATGCGTCCTTTGGAATATCTTGCAAGGCGGCGTATATCGGAAGCCAAAGCGCTTCTTTCAAATACAGACCTTGAAATAGGCGAGATAGGCAGATTGGCAGGCTATCCCGACAGAAATTATTTCAGCATAGTATTTCGCAGACTTGAGGGAGTATCACCAAGGGAATACCGAAGAAATAAAGGGTCTTCGGTCATATAATAAAAAATAACGATTTTCAGCCGAAGCGTATGAACGTTTCGGCTTTTTCGTGATTGCTCAATGTTCAAATTTTAATAATATGCAAAATATTTTATATTGACCGAGACGGTACATAGAGTTATAATTGTTTACAAGAAATCAGCAGTCAGAGGAGAATGTGAAAATGAGAGAGATAATTATTGACGGCACAAAGCTTAACACAAGGGGAAATATGCTCTTCCGCGGTGCAGGAATGGTAAGCGGAAACAATTCTTCCCGTCTGCTGCTTGACTATAAAGCCGAGAATCCTGAAGCATATAATCAGCTGCTTGAATATATTTTCGGCAGCGAGGGGGTCGGCGTTAACCATCTTAAAATTGAAATGGGATCGGATATTAACTCTTCTTCGGGAACGGAGCCTGCGGTAAAGCGTTTTGCCGATGAAAAAGCAGACATTACAAGGGGCTCAGGCTATCAGCTTGCCGCCGACGCAAAGAAGGTAAATCCAGGTCTTACCCTCGATATGCTGTGGTGGAGCGAACCGAAATGGGTGTCGGACTCGGAAGATGTTTACGGAGCAAGATACAGCTGGTACAAGGAAACCCTTGACGCCGCATATGAGACATACGGTCTGGAATTTGATTATGTCAGTGTTGTTCAGAACGAAAGAACTTACGATACCGAATGGGTGAAGTATTTCTCAGCTCGTTTAAAAAGCGAAAAGAACTGCCCTTATGATTACTCCAAAATAAAAATAGTGGGCGGCGAAGAGGTATGTACATGGAATTTTGCCGATATGATGCTGAAAGACGAGGAACTTCTGAATGCTGTTGATGTTGTGGGAAGCCACTACACAAGCACATCAACGCCCGAAGCGCAGAAGCTTGCAAAGCAGTACGGCAAAGAGCTGTGGTTCAGCGAGGCAAGCTCCCCCATGAATTATGCCCAGGGCAAATTCGGCTCGGACTTGTCGGGCATAAACGGCACTTTGGATATTGCAAACAGAATAATCGGTATGTACCCAAACGGCGGAATGACCCTTTATGAATACCAGCCTGTTGTATCCGCTTATTACGACGGCGTTTGCTACTGCCAGAAACAGCTTATTTCCGCCTGCGACCCATGGAGCGGATATTTTATGCTTGACAGCGGATTTTATATGTCCCTGCACTTTTCACAGTTTATAAAAAAGGGCTGGGCATTTGCAGACAGCGCCTGCTATTCCGACGGAAAGCCCGGCGGTGACGGCCACGCCATAGTTGACGCAGTTTACAGCTATATGACCGCTGCCGATACCAAAACGGGAGATTACAGCACGGTCATTGTAAACAGCACTTCCGAGCCTATTGATTACATTTTTAAAGTATCAAATCTTGATAAAGCTTCTGCGAGCGTCAGCATATGGGAAACAAGAGGTCCCGACAGCGGAAACTATGACGAGAACTATTTTAAGAAAATATCCGAAATAACTCCCGAGGAAAAAGACGGGACTTACAGCTATATTATTTCCGTAAAGCCTTTTTCTATGGTTACGGTTTCAACAGTCACCCCGTCAAGAACAGAATATACAAACGCCGATATTTCGGAAAGAAACGTGCTTGCACTTCCCTATTCTGACGATTTTGAATACAAAGATTATCCCGTGGATTACCTTACTTCAAGAGGCTACGCCCCCAGATATACCACAGACCAAGGGGGCGCTTTTGAGGTGGAATCCACCGAAAACGGCAATGTGCTTGTTCAGCAGATAACTCCCGAAATAAAGGCAAAAGAATGGGGCTGGACTCCCGACCCTGTTACCTGTCTCGGCGATGACAGATGGTATAATTACAGCATATCGGCAAAGGTTAAGCTTGCCAAGTCCGATGAACCGTCAAGCAATTATGTCGGCGCAGGACTGAGATACACTCTTGCCTGCAACGGATACAGCGGATATTGGCTCCAGCTTTTCGGAGACGGCAGCTGGAAGCTGAATGCCAACAGTACGCCAAAAGCTGAGGGCAGGCTCGCAAATTTTGACAGTACCGCAGTTCATACTCTGAAAATATCAGCGGAAAATGACACAATATGCGCATATATCGACGGCGAAAAGACAGCTGAATATACGGCTGACTCCGAGGCACTTATAGGCGCAGGAAGAGCGGCGCTTTACAGCTCATACAACAGAAACAGCTTTTACAGTTTGCTCATTGAGCCCATAGACAGCGCAGATACATACGTTACACGCTATGACAACACCGACGCCTGCTTTGAATACGAGGGCAAGTGGGAGCATAACACAATGAGCAGCTTCAAAAATTACAAGCGCACTATTTCCAAGGGGCAAGCAGGCTCATCTGTAACAGTAAGCTTTGAAGGCACGGGCTTTGCGCTAACGGGAGAAACGGGCGCAGATACAGTGCTTTCCGTACAAATAGACGAAAACGCCGCAGTAACAACAGATGTGTACAAAACAGACTCCCGTGAGATATCATATCATTTTGACGGACTTGAAAATGGCGCTCACACTGCAAAGATAACCGTTGTTTCGGGCGAATACAGCGTTGACGGTATGCAGGTCACATATAATAAAAAGGGGACGAAATGATGAATAATACCCGATATATGACGGAGGGAAACGAAACAGGACATATCATACGGTTTGCCCTTCCCCTGCTGGGAGGAAATCTGCTTCAGCAGACTTATAATATTATTGATACTCTTGTGGTTGGACGTTATCTCGGGGATGACGCTCTTGCGGCAGTAGGCGCAACAGGCTCAATAACATACCTTTTCTACACTCTTTGCATAGGTCTTTCCATAGGAGCAGGAGTTATCGTTTCCCAGCTTTTCGGCTCCGGAGATAACAAAAAGCTGCGGCTTGCGGTAGTTAATTCCGCTATTGTCACAGCTGTTTTCGGAATAGCAGTCAGCATTATCTCAGTTCTTGCTGCAGAGCCCGTTCTTCGGTTTCTTAACGTTCCCGACAAGCTTATGGTCAATTCTGCGGTTTATATGAAGATAGCCTGCGGCGGTACCGTTGCGGTTGCGGCATACAACTGGATAAACGCTATGATGAGAGCTGTGGGTGACTCAAAAACTCCGCTGATATTTCTGGGTGCGGCAAGTATTCTGAACGCAGCGCTTGACCTGCTTTTTGTTGTCGTATTGAATGCAGGAGTATCGGGAGCAGCATGGGCTACTGTGCTTGCTCAGGGACTTTCTGCGGTATCCTGCATAATATACTGCTTCGGCAGAGGCAGAGAGATATGTATTTCCGCAGAGGATATCAAAGCCGACAAAGATATGATGATACGGTGTATTAAAACAGGTCTCCCCATAGCTGTTCAGAATGGACTTATTTCCGTGTCAATGACCGCACTACAAAGAGTAACAAACAGCTTCGGAGAGACCGTTATGGCGGCATATACCGTTTCCATGAGGATAGAACAGTTTGTTCAGCAGCCGTTTTCATCGCTTAATGCCGCCGTTTCCACGTTTACGGGGCAGAATATCGGAGCAGGAAAAAGCAGCCGTGCAGTAAACGGACTTCGCTCTGCACTGAAGATATCAACAGTATTTGCTTTTGCGGTACTAATCCTGTTTATACTGTTCGGACGGCAGCTGACTGCCTGCTTTGTATCCGGCGATAATGTTATCTATATTGCCTCACGGGCTATCGTTATGACCGCGTGCTTTTATTGGGCATTGGGAATCATCCATACGGTCAGAGGCTTTCTGAACGGCGCAGGAGATACGGGATATGCTCTTGTCAACGGCACCGCTGAGGTAGTATGCCGTATAGGCTTGTCCCTGCTTCTTACCTCTGTTTCTTTCATAGGATATTGGGGAATATGGCTCACCACCTGCTTTACTTGGTTTGTAACGGCAGCGGTAAGCATTATCCGTTACAAAAGCGGCAGATGGAAGAAAAAATCTCTTATTAAATGAATATACATCTTTTCTGATAAATGATGATATAACTGTTTTTATGTTTTTATTATTTTATAAAGCACGCTTTTTTCAAATTCAAGCGGACGGTTATATCTGAAGAAAACTATTCCGTTCACGAGTGAAAAAATTTTTGAAATAACTTCTCCCTCAAGAGGGTCGATTATTTCACAGAGCAGATCTCCGCTGTGCAGCTCGTCTCCTGTGCGGACATAGCTCCTGCATATTCCTGCCGACGGTGAATGTATCTGAATCAGCCTGCTTTCACTGATAATTTCAGTAACATATCCGCTGCTGACATTAGTCTTGACTATCCCTCTTCTTATCTTCTCACCCGGAAAGGTCAGAGGAGTATGAAACCCATAAAAGGCAGCAGCTGTTCCCGAACCTCCGCAGGAATTTGCCGTCTGCGCTTCTCCGCTTACTTTAAAAGAAAACTCCTTGTGAGGCTCATTCATTCTTCCGCATATAAGTATATTTCCAAAGCTGTCTCGGCTGCGCCATATACTTCCCGATTCGGGAAAGATTTGGCATAACGGCTCTGCAATTACCTGACGGCCGTCTGAAAAAGGTATGCAGCGGAGCGTGAAGCTGTGTTCCGTTACGCTGTATGAAAATTCAAGCTTTGTTTCATACTCAAACCGAAGCCGTTTCAAAAAAATTCACCTCAATAAGATTTTCTACATTTTCTATAACGGAGCTGCGGTACTTTGAAAAGCTTATGCGGTTCTGAGCCGCAGCTTTAAGTGCGCTGTAAGCATCGCTGTTTATTATGCCGCCCTGTACTTCCGCATATCTTGAGACGTGCTTTAAAAGATTGTCAAGCTCTGCCGAAATATCCTCTTCGGGATATCCGAGACGAAGATACATATCTATCCGTTCCACGGATTTTCCCAGATGTATCATTCTCAGCGCTTCGGAGTCGGTCATGTTGTTGTCAACGCTTCCCCAGAAAGCATAAATTGCGTCACGGACAGGCAGCATATCATACCGTATCTTATCTGTTCCCTCACAGGCTTTGAACTTGTCCATAGACATTTGCAAATAAGAAAGCGAAGGAGTTTTTATCTCCTCTCTCAGAACTATACCATTTCCAAGCGCCCTGTCAAAATTTGATATTATAGAGTTTGGGTCCGACAGGTCAAAAACATATCTGCGGAAAAAATCTTCCGAATCTTTATAAATATCGGGAACATTAATATCTGCAAGATATTTTTCATATGCCTCCTGTCCCCCCTCGATAAATCTGTCAGCATATTTAAAAAAACTGTTCAGCGTTGTAAAGACTCTTTCAACATATCTTCCCAGCCAGAAAAGATTGTTGATATTTATTCTGGTAATAGCACCCATGTGTCTTTAAAACCTCCTCCCTGAGACGAATTGACCACAAACGAATCCGCCTTTCTTGAAAAACGTGTAAGACCGCTTGCCCAGACCTGAGTTTTCTCTCCCGAAAGCACAAAGGCTCTCAGATCCGCCTTTCGCATAACTGTTTTGTCACCTTCCGCAACGGCAAGGTCAGAATTCTGTACAAGCACCGCACCTGTTTTTTCCGCAAGATAGCTGTGTTCAAAATATGCAGCGTTATATCTTCCCGGAGTAAGTATAACATTTATACCGCCGCAGTTCACATTGTCCATAGTGCTGCGCAGCAGAAAAGCATAGTTGCGGTTGTCGGCAATGCGGTTGTTTTCAAAAGCGCCTGGACTTGCCATCCTGCACAGCTCTCTTGCAATAAGCGGATAGCTTGCTCCCGATGGAATGCGGAGATTATCCTCCAGTATATACCATGTACCGTCCTGTGCCTGAACAAGGTCGATACCGGAAATATGGCTGTAAATTCCTTTTGGCGGAGTTATCCCTGCACATGGGGCAAGATATCCCTTTGAAATATAAACGAAATCCTCGGGAATAATTCCATCCCTGATAATTTTTCCGTCGGAATAAATATCCTTCAAAAACAAATTAAGTGCGTCTACACGCTGGATAAGCCCCTTTTCCATATCAGAAAAATCTTCGGCGGAAATTATGCGCGGAATTGCGTCAAACGGAAAAAGCTGTTCATTGAATGTTCCGTTTTTATAAATTCCAAATTTTACTCCGTAACGTGCAAGCAGCTCGTTTACGGCCTTAGCGTCAGCAACAGGTGTGTTCATATGATTCATCTCTTTTCTTCAAAAGCAAAAGGCGCTTCGGAAAACTTCCGAAACGCCTTTGTTTCTATGCTTATATAGAACCACATAAAGCAACCCTTGTCAATCGCCAAAATGACGGATATAGCTATGGTAATTTCATTTTAATGGTACATAACAACTAAAATAGCATATTTAGGTCATATTTTTGAAAGAGAATATCTAACAATATTCATAACCGTAAATTTTGATTTAATTTAATATTACGGAATATCAGACATACTGCTGCCGCTGCATATTGTATGCTTTAAGCAGGATAATAAAAGCATCATACGCTTAACATTCCTTTTTTAATTATTCCTCTTCATTATTTTCTTTCGGCATATCAATTTTTATGCCGACCTTTGAAACCGACTGTTCATCCGATTCAAGAACAGTAACGGTAAAAATTCCCGTAGTTGTGGTAGCGCCTGTTTCGGGAATACGTCCGAACAGCTCCATGACCCATCCGCCAACCGTATTGCTGTCTGTCTCAATAAGATTTTCGGGAAGTTCAAGTTCTTCAAGCATATCGTTTATGCTCATATCCGCCTGAACGTCATACATATGGTCTGCGACCTCGACTACGTTGTCTATGACCTCGTCGGTCTCGTCGTAAATTTCACCCACAAGCTCCTCAATAATGTCCTCCATTGTAACGATACCGCTTGTGCCGCCGTACTGGTCCTTGACTATTGCCATGTGTATTTTCGTCCGCTGCATTTCGTACAGCACCTCTGAGATAAGCTTCATTTCGGAAACGTAAAGTGCTTTTTGTATAATGCTTTCAATGCTTACAGGCTTTCCCTCAGACCGGAACATAAGCGCAAAAAAGTCCTTTTCGTTGAGCAGTCCGATAATATTGTCGATGGATTTGTCATAAACGGGAAGTCTTGTATAGCGGTCACGGATAAATATTTCCATGATTTTTTCGGTACTTTCTCCCCGTTCGACCGCAACGACCTTGACTCTTGGGACAAGTATCTGCTCAATTGTCGTTTCGTCGAACTCAAGCGCTGAACGTACAAGCTCGCTTTCCTGCTCCTCAAGAACGCCCTGATCTTCTATCTCGTCGATAATATATTTCAGTTCATCCTCGGTAAAATTCGGGGAATCGTCAGACTTTGAAAGCTTTGACATCGCCCTTTGAAGAAATGCAAAAACAGCCGAGATCGGAGTAAGCAGCCACATGATAACGTTGAGTATCCCCGAAAAAGCAAGAGCGCACTTTTCTGCATTCTGTTTTGCAAAGGATTTCGGAATAATTTCACCGAAAATAAGTACAAGAACTGTCATTACGGCGGTAGCTATCGCAACACCGGCTGCGCCGAAAAGCTGTGTAAAAAGCACTGTGCCGAGAGATGACGACAGTATATTTACGATATTGTTTCCCACAAGGATAGTTGTAAGCGCCTTATCAAAATTTTCCGCAATTTTAAGAGCGCGGTCAGCCTTTTTGTTTCCGTTTGCGGCTGCGTGCTTCAGGCGTATTTTGTTCACCGAAGAAAACGCTGTTTCCATTGATGAAAAAAGTGCGGACATTACAAGAAGAAGTGCAATTGCTATGTACTTCACAGAAAAAACCTTGCCTTTCTTTAATGTTTTTAGAAGATAATACCATATATAATAACATACAATTCCTTAATATGCAAGTATTTTTTGGAACGAAATAAAAATTTGGCACAAAATATACCGTAATTGCACAAGAATTTTACTTTATTTAATGATTTTTGCAATAATATATGTTATAATATTTTTGTATACATTATTTTTATAGTCGGAGGCTTTTGATTTGGACAGGCTTATAAGAAAAATACTGTCGGTTTTTCCGAAGTTTATACAGGATTTTTACGATAAACACGAAAGTGTGCTGCTGTATTTGATAGTCGGCGGACTTACCACTTTTGTTTCGCTGGCTGCGCAGTATATACCGAAATATATGGGACTCCCCACAGCGGCAAATACTACCATAAGCTGGATATGCGCCGTGACCTTTGCCTTTTTTGCAAATAAGGTATGGGTTTTCAAGAATGAGTCCCATACCGTGCGTGACTGGCTCGGACAAGCGGCAGCATTTTACGGGGCAAGGCTTGTGACCTATTTCCTTGAACTGGGCTTCATGCTGCTTACCGTTGACGTGCTTTTGCAGAACGAATATATAATGAAAATAATTGCGCAGGTGTTTATACTTATTATAAACTACCTTTTCAGTAAATTGGTAATATTCAGAAATAAAAAAGGAGATAACAAGGAAAATGTTTAAACTGGCAAAAAAATATCTTGGAGCATTTAAAAAAGAGCTTATCATAGGTCCTGCCGCAAAGCTTACCGAAGCGATCTTCGAGCTGATAGTTCCGCTTATCATGGCGGATATCATTGATACCGGCATCAACGGCGGCGCAGGCAAGCCATATATTTACAAAATGGGCGGACTTATGATTCTTATGGGCGTGTTCGGACTTTGCTGCGCGCTGGTTTGTCAGTACCTTGCCTCCCGTGCCTCCCAGGGCGTGGGAACGGTTATCCGCAACGATCTGTTCCGCCACATCGGAACATTCTCCCATGCGGAGCTTGACCGCTTCGGAACTCCTTCGCTCATCACCCGTATCACAAACGACGTAAATCAAGTTCAGAGCGCTGTTGCAATGCTTATCAGGCTTGTTGTCCGTGCGCCTTTTCTTGTTATCGGAGCGGCAGTCATGGCTATGACTATCGACCTGAAGCTTTCGCTTATTTTCCTTGCGGTAATGCCTCTTGCGGCGGCTGTGCTTTATTTTATAATGTTCCGTTCAATACCTTTTTATAAAGTAATACAGAAAAAGCTTGACAAGATAAGCCTTATCACCCGTGAGAGCCTTTCGGGAGCAAGAGTCATCCGTGCGTTTTCAAGAGAGGATGCCGAGGAAAAACGCTTTGATGAAGCAAACGAGGATTTCGCCGAAACTTCAATGCGTGTGGGACGGCTTTCTGCGCTGCTCAATCCGCTCACCTATGCGATAATGAACCTTGCCATTGCGGCAATAGTCTGGTTCGGCGGCTTCCGTGTAAACAGCGGTGCGCTTTCACAGGGACAGGTCATTGCTTTTGTAAACTATATGACCCAGATATCCCTTGCACTTGTGGTAGTGGCAAACCTTGTAGTTCTGTTCACAAAGGCAGCGGCAAGCTCCGCCCGTATCAACGAGGTTTTCGATACAGAAACTTCAATCGTTGACGGAGAAGGCGCAGTATCCCGTGAAAACACTCCCAAAATCGAATTCAGAAATGTTTCCTTTTCATATAACGCCAACGGCGACAATGCTCTTGAAAATATCAGCTTTACCTTAAACAAGGGCGAAACTCTCGGCGTAATAGGCGGTACGGGTTCGGGCAAATCGACCCTTGTCAATCTTATTCCGAGATTTTACGATGCAGAACAGGGTCAGGTCCTTATTGACGGTGAGGACGTGAAAAAGTACGGACTTAAAGAGCTTAGAAAGAAAATCGGAGTTGTACCCCAGAAGGCTATGCTTTTCACGGGAACTATCGCAGACAACCTGCGTTGGGGCAATGAAAATGCTTCCGAAGAAGAACTTGCAAAAGCGGCTGAGATCGCTCAGGCAAAGGAATTTATCGACAAAATGCCGGACGGTATGAACACACATATTAATCAGGGCGGACGAAATCTTTCCGGCGGTCAGAAACAGCGGCTTACCATTGCCCGTGCGCTGACGGGAAATCCCGAGATACTTATTTTGGACGACAGCGCTTCCGCACTGGATTTCGCTACGGACGCGGCGCTGAGAAAGGCTATTGCCGCAAGCACCGACAATATGACCGTAATTATCGTTTCGCAGAGGGCGAACTCTATCAAGTACGCCGATAAAATTATCGTTCTTGACGACGGGGAGGCTGTGGGCATCGGAACTCACAGCGAGCTTACGGAAACCTGCGAGGTTTACCGCGAGATAGTAATGTCCCAGGAAGGGGGCGCAAAGGCATGAGTAAAAATGCAAACAAAAAGCCTGTTATAAAGCGTATTTTAAGATATACCAAGTCTTGTGCAGTTCTGATTTTGCCTGCAATACTTTCAGCAATAATAAGCGTTGCGCTTTCGCTGTATACGCCTATTCTTGTCGGACGTGGCATAGACTATATCATTGGTGAGAACAACGTTGATTTCGGCGGTGTAAAGCGTTATGTGATACTGATAGCAGTTACGGTAGTTCTGTCAGCGCTTTTCAGCTGGGTGATGTCCTACTGCACATACAAAATAACCTACCGTGCGGTCAGCGGTATAAGGCGCGACCTTTACGCAAAGCTGAACAGAGTACCGCTAAACTATATCGACAGCACTGCAAGAGGCGATATTATCAGCAGAATGTCGGTCGATATTGAAACCATATCAGACGGTATGCTTCAGTGCTTCTCGCAGTTTCTGACGGGTATTGTCACAATAATCGGTACTATCGTTTTTATGCTTAACATCAATGTAAAAATTGCTCTTGTAGTAATTTTTATCACTCCCCTTTCGCTGTTTGTGGCGGCATTTATCACAAAGCTATGCCACGATAAATTCCGTGAGCAGTCAGCAGTCAGAGGCGAGCTGAGCGGCTGTATCGAGGAGCTTGTGGGCGGACAGAAGATCGTAAAGGCTTTCGCTTATGAGGACCGTGCACAGGAACGCTTTGAAGAGATAAACGGCAGACTTTACAAGTGCGGAGTTCTTGCGCAGTTCTATTCGGCGCTTACAAATCCATGCACACGCTTTGTAAACGGCATTGTTTACGCCGCAACAGGAATTTTCGGCGCAATTTCGGTAATAAGCGGTGCGGCAGGAGCGATGTCCGTAGGACAGATAGCCACATTTTTAAGCTATGCAAACCAGTACACAAAGCCGTTCAATGAGATAACCGGCGTAATAACCGAGCTTCAGGCGGCATTTGCTTCCGCAAGACGAGTTTTTGCCGTTCTGGACGAAGCAGAGGAAATTCCCGAAAAGGAACCTCCTGCACCTGCGGCAGCAGACGGAACGGTTACCATAAAGGACGTTTCATTCTCCTACAAACCTGAGCAGAAGCTTCTTGAGGACGTTGATCTGGCGGTCAAGCCCGGTCAGAGAGTCGCAATAGTAGGTCCCACAGGCTGCGGAAAAACCACGCTTATCAACCTGCTCATGAGATTTTACGACGTGCGTGAGGGCAGCATTGAGGTAGGCGGAAGCGACATAAGAGATATGCGCCGCAGCGAGCTTAGGGCGCTTTACGGAATGGTTCTGCAGGACACATGGATATTCACAGGTACGATACGGGAAAATATTGCATACGGCAAGCCCGACGCCACGGAGGAGGAAATTATTGCTGCGGCTAAAATGTGTCACTGCCACAGCTTCATAAGAAGACTTCACGACGGATACGACACCGTTGTTTCCGAGGATGGCGGCACTCTTTCCCAGGGACAGAAACAGCTTCTCTGCATTGCGAGAATCATGCTGACAAATCCGCCAATGCTTATTCTGGACGAGGCTACCTCAAGCATTGATACCCGTACCGAGCTGAAGATCCAAAGCGCTTTTGCAAAGCTTATGAAGGGCAAAACAAGCTTTATTATTGCTCACCGTCTTTCAACTATCAAGGACGCAGACGTTATCCTCGTTATGAAGGACGGCAACATTATCGAGCAGGGAAATCACGAATCGCTGCTTGAAAAGGGCGGATTTTACGCTAATCTGTACAATTCCCAGTTTGAGCAGGTTTAAAATAAATTGATTAACGAAAGGACGGATAATATGTTTATAAAGGGTTTCACATACGGTTTTGACGGCAGACGGGGTGCATACCGCACTCCCGAAGCGGCAGTTTCAATGGAAAGACTTGCGGCTCTCGGCGGCGACTGGGCGGCTCTTGCGTTTACGGTTTTGCAGGATTCGTTCAGTTCGACGTTGATACGTCCCGATTACCGTTATACCGTTACCGATAAGGACGTTATTACCGCCGCAGACAAGCTTCATTCCCTTGGGTTAAAGGTTTGTATGAAGCCTATGGTCAATTGTGCAGACGGCGTATGGCGTGCAAATATTTTCTTCCCCGAGCGTGAATGGGGTGACAAGGATTACTGGAAGGAATGGTTTTCAAGCTACACGGCTTTTCTCTGCCATTATGCGGAAATCGCCGAGGAAACAGGCTGTGAGATGTTCTGTGTAGGCTGTGAAATGCTTGGTACAGAGCATAAAGAAGAATATTGGCGAAACGCTATTGCCGAGGTGCGAAAGGTTTACTCCGGCAAAATCGTATACAACACCAACCACGGCAAGGAATTCGGCGTGAAATGGTGGGACGCTGTGGATTATATCGGTACTTCCGCATACTACGGTGTGGGAAAAATTCCCGGAGACAGTCTTGAAAATATGTGTGCCGAATGGGAAAAACAAAAGCTGAAGCTTGCGGAGCTTTCACGGATAAACGGCGGCAAGCAGATAATTTTTATGGAGATAGGCTGCCGCAGCGCAAAGGGCTGCGCTATGATGCCATACGATTTCAGCCACAAGGAGTTCCCGTATGACGAGGACGAGCAGGCGAATTTTTACGAGTCGGCGTTTTGTTCCATGTGGAACGAGCCCTGGTTTGCAGGCTATTTCTGGTGGGACTGGTACACTAAAATCCCCGGAAATTCCCCGGAAATGGGATTTTCAATCGTGGGCAAAAAAGCAGAGCAGGTAGTTAAAAGCTGGTATTCAAAGGAAAGAGATTGAAGTGTAATTTTTTGCCATACTTAGCATATGCAAGATTTTTTAAGGATTACGGAGCTTTTTGAAGATTTTATTTGACGCAAAAAGAAAATTGCTTAAATCTATTGACATTTTCGGGATTTTATCGTATTATTCATAATGTATAGATATGCAGTGCATATCATTTTCAAAAGGAAAGGAACGTGAGGATAGGGTTGAACGATAAGCTCAAGCTTTACGGGTTTAATAACCTGACTAAAACTCTCAGCTTTAATATCTATGATATCTGCTATGCAAAAAGCGCAAGAGAACAGCAGGATTATATAAAATACATTGACGAGCAGTACAATTCCGACCGTCTGACAAAAATTCTCTGCGACGTTACCGAAATGATCGGCGCTCATGTGCTGAATATCTCAAAGCAGGATTACGAGCCTCAGGGAGCTTCGGTAACTCTGCTGGTTTCAGAGGAGCATCTCAATGCGGAGGATATTGACGAATCCTGCAATATGAGAATAGTTCCTGCGCCTGAAAAACAAAGCATTGCAGGTCATCTTGATAAAAGCCATCTTACCGTGCATACCTATCCCGAATTTCACCCTGACAACGAGATCACCACGTTCAGAGTAGATATCGACGTTTCTACCTGCGGAAAGATCACTCCGCTGAAATCATTGGACTATCTCATAGGCAGCTTTGATTCGGATATAATTACCATTGACTACCGTGTAAGGGGCTTTACCCGTGACGAACACGGCAAGAAGCTTTTTATCGACCATGATATAACGTCTATTCAGGACTATATCGCAAAGGATACGCTGGAGCGCTATGATGCAGTTGATGTCAACGTTTACCAGTCCAACATTTTCCATACAAAGATGATGATAAAGGAAATTTTCCTTCAGAATTATCTTTTCAATACCGACACTTATGAGCTTGCTCCGAAAAAGCGTCTTGAGATCAACGATTCACTCAGACGTGAGATGATCGAGATCTTCAGCGGAATGAATATCTATTAACAGCGTATTTACCTATAATAAATACAAGAGGTGTGACGAATATGAAAAAAATTGCTGAAAAAATTATATTATGTTTTTTTGCGGGACTTATGATCTTCTGTTTTGCCGCCTGCGGCAATGACGAAAACACTGTGGCTATCTCCCCCGAAACTGCGGAAAGCCTTATGGTGGATTATCTTGAAAATAAAGGCTTTTCCGAAGGAGACTTCCTCTCGGAATGTACTGTTATGAACGTGAACGGAGTGCAGGTCTATGCATTTTCATGGAGAGTAAAGGCAGGAGAAAACGCTGACAAACTTTTTGGAATGTATGCAGTATCATTTGACGGAAAAAGCTTTTACGAATATCAATCCGCCCGCGATGAGTGGATAAAGGATATGAATATCGAATGATATTTTTGCCTGTCAGTCCCGGCAAATAAAAAAGGAATGATTAATATGCTTGACCAGCACAGAGCGCCTGTTTATGAGGCGCTGCTGAAATACCGTGATGCAAGGGTAGTTCCCTTTGATGTTCCCGGTCACAAGCACGGAAAGGGCAATCCCGAGCTTACCGAATTCCTTGGTAAGGCGTGCCTTTCTGTTGATGTAAATTCTATGAAGCCGCTGGATAATCTCTGTCACCCTACTTCCGTTATCAAGGAAGCCGAGGAGCTTGCGGCAGAGGCGTTCGGAGCGGCTTACTGCTTTTTTATGGTAGGTGGTACGACCTCTTCGGTACAGTCAATGGTGCTTTCGGTCTGCAAGGCAGGCGAAAAGATCATTATGCCGAGGAATGTTCACAGAAGCGCTATCAATGCGCTCATTTTAAGCGGAGCTATCCCCGTTTATGTCAATCCGGGAGTGAACGAAAGGCTTGGTATCCCTCTCGGAATGAGCGTGAAGGACGTTGAAAAAGCTATTCTGGAAAACCCCGACGCAAAAGCAGTTTTTGTGAATAATCCTACTTATTACGGCATATGCTCTGATTTGAGAAAAATTACAAAGCTTGCCCACGACCACGGCATGGCTGTTATTGTTGATGAAGCGCACGGAACACATTTCTATTTCGGAGAAAACCTGCCTGTTTCGGCTATGGAGGCAGGAGCCGATATGGCTGCGGTATCAATGCACAAGTCCGGAGGTTCGCTTACACAGAGCAGCTTTCTGCTTATCGGTTCAAACGCGGAAAAATTCGGCGTTACCGAGGGTAGAGTCAGGGCGGTAATTAATCTTACCCAGACCACAAGCGGCTCATATCTGCTTATGTCCTCATTGGATATTTCAAGAAGAAGCCTTGCTGTGGACGGAAAGAAAATTATCGAAAAGGCTGTAAACAACGCCGCCTACGCAAGAGAAGAAATTTCTAAAATAGGCGGATATTACGCATTTGCCGATGAACTTATAAACGGTGATGATATTTACGATTTCGACCGCACAAAGCTTTCGGTACACACCCGTGATATCGGTCTTGCGGGAATCGAGGTTTATGATTATCTCCGTGACAATTATGATATTCAGATAGAATTTGGCGATATCGGAAATATCCTTGCATACATTTCCGCAGGTGATATGTGGAAGGATATTGAGCGTCTCGTTTCTGCTCTGGCTGAGATAAAGCGCAGGTTTTCACGGGATAAGACAGGTATGCTCGATCACGAGTATATCAATCCGCAGGTGGAGCTTTCACCTCAGGCAGCTTTCTATGGCAATCAGCATTCAATACCTATCGAAAAAAGCGCAGGAAAGATCAGCGGCGAGTTCGTTATGTGCTACCCTCCGGGAATACCCATCCTTGCGCCGGGAGAAAAAATCACTCCGGAAATTCTGGATTATATCAAATACTCCAAGGAGCGCGGCTGCATGATGACGGGTACCGAGGATATGGCTATCGAAAACATCAAGGTTATAGATTAAGGGGAATTACAGGTGAAAAATTATTACGACAGGAATTACGGCAAAAGAAGAAAAAGCAGATCGTACTTTTATATGGGACTTTCAACAGCTGCAATTTCGGCATTTATGATAACCATTTCGGTTTTGTCTCTTATGCACGGGGCAAGTACGGCAATAAATATATCGGGATTCGCTTCGGGAATCGTATGGGCTATAGTTGCCGTTATGAATATGTGCGTTTACTATCAAGACAACCGAATTGAACTGAAAACCAAATTTTCCGAAACTGCGGATAATATTAATTCGGCGCTGAAAAAGTTCTGATTTTTTCAGCAAGGAATTTAACATATAAAAAGTCAATTTATTATATGAAAGGATCTTGGCTATGGAATTATGGTTCAGCGAGCCGCATACCAAAAATGTGAAGATGTCTATCCGTGTGGATAAGCAGCTTCACACCGAGCAGAGCGAATATCAGCGTATAGATGTGTTTGAAAGCCCCGAATTCGGCAGGTTTCTGACTCTTGACGGACTGATGATGCTGACCGAAAAGGACGAGTTTATTTATCATGAGATGATAACTCACGTTGCTATGGCTTCAAATCCGCAGATAAAAAATGTTCTTGTAATAGGCGCAGGCGACGGAGGTACCGTCCGTGAGCTGACAAGATACGGAACAATTGAAAATATCGACATGGTGGAGATAGACGAGCGGGTCGTGGAGGTGTGCAGAGAGTTCCTTCCTCAGACCGCTTGCAGACTTGACGACCCGAGAGTGCATATTTTTTACGATGACGGACTGAGATTTGTGCGCAGAAAGGAAAACTGCTACGACCTTATTATCGTTGACAGCACCGACCCATTCGGTCCCGGAGAGGGACTCTTCACAAGCGAGTTTTACGGCAACTGCTTCAATGCACTCACCGGAAACGGCATACTTGTAAATCAGCACGAAAGCCCCTATTACCCCGACGATGCAAAAGCTATGCAGAGGGCACACAAAAGAATACGAGAGTTTTTCGATGTGTGCAGAGTATATCAGGTGCATATCCCCACATATCCGTCAGGACACTGGCTGTTCGGCTTTGCTTCAAAGACTGTTGACCCTCTTGCGGCGGATGTTGATAACTGGAATACTCTCGGTATTGAAACAAGGTACTACAACACCGAGCTTCACAAGGGCTGTTTTGCAATACCAAACTATGTAAAGGAACTTCTGAAAAATGCAGATTGAAAGAAACGCTTTTATAGGCTGTGACTGTGAATACGAACAGGCGAAAACCGTTATTTTCGGAGCGCCCTTTGACAGTACCACGTCTTACCGCCCCGGAACACGCTTCGGAAGCAAGGCTATACGTTCCGAAAGCTTCGGCATTGAGACTTACTCTCCCTATCAGGACAAAGACCTGCTGGATTATAATATTTTCGATTCGGGCGACCCTGAGCTTTGCATAGGCAATGTCGACACGGCACTGCAGCAGATAGAGGATATCGCCGCTGAAATTCTTGCAGACGGCAAGCGTCCCTTTATGCTTGGAGGAGAACATTCCGTTACCCTTGGAGCAGTAAATGCGGTACACAAAAAGTACAAGGATTTATATATTATTCAGTTTGACGCTCATGCTGACCTGCGTGACGATTACCTCGGCGTGAAAAAATCCCACGCCTGCGTAATGCGCCGCTGCTGGGAGTTGGTGGGCGACGGACATATCTACCAGTTCGGCATAAGAAGCGGCGAACGTGAGGAATTTAAATTTGCCGCAGAACATACTAAAATGAACAAATTGGGTCTTGACGGCATCGAAAAAGCCGCAGAGGAATTAAAGGGCAAGAACGTGTACCTGACAATTGATATGGATGTTCTTGACCCGTCAATATTTCCCGGTACGGGTACGCCCGAAGCAGGCGGAGTACAGTTCACAGAACTGCTTGAAACAGTGTTCAAACTGAAAGAACTGAACATTGTGGGTGCAGATATCAATGAGCTTTCTCCACAGTATGACCCCAGCGGAGTTTCGACTGCGGTCGCCTGCAAGCTTCTCAGGGAAATTCTGCTTATGCTGGAAAAATAGAAATACAGCAGTACAGCAAAGGAAAGGATCATTCGGCAAATGTCTGAAAAAAACAAGGATAAAAAATCGGAGGGGTTTGCCCACGGCTACAAGGAGCTTATAATAGGCTTTATCAAATGGTTTTTTATTGCGATCATAGTGGGCATAATCGTGGGTCTGGCAGGAACGGCGTTTCATTATGCGCTAAGCTTTGCCACAGAATTCCGCACTGAAAACAGGGCCATAATTTTTGCGCTGCCGGTCGCAGGTCTTGCAATAGTTTTTCTGTACAGGATAACGGGGCTTTCGCAAGACCCCGGCACAAACAACATCATCAAAGGCGCACGCTCAGAGGAAAAGGTTTCGCTGAAGCTTGCTCCGCTGATTTTTGCGGCTACGTTCCTGACCCACATTACCGGTGGTTCGGCAGGCCGTGAGGGAGCGGCTCTGCAAATCGGCGGAAGCCTTGCCTCACCTTTCGGAAAGCTTTTCAAAATGGATAAAAACGATACGGCAACGCTTATCATGTGCGGTATGGCGGCAGGATTTGCCTCACTGTTCGGTACGCCTGTTGCAGCGGCAGTTTTTGCCGTTGAGGTAACCATAGTTGCGGCGGCGCAGTATTCCGCATTTGTTCCCTGCATGGTCTCGGGAATAACAGCTTCACTTGTTGCCCGTCTCTTCGGCGCAGAACCCGAATCGTTTATTGTAAGCGGAATACCCTCTTTAAACGGCAGCTCGGCTCCCGACCTGCTAAGAGTTACCGCTTTGGGTATCGGCTGTGCAGCGGTAAGCGTACTATTCTGCTTTGCGATAAAGGGTATTGGTGCGCTTTACAAAAAATACATCAAAAATGATTATATCCGTGTAGCTGCAGGCGGTTTTATTGTAATTGCGCTTACGCTTCTGCTCGGTACTACCGATTACAACGGCGCAGGCATGAACGTTATTGAACGTGCCTTTTCGGGAAGCGCTTCGCCTGTTGCCTTTGCTCTGAAAATACTGTTCACAGCGCTGACTCTGGGAGCAGGCTTCAAGGGCGGAGAGATAGTTCCAAGCTTTTTTACCGGCGCTACCTTCGGCTGCTTTTTCGGCGGTCTTCTGGGACTTGACCCAAGCTTTGCAGCTGCGGTAGGTCTGCTGGCAGTTTTCTGCGGCGTTACCAACTGTCCCTTTGCAACGATCATACTCAGTATCGAGCTTTTCGGCGCAGGCGGACTTGCCTTTTACGCTCTTGCAATTGCCATCAGCTATATGCTTTCGGGCTACTGGGGACTTTACAGCGCACAGCGTTTTTATCAGTCTAAGCTTAAACCTGCAAAATATGCTGAGCTTGTAAAAAAGACAACTGAAAAGTAGCGTTGTTTATTCATATTCCGCCTTTAAGGCATATGACAGACGATATGGCATACGCTATTATAAACACATTAAATAATTATACAGAATGAGAGGAGAAAATAAATGTTATTACTTGACGAACTCAAAGTTGAGCTTGAGGGCTACCGCAAGGATATGAAAGAGCTTTACGATATTCTCAATATCGACAAGGCTAAGGAGGAAATCGCCCGTTTGCAGGAGGAATCCGGCAAAGACGGCTTCTGGGACGACCTTGAAAATTCACAGAAGGTCATGCAGACTATCAAGCATGATGAAGCGACTATTGAAAGCTACAACAAGCTCAACGAAAAGCTTGAAGACGCTCTTACCATGATAGAGCTTACCATGGAGGAAGACGAGGACGAGGAAACTGCTCTTGAGATAAAGCACGACGCCGACCGCTTCGTTAAGGAACTTGAGGCTATGAAACTGACTACCCTGCTTACGGGAGAGTACGACAGCAAGAATGCCATTCTCACATTCCACGCAGGCGCAGGCGGAACAGAGGCTCAGGACTGGGCACAGATGCTTTTCCGTATGTACAATATGTGGGCTGAAAGCCACGGCTTCAAGGTAACTACTCTTGACTATCTTGACGGCGATGAAGCCGGTCTGAAATCCGCTTCGCTGCTTATCGAGGGACTTAACGCTTACGGATTCTTAAAGTCGGAGATGGGCGTTCACCGTCTTGTGCGTGTATCGCCTTTCGACAGCTCGGGACGCCGTCACACTTCCTTTGCTTCCCTTGAAGTAATGCCCGAAATGAGCGAAGCTGACACCAATATCGAGATTCGTCCCGAAGATCTGGAAATAGACTTCTACCGTGCTTCCGGCGCAGGCGGACAGAAAGTAAACAAGACCTCCTCTGCGGTACGTCTTACACACATTCCCACAGGTATCGTCGTATCCTGCCAGACTCAGCGAAGCCAGTACCAGAACAAGGACTACGCTATGAAAATGCTCATGTCAAAGCTTGTTGAGATCAAGGAGCGCGAGCATCTTGAAAAAATCGAGGACATCAAGGGCGTGCAGAAGGAAATCGCATGGGGCGCACAGATACGTTCATATGTATTCATGCCGTACACTCTTGCAAAAGACCACCGCACAGGCTTTGAAAACGGCAACATAAGCGCTGTTATGGACGGCGACCTTGACGGCTTTATCAACGCATATCTTACAGCTCTTTCTCACGGCACATTGCAGAAATAAAATTTTAAGGGCGGAGTAATCTCCGCCCTTTTATTCGGGAAGTGATATATTGCAGAAAATTCTTGGCTATATGCGCAAAGCAATTCAGGAGTTCGACCTTATCCAAAACGGCGACAAAATTGCCGTGGGAGTTTCGGGGGGCAAGGACAGCCTTGTTCTGCTAAAGGGTCTTGTTATGCTGAAACGCTTTATCGGCATTGATTACGAGGTAGTTGCTATAACTCTTGACCCCCGTTTCGGCGGCACGGACGGTGATTATTCCTCCGTTGATGAAATGTGCAAAGAGATGGGGGTTGAGTATATCCTTAAACGCACCCATATCGGTGAGATAGTTTTTGACGTAAGGCAGGAAACTAACCCGTGCAGTCTTTGCGCCCGAATGAGACGAGGCGCTCTTCACGATGCAGCCAAAGAGGCAGGCTGCAATAAGATCGCCCTCGGACACAATTACGAGGACGTGGTGGAAACATTTATCATGAACCTTTTCAACGAGGGACGTCTTGGCTGCTTTGCTCCGAAAAGCTATCTTTCAAGAAAGGATATAACCATGATAAGACCTCTTGTGTTTGCTCCCGAAAAAGCTATCCGAAGCGCAGCAAACCGCAACGGTCTTAAAATAGTAAAATCAAAATGTCCTGCTGACGGTCACACCTCCCGCGAAAAAACGAAACAGTTTCTTGCGGAAAGAGATAAAGCCGACAAGGGCTTCTCCGACCGCATTTTCGGGGCTATGCGCCGTGCAGGACTTGACGGCTGGGGCTTCAAGGAAAAAGATTAATTCTTTGAATTGGCTTCAATAAACTCTTTCAGGCTTCTAAGCTCGTTTGCAAGAGCTGTATTCAGCAGCTTGGATTCGGCAGCAAGCATTTCACCGTAAGGATTTCCGTTTGTATTCTTTTCATCATGATAATGCTCTCCGAGACGGGCAAGGCGGCTGTCAATTTCGTTAATTATCATTTTTTCCGTGTTCATAAGCTTATATCTCCTTTTTGATTTTATTCTTTCCACCATAAAAAAAATTATTCTCCGGAAACTTTTTGTATTAACTTTGAACACTTTAAAAATTATTTAGAAAATATTTTCAGCATATTGAGCAAATTAACAAACGAAATCCTTTAGGCTGTTTTGCATTTTGTCGTTTGTGTTGAAAATGCCGAATGCTGTTGACAACAACCTCTAAATAGAGTAAAATTAAGTTATCTATTTTAAAGATTTGTGTGAGATTAAGGAGAAAAAGAGTATGAAAAAGATATTTAAAGCTGCTCTTACAGCAATGATCGTCTTTATGACTGCTGCGATCATGTCAGTTTGCGTTTCTGCCGAAACCGAAGACGTTGAGCTTTCCGTTGCAAAAGCAAAGGCTACCAACGGCAGCTGGGGACAGTCTGTTACTTATGACAGAGGTTCATTTAACTGCGGAAGATTTACACCCGATACAAAGATCATTGTTGAGTTTGAACTTGACGGTGAATGGACTAATCCGAACATGGCTCCTGTAGAACTTGTTCTTCAGAATTATTCAACCGCAAAGCCTGAGATCTGGGCAAAGATATCTCCGGTTGAATATGATGATACATCTGCGACATTTGTATATGAAGATATGGTAACCGCTTTTGGCAGCGATGATTTTTCAACCGTTGACAATATGTGTCTCGGTGACTGCGGCATTGTAATGACTGTAACTAAATTTACCGTTACCGCTTGTGAAAAGCCTGAAGAAACTACTACGATCGCTGAAACGACCGCTGCAGAAACTACAGCTGAAACAACAATTGCTGAAACAACTGCTGCCGAAACGGAAACCTCACCTGCTCCTGCTGAGAAAGAAAGCAGCGGCGGAATCCCCATCGTACTTATCGTTGTTATCACAGTAGTAGTAGCTGTTGCCGTTGTCGTAACAATTATTATTATCAGAAGCAAAAAACGTTTCTATTAATTTCAATAAGATCAAAATCGTGGCTGTCGGCACAAACGCTGACAGCCCATTTTTTGTTCAGGACTGTATGCACGAAAAATTTTTCGGGAAAATTTCTGCACACAGGTTTTCCGTCTGTAAAAGAAAATTCAAAATCTTTCATTCCCGAAATACCTGTTCCGATATTTTTTCCCAAGGCTTCTTTTAACGTCCAGAGCCGGAAAAACATTTCATCGGGGTCTTCGCTTTTACGGACAAGCTCGACCTCCGCACCGGAAAAAATCCGCTTAGCTGCATTTCCGCTGTAAGGTCGGATAAGCTCTGCGTCAACACCGATACCGCTTTTTGAAACTCCGCACAAAACAAGTCCTCTGCAATGACTTAGATTAAAATGCAAATCAGTATACTCTGCCAAATAAGGCTTGCCGTGAGCGCCATACTCAACGGTGTAATTTTCAATTTCATAGTATTTTTTCAGTACAGTTTTCAAAAGTCCGTGTGCAGCTTCATGCTGTTCTTTTGCCGAAACGGATTCATCAATAAAAGTATAAAATACCACCGAACATACCTCCTTTCGTATCATACTAAAAACCATTTAAAAACTGTACAAAAAATCGAGCATAATCTTGCGTATATAGATTATGCGAAGTTTTTTTGTCTACAGTTTAATTGGTTTTTAGTATCAATAAACGGTATGGCAGATAAGCCGCTGCTATACAAAAAAGCCGCATAGAAAAACTATGCGGCTTTAATTATGCTGTCATGAAAATCAGAATGCTGCGTGGATAAGAAGAATAGCCTTCTTTGTGTTGCCGTCAATTTTGATAAGACCCTCGGCAAGAGCGTCATAAATGTTTTTCTTGCCGCTGATAACATTCATAAATTCCTCGGCGTCAGCACGGATATAAACATCGTAATCGTCATACTTATAAGGTTCAACAGAAATATTATCGCTGTCAATGTAAATATAGAAAATACCGTCGGCAGCGCCGTTCAGTTCAACGTTTGCAGGGATAGGATACTTGATCTTTGTGATATCTGCGCCGGCAACCTTCTTCTTAGCGGCAGCAACAACATCATCATAAGAAATGCCTTTTTTCTTGCTTGCCTTTTTAGCAGCAGGCTTTTCTTCAGTTTTAGCAGCTGCTTTCTTTGCAGGCTTCTTAGCTGCGGGCTTCTTATCAGCCTTCGGAGCAGTTTCTTTCTTAGCGGCAGGCTTCTTTGCAGCCGGTTTCTTTGCAGGTTCCTGCTTAACTTCCGGTTTTACTTCTGCTGCAACAGTTTCAGCTGCTTTTACAGCATTTTCCTTAATTTCAGCAGGGGTAGTTTTTTTAGTTGTAGCCATAACATAATCCTCCTTAAAATCTGAAAAAAATTGCAATAAAAAATCAAAAGCACACTTAAACTTTATTTAAAAATATTATAACTAATTTAATAACAAATGTCAATGATAAAATATAATTTTCTTCTTAAATTTTGCATATCCAACTAAAAAAAGGAACCGGATTTATAATAATTGGCTATTTGTGATATTTTCCGCCGTTAAGTATCTGAAATCCGCGGTATATCTGCTCCAGAACCATTACCCTTGCAAGTTGGTGGGGAAATGTCATCTCTGACATTGACAGACGAAATCCGCACATTGATTTTATTTCTTCCGCAATTCCGCAGGAGCTTCCTATAACAATATTAAGCGTACTTTTTCCATCTACCGAAATCTGCCCTATCTTTTCCGCAAGCTTTTCCGAAGAAAGCTGTTTGCCCTCAATGCACATAGCAATATTGAAGCAGTCCTTGCCGTTTAAATAGGCAAGCATATTTTTCCCCTCTGAGGAAAGCGCCGCCGCGATTTCCTTTTCAGACGGACGCTCCGGAAGCCTGCTTTCAGGAAGTTCAACTATATTAGGGCGGCAGAATGCTCCAAGCCTTTTGACATACTCGGCACACGCCTCGCGCAGATAGCTTTCTTTAAGCTTGCCTACGGTAATAAGATTCACATTAAGCATATCAAGCAGCTCCTTTCATATTGCAATAAAACCGCCGCTTGTTTCAACGGGAGCAACATTCAAAGTGTAATCGGCATTTCTCCTGAATCTTTCCAGACAGGCAGTAACGGTACTTTCGGCAATTTGGGGAGTGTTGTTCTCCTGCGAAAGATGCCCCAGAATAAGACGGGTAGTACCGCTTTCAACAAGTCTTTCTGCAAACGCTCCGCTGTCTGTGTTTGAGAGATGCCCGTTCTTGCTGAAAATACGGGTTTTCAGATAGTAAGGGTACGTTCCGTTCCTGAGCATTTCAACATCATAGTTAGCTTCCAGCAGAACGCAGTCTGTACCCAGAAGAGCCGCAGATACATTTTCGGGGACATATCCAAGGTCGGTGCAGACAGCGGCGGTTTTTCCGTCCGGAAAGGTAATTTTATATCCGCATGATTCCTGCGTATCATGTGGGGTATTAAAGCACTGCACCCTCATTCCGCAGACCTCTTCGCCGTCCTTTATCTCGCAGTGGTCGCCTTTGATAAGACCGCTTCCCAACAGGTACTCCAGAGTCAGGCCCTGCGCAAAAACGGGTGCGTTTATTTTTTTTGTCAGCATAGCAAGACCCTTTGTATGGTCGCTGTGTTCATGTGTAATAAAAACCGCTTTTATCGCTTCAAGAGAAAGCCCGTTGAGTTCCATTGCTTTTTTCAGCCTGCTGAACGACACACCGTCATCAATAAGTATGCCTTCGTTTTTAGTTCCTATGTAAGTGCTGTTACCCTTGCTTGATGAGAACAGCGGATAAATTCTTGCCAAATCAAAGCTCCTTTTCAGTTAATAGTAATATTATTTTAATGCAAAACAAGCCTGCTGTCAACCGCGGCAGCAGGCTCATAAATATTATTTTTTTACTTTTCAACATCGGAAAGCTTGAGCAGCTCATCCTCGTCCACAATAAGGATCTCAAGATCAACCTTGTCGTTACGGGCAACGCCCTCAAAGAATCTCGACTGCATAAGAAGATTCATGTTTCCGCTGCCTGTAATGGGTTCGATCTTATCTACTGCAAGAACTTCATCAACGAGAAGTCCAAGCATCTGAACACCGTCCGAAAGCACAACTACAGTTTCCTTGAAAGTGCTTCTGTAAGCGTGTTCCGACTCATCAAGAACGGCAAGAACCTTTGGAACATAATCCTCTCTCGCCTTTTTGATAAGCGCCCTCACCTTGTCGGGATCGTTATTTTCCGAAGCGGCAATAACATCGTGAGCTGTTTCGTGAAGCTTTCTGTGAGGTTCTTCTACCTTTTTTATATGCAGAGCTGCCGAAGTATTGTTCTTAACAAAATTATCGTACCATATACCGAACGCACACTTATGCGGGTCGGTCGCAAGAACAAACGGCTCACCGGTTTCGGCACATTTCTCAAGAGTATCGACCCAGTTAATATGGTCTTTTTTGCGCTGTTCCATCATAGCCATAAAGCTTTTTACTTCTTCGTCAACCGACGGAAAATGAAAGGTCTTTCTCATATCAAGAAGCGGATAGACCTCTCCCCTGCGCTCAACGAGTCCGCAGTAAATATCGGGAGCTTCGGGAAGCGGAGTAATGTTAGAAGGCTTCATTTCAATGCCGTTAACATACCTGCTGTTTACGGCGTAAGCGTTGCCGCCGAGAGTAAAAATAAGCCAAGGAAGCTCGGCAATATCAACAGCTTCATTTTCGGGAGAAGCGTTTAAAATGTCAGACATATTGATCCTCCTTTAACGTTCGGATAATTATTGCTTTTATTGTAACATATTTCTATCTGTATTTCAAGATAATTTTTCACAATTTATACAAACGCTTTTTGATAATATTTCCGATAAAGAGGGACTTAACTAAATTATTCCATTGCAGTCAGAAAATAAATGTGGTATAATTAAGTTTGTATTAATAACCGATTGGACTGAATAAAATTTGGATATCTACGAAGCAATGAAATATTTGAACGGCTTTTCAAAGCTCGGAAAGCCCGTGAACAACCTGCTGAGATTTGCAAGGATAATGCGTGCGCTGGGCAATCCCCAAAACGGACTGAATTTCGTCCACGTTGCCGGAACAAACGGCAAAGGCTCAACCGTGCGGATGATCGCAAATTCGCTGACAAAAGCAGGCTATAAAACAGGCGAATTCACCTCACCTTATATCGTAGTTTACAACGACAGGATACGCATTGACGGAATAAATATTTCAGATATGGAGCTGGCTGAGATCGTTACGCAGATACAGCCGATCATCGACGGTCTTTGCACCGACTGCTCACAGTTTGAAATAACTACTGCAATTGCTTTTATTTATTTTGCGGCGAAAAAATGTGATATTGTCGTACTTGAAGCAGGTCTCGGAGGACTTCTCGACTGCACGAATATAATAGAGAAATCCTGCGCTTCTGTAATAACCTCTATATCTCTCGACCACACCGCTATCCTCGGCGATACCATAGATAAAATCGCAAGACAGAAAGCAGGAATTATCAAGCAGGAATGTCCCCTTGTGCTTGCACCGTCCCAGAAACGTGAGGTCTATGCGCTGATGTACAGAACTGCGGCACAGTTCAATTCGCCGTTTGTTACGCCTAATACCGAAAGGCTGAAAATTGAAAAATGCGATTATACAGGAAACCGTTTTGTTTACAAGGGTTTGACCTATATTACCTCGATGGTCGGCAGACATCAGATAGACAATGCTCTTACGGCGATCGAAACGCTTGATACCCTGAAGAAAAACGGATTCAGAAAAATCTCATACATCCATATTTATGAGGGAGTAAAATCCGCACAGGTACCCAGCAGATGTCAGATAGTCCACGAGGACAAGCCCTTTATAATGATAGACGGCGCTCATAATCCGGACGGAATGAAGGCTCTTGCCGACTTTGTGCGAACGATCCCAAAAACGCCGAAGATCATGGTCTGCGGAATGATGGCGGACAAGGACTGGCAGACTGCAATAGGCTATATAAGCCGCTATATTGATAGGGCAGTCTGTCTTGACGGCTTTGCACCCAAAACGGTCTTTGCTCCAAAGCTTGCGGAAATGTTCAGCGAAGCGGAGGTTTCAAGCGTGAACGACGCCGTTTCAAGGGCGGTAACTCTTGCAGGCACGGACGGAATGGTAGTCATAGCAGGCTCACTGTACCTTGCGGCAGCACTCCAGACTCACAGCAAGTAAACATAAAACAACGGAAAGGATTGATAAAATGGCAGTATATCTGGTTGATTTTGAAAATGTTTCTTCCGCCGGAATTTCCGGTATACAAAAGCTTACAAAGGAGGACAAGGTTTATATTTTTTACACCGCAAATGCAGCTAATATGTCCTTTACAGCGCATCTGAATCTGCTTTCAAGTCCTGCCGAGGTTATCTACTACAACGTTTCAAGCGGCGGAAAAAACGCTCTTGATTTTCAGCTTTCAAGCTTTCTGGGATATCTCATCTGTCAGGGCAAAGAGAAAAATTTCTGCATAATAAGCAACGATAGGGGCTATGAATACGTCAAAACCTTCTGGGAAAGAAGCGGTCTTGCCGCCGATATCACCATAAGCGGTTCTCCGAATATCAACCGTGCACTGCTGCCTCTTGAAAGACCTTTCACAGCTAAGATACAGCAGGACGATAAAAATGAAGCTCTTGCCGAAGCAGGCTCTTCCGCAATTGCAGAAGCTGCTTCTGCGGCTGCTGAGGAAATTACGGAAAAAGAAGATACTTCTCCAAAGAAAAACGGCAGAGCCAAAGGCAGAAAAAAGGCTTCTTCCGTCAAGCAGGAAAAAACATTTTCAGCCGACCGGACAAAGATTCCTCAGAACCTGCAAAATGCCCTTGCAAAAGCAGGAGTTACCGACAGCAGCGAAGCAGTCGCCGTTTTTGAACTGCTGAAAAGTACAGACGGAAAGCAGCAGTTTTACCGCGGCATACTGAAAATTTTCGGTATGGAACGAGGAGTAGAGGTATACAAAGCTGTCCGACCCGAATATACTAACCTTGTGCAAAGCATTGCCCAGTCTGTCGTGTAACAGAACAATACCCCCTATTGAACGCTTTTCTATGGAAATGCACAAAAAAAGCGAGAAATTTTCGTTATAAAAGTTTCGGTAAAATTAATTTCCGCTATTGATATAAAACGTTTAACATGGTATAATGACTTTAATAGTGCGGACAAACTCAGCTTTGTCTGCGGTTGCTATTGTCATTAAATTTATCTGCTGAAATGCAGAATTAACCGTGACGACACGGTATAGCAGAAAGGATGGTTTTTCAGATGAAATTCGGCTTCTATGATGACGCAAACAAAGAGTATGTCATTACCTCGCCAAAGACCCCTTACCCTTGGATCAACTACCTCGGCACACAGGATTTCTTTGCCCTCATCTCCAACACGGCAGGCGGCTACCACTTCTATAAGGACGCTCGTCTTGCCCGTATCACACGTTACCGCTACAACAACGTCCCCGCAGATGCAGGCGGACGCTACTTCTACATAAACGACAACGGCACAGTATGGAATCCCGGCTGGTCGCCTGTCAAGACAGAGCTTGACGAATACAAGTGCCGCCACGGTATGGGCTATACCGTTATCAGCGGCAAGAAGAACGGTCTTTCTGCTGAGGTAACCTTCTTCGTTCCCCAGAACTTCACAGGTGAGGTACAGAAGGTAGTCCTCAAAAATGAAAGCGGCGCTCCCAAGAACTTCAAGCTGTTCTCCTTTATCGAGTGGTGTCTCTGGGACGCTCAGGATGACTCCACAAACTTCCAGAGAAACTTCAATACAGGCGAGGTAGAACTTGAAAAGAACGGCGCTGTTATCTACCACAAGACCGAATACAAGGAAAGAAGAAACCACTTCGCTTTCTATGCAGTAAACGACACTGTTGACGGATACGATACCGACCGTGAGACCTTCATGGGCGATATCTACCACGATTTCCACAATCCTCAGACAGTTATGGACGGCAAGCCTGCAAACTCCGTTGCTGACGGCTGGTCGCCTATCGCTTCCCACTATAAGGAGATCACCCTTGCGGCAGGCGAGGAAAAGACTCTCGTATTCATGCTCGGATACGTTGAGAATCCTTACCCTGAAAAGTTCAATGCAGACGGCACAATGAACAAGTCCAAGGCTTACGAGATGATGGCTAAGTACGACACCGCAGAAAAAGTTGACGCTGCACTTGCAGAACTCAAGAAGACATGGGACGAGCTGCTTGCAAAGTATACTCTCAACTCCCCCGACGAAAAGCTCAACAGACAGGTCAACATCTGGAACCAGTACCAGTGTATGGTTACATTCAATATGTCCCGTTCCGCTTCTTACTTTGAAAGCGGTATCGGACGCGGAATGGGCTTCCGTGACTCCAACCAGGACCTTCTCGGCTTCGTTCACCAGATCCCCGAAAGAGCAAGAGAGAGAATTCTCGATATTGCCGCTACTCAGCTTGAGGACGGCGGCAACTACCACCAGTACCAGCCTCTTACCAAGAAGGGCAACGACGCAGCAGGTACAAACTTCAACGATGACCCACTTTGGATGATCCTTTCCACAGCCGCTTATATCAAGGAAACAGGCGACTACGATATCCTCAAGGAAATGGTTGACTACAAGAACGATCCTGCTCTTGCACAGCCGTTGCTCGACCACCTGAAGAGAAGCTTCTATCACGTTGTAAACAACAAAGGTCCTCACGGTCTGCCCCTTATCGGACGTGCTGACTGGAACGATTGCCTTAACCTTAACTGCTTCTCCCGTGTTCCCGGCGAAAGCTTCCAGAATACAGCTTCAAACATCGCTAAGGAAGTTGACCCCGAAACAGGTAAGCCGCTGAACGAAGAAACAGCCGAGTCCGTAATGATCGCAGGTATGTTCACATACATCGGACCGGAATACGTTGAGCTTTGCCGCAGAATGGGCGACAATGCCGAGGCTGACAAGGCTCAGGCTGAGATCGACAAGATGAAGGAAGCTATCGTTAAGTACGGCTGGGACGGCGAATGGTTCCTCCGTGCATACGACGCTTACGGCAAGAAGGTCGGCTCCCACGAAAACGATGAGGGCAAGATCTTTATCGAACCTCAGGGCTTCTGCGTAATGTCCGATATCGGCGGCAAGGAGTTCACCGAAAAGACTATGGCAAGCATCGACAAATACCTCGGTACAGAGCATGGTCTTGTTCTTAACAACCCTGCGTTCACAAAGTACGTTGTAGAATACGGCGAGATCTCTACATATCCCGGCGGATACAAGGAAAACGCAGGTATCTTCTGCCACAACAACGCATGGATCATGTGCGCTGCTGCTCATGCAGGCATGGGCGACCTTGCATTCGATTACTACACAAGAATTGCTCCTGCATATCAGGAGGACGAAAAGCTCCACAGAACTGAGCCTTATGTATACGCTCAGATGATCGCAGGCAAGGACGCTAAGCGTTTCGGCGAAGCTAAGAACAGCTGGCTCACAGGTACTGCTGCTTGGAACTTCGTTGCTATCTCCCAGTACATTCTGGGTATCATTCCCGATTACAGCGGCCTGAAGATCGACCCGTCCATTCCTAAGGCTTGGGACGGCTACACAGTTTCACGTTTCTACCGCGGTGCCACATACAATATCAAGATTGAGAACCCCGATCACGTTTCAAAGGGTATCAAGTCTGTAACTGTTGACGGCAAGGCTATCGAGGGCAATGTTCTCCCGAACTTTGACGGCGGCGTTCACGAAGTTGTAGCTGTAATGGGCTGATAAAATTCAAATTTCCGTAGTCTTTTAACAAATGTATAATACAAAGCCGCTTTTGATGTTTGTGTCAAAAGCGGCTTTGCGTTTCTTTCGCAATTTATTTTTAATAAAACTTTGTTTTTGTAACTTGATGACGTCAGTATGAAATAAACAATATATAAAACCAATATTCAAAAAATCTTACACCTGCGCGTCAAGAGTAAGCCCGTAGGACGGCAAAAATTCTTTTATAAACTCATCCGCTTCGGGAAGCTTCATAGCCCTGACCGCTTCAAGTGTACTCTGCTCAGCATTGGAAAAATCCAGATTTCCCATATGCCGTTCCTCAATACATTTTATCAAAGCGGAAAGCTTATCCGCTGCCTTAACAAGCTGCCAGAGCTCCGCTTCATCATCGGTTTTACCCAAAAGCGGACGGTAATATTCCTTCAAATCATCGGGAAGATAACTGATGATTTTTTCTTTTGCGATCTCCTCCACCCTGTCATACTCCGCCTTTATTTCCGTACTGTAATACTTTATAGGCGTGGGCAGATCCCCCGTAATAATTTCGGTAACGTCGTGATACATTGCCAGCAGCGCAGCTCTTTCAGGGTCAACATTTCCGCCGAAGCGTACATTACGGTAAAGTGCAAGCAGGTGTGCGATAAAAGCAGTTTCAAGGCTATGCTCACTGATATTTTCGGTAATGGTGTTGCGCATGAGTCCCCAGCGGTTGATATACTTCATTCTTGAAATTATAGCAAAAAACTTTTTTTCTTCCATATTCATATCGCTCCTTAAATCAGTAAAGCATTATTGATATAAATGAAAAATACCCTCATCACAGCAGGATGAGGGTATTCTATAATCAAAGCTTTAAAAACCTGCCATTGAGCTAAGAGTTTTTTCAAGTTCAGCTCTGTCGGAACTGTACTCAAGAGCTGTTTCGTAAGAAATAACCTCTTTTTTATAAAGCTTTGCAAGCGAATCGTTAAGAGTACACATACCCTGACGTGTACTTGACTGCATTGTAGAAGTGATCTGAGGTATTTTATTTACACGGATAAGGTTCTTGATAGCATCTGTTCCTAACATGATCTCAAGAGCAGCAACTCTGTCCTTTCCGTCTGCTGTAGGAATAAGATTCTGTGCGATAACACCCTGTATCATATTTGCAAGCTGCGCACGAACCTGTTCCTGAGCGTCAACAGGGCAGGCGTCGATGATACGGTCGATAGTCTGAGCTGCGCTGGATGTATGAAGCGTAGCAAGTACAAGGTGACCTGTTTCGGCAGCTGTCATAGCAAGTGAAATTGTTTCAAAGTCACGCATTTCGCCTACGAGGATTACATCGGGATCCTCACGGAGTGCGCTTCTGAGTGCATAGCTGAATGAAGGAACGTCTCTGCCGATCTCACGCTGGTGAATAGTAGCCTTATCCTGAGTATAGCGGTACTCAACAGGGTCTTCGATAGTAATAATGTGGCAGGCACGGCGCTTGTTGATATTGTCGATGATAGCCGCAAGCGTTGTGGATTTACCTGAACCTGTCGGACCTGTAACAAGTATAAGTCCTCTTCTTTTCTGAGCAAGCTCTGCAAGAGCAGGAGGCATTTTCAGTTCCTCAAGAGTCGGTATCTTGTCATTGAGAAGTCTGATACAAGCAGCAAGTCTGCCGCCCTGACGGAAAACATTCACACGCTGTCTTGCGCCGTTTCCAAGTTCAAAGCAGAAGTCTATATCGTGACCCTCTGTCAGAAGCTTTTCCTGCTCAGCTGAAAGCGTGGAGCGGATAGTACGGTTGACGATAACATCTGTAAGATCGCCGAATTTTACCAGTTCACCGTTAACACGGGCAACTGTGGGAGCACCTACTGTAAGGTGAATATCGGAAGCATTAATGGCTCTTGCCTGCATAATAAATTCTTCAAACGTCATAAATAAAACCTATCCTTTCTGAACTGTATACAGTTACTTTATTCTGAATTGTATTCCGCTTGCGGAAAGATAAACCTCATTGGACATATTTGCTATTCTCTGATTGACTGTTCCGAGTATCTCTCTGAAATTCTGCTGTTCACGGTTGTTGGGCATAACAGAAAAGCCTGTTTCAAGTGTAATTGTTATCATGCTTCCGTCGATAGCCATAACCTCGTCGTAAAGGTCGGATATGTCGCCGATAACCTTTTTTTCAATTGATTTTTTTAATTCCGTAGTCATATCATCGGGATTCGGACACATATCGCCTATAACCTTTGAAACATATGCCCCGAGGTTGTCAAGAATAACAAATTTGTGGTCTGTAACAAGCTCGGCAAGGTTGCTGTCAGTACCTGTTCTAATATCCCATTCAACAAAATTCTGTTTGTTACCGTATTCTATTCGGTGCAAGGTATCGGCGTCCACTTTGTCGGTTACACAAAGATAAAGGACATAATCACAGGCGGCAAAATAAGAGACCGTCCATCTGGACTTTCCGCTTGCTGCTCCGCCGGTAACCAAAATAGTTTTTGACATTATGTACCATTCCTTCCTTTGGCTAAAGTAATGAGCAATAGGTTTAGACTGATTTTATAAAAAGCGTAAATTAATCATTAATATTATAACATAATTATTAATAAATGTAAATAGCTTTGAAAAAAAAAGCTAAAAAACCGTTTATCGCAAATTTATTAAAAAAAATATTGAAAAAATAGCTAAAACCTCTTGTTAAAAGGTTTTTTGTATGGTATAATATTTAAAAAAAGAACATTTGTTGTGTGTTTCTTACATATAATTCCATTATGGAGGCTTAACTATGCACCTTTTTGAAAAAACTGTAAGCTCAGAACTTATTTTCGACGGAAAGATAATTACCGTAAAAAAAGATAAGGCTGAACTTGAAAATGGCGATATCGTTACTCGCGAACTGGTCGTTCACCCCGGCGGAGTATGCATCGTTCCTGTCAATGAAAACGGCGAAATACTTATGGTAAAACAGTTCAGATATCCTTTTCAGGAGGCTCTTGTGGAGCTTCCTGCAGGAAAGCTTGAGTTCGGCGAAGACCACCGGGAGGCAGGTCTTAGGGAGCTTCGCGAAGAAACAGGCGCTGTCTGTGAAAAATTCGAGTACCTCGGCGTGTGCTATCCCTCGGTCGCATATCTTACCGAAAAGATCCATATGTATCTTGCAACGGGACTTTCCTTCGATAAACAGGATCTGGATGACGATGAGTTCCTTGACGTTATCAAGATCAAGCTTGAGGACGCCGTTGAAATGATAATGAACAACGAAATACCCGATGCAAAGACTCAGTGTGCTATTCTTAAAGCGGCACGCATTCTCGGCAAATAACAAACGCAGGACGCAAAAAATTCGGCAGTCCGCTATTAACAACGAACTGCCGAAAAATTATCTCACAAAATTGATGTACGGCGATCAAAGACCTGCTTCTTCAGCTTCAGCTTCTGCCTGCATCTGCTCAATATGACGTGTGTAAGCGTCGAGGATCTCATCTTCAACAAGCTTACGGGCTTCGGGAGAGATCGGGTGAACGATATCTCTGAAGATGCCGCTTTCGTCTTTTCTGCTGGGCATTGCAACGAACAGTCTTTCATCACCCTGTACTACCTTAATATCGTGTACAGCGAGCATATTGTCGATGGTGATGGAAATTACTGCACGAAGTCTGCCATCGGGGATAATTTTTCTGATTTTAATGTCTGTGATGTTCATTGAAACGTCCTCCTTGGTAATTGACATTTGTGATATACGTTTTACAAGCATATTATTAAACATTTGATGGTAAATTATTCAGTATGAAAAATAAAAATTTGCCGATACTATGTATACCACTGACATATAGTATAACAGATTATTCTTAACTAATTCTGAAACAAAAATATGCGGGGTGTATTTTTTGAATAAACAAATTTTAAACAATAGCAGTCATATCCATTTTATTGGCATCGGAGGCAGCGGAATGTACCCTCTGGCGCAGATACTTCACACAAAAGGATATTTTTTGACAGGATCTGACAATAACGAGACCGAGACGCTTCAGGCAGTCAGAGATATGGGTATTCCCGTATATCTTGGTCAGCGTGCCGAAAATATCGAAGGTGCAGACCTGATAGTTCACACAGCTGCGATAATGTCCGATAATCCCGAACTTATCGCCGCAAAAGCAAGCGGAGTACCCGTGCTTGAAAGAAGTCAGCTTCTTGGTATAATTACGGAAGAGTTCAGCAACGCAATATGCGTAAGCGGCACTCACGGAAAAACCACAACAACTTCAATGCTCACGCAGATACTGGTCGAGTACGGTCTTGACATAAGCGCAGTTATCGGCGGAAAGCTTCCGCTTATCCACGGCAGCGGAATTGCAGGAAAAAGCGATATTATGGTCTGCGAAGCCTGCGAATTTCAGGACCATTTTCTTAACCTGTCCGTCGATACGGCGGTAATTCTCAATGTTGACGAGGATCACCTTGATTACTTTAAAAATCTTGACAATATAATAAAATCGTTCCGTAAATTCTGCGAGAACGCCAAAAAAACCGTTATTATCAACGGCAACGATGAAAATTCAATGAAAGCTGTCAATGGCATAACAGGCAAGAAAATAATCACTTTCGGATTTAACAAAGAAAATGATTATTACGCTGATAATATCACCCTTAACGGCTTGGTTACGGAGTTTGATGCTTACTGCGGCGGTGAGTGCATCGGCAGAGTTACACTTAACGTTGCGGGAAAGCACAACGTACTGAACGCCCTTGCGGCAATTGCTGCTGCCGAAAGCGTTGACGTGCCGTTTGGAGCAATAAAAAAAGCCCTGTTTGATTTTCGCGGCGCAGGCAGACGTTTTGAAAAATACGGCGAAGCAGGCGGAATTACCGTTGTGGATGATTACGCTCATCACCCTGCGGAAATTGCCGTTACTCTTAATGCTGCTGTAAAGCTCGGATATAATAAGGTATGGGCGGTACACCAGCCGTTTACTTTTTCAAGAACAGCCCTGCTGCTGGACGACTTCGCAAAGGCGCTTTCAATAGCCGACAGAGTCGTGCTTACGTCAATTATGGGCGGACGCGAAAAAAATACTATTGACATTCATACAAAGGCTCTTGCAGACAAAATTAACAGCTGCGTTTATTTTGACGAGGAAGAGCATGACGCAAACTTTGAGCTTGTTGCGCAGTATGTTGCCGAACACGCCGAAAAGGGAGATCTGATCGTTACCCTCGGCTGCGGAGATGTCAACAAGGCAGCAAGAAGAATATTGAAATTACTGGAAAACAAGTACAATAAATGAAAGGATGGTTTTAATGAACGACAAGGAAAAACGTGTTTTTGAGTACATCAAGGAAAGAATGGAGGAGGGCTTTGCACCGTCTATCCGTGAGATATGTGCTGCTCTTAATATCCGTTCTACCTCTACTGCGGCAAGATATGTTAATACCCTTGTTGCAGAGGGTTATCTCGAAAAGGTTGACGGCTGTAACCGTGCGATAAAGCTTGCAGGCAAGAGTGCGGCTAAGATCCCTCTTGTGGGAACGATCACCGCAGGTCAGCCTATTACTGCCGTTGAGGATATTACAGATTACATAAATTTCCACGAGCCTAAAAGCTATTCCGGCGAGCTGTTCGCTCTTAAAGTACGTGGCGAAAGCATGATAAACGCCGCCATTCTCGACGGAGATATAGTTGTCGTTGAAAAATGCCCCACGGCACACAACGGAGAGATAGTTGCCGCTATGGTAAACGGCGGAGAAGCTACCGTAAAAACATTCTACAAAGAGGACGGCCACTACCGTCTCCAGCCGGAAAATGATACCATGGACCCGATCATTGTTGACGAATGTGAAATTATCGGACGTATCGTTGCTGTTATCCGCTATATGTAAAAATCAAGTTAAAGGAGGATATGCTTTCGTTCAGAAGCATATTAAACAAAATGAATAATTACGGACAATTTACCCCTTTGCCTCCCAATCAGATACCGCCTCAGATGTATTATCAGACGTTTGAAGTTGCACCCGACGAAAAAAGACGGATACGCCACAATTATAATGTAATAGGACTCACCCTGCTGACCTTATATATATTGTTCTCGGTTTCTTGTTACAGTGCATATTATTTTGCATATCCCGACCCGCAGTATAACGAGGACGGAATGCTTATACTCAATATGGCGGATATGATAATCGGCTGCTTTCCTGCTATTATGGCGATAATCACATTTGCAGGCTACTGTATTTTTGCAAAATACAACCCGACAGAGCTTTTCAGAACCGATAATGTCAGCGGCAAGGAAACCTTTAAATATGTTATGCTGGTGCTGTTTGCTCAGCAGTTATCGTTTATTTGCAATATTTTTATTTCTATTTTTCTTGCGTCTATGGGACTTGAGGTTTCGGGACTTAATTATGTTCTGGAGCATAAGCCGTCGGTTTATGCCGTAGATATTTTCTCAGCGGTAATTCTCGCTCCGATAGCAGAGGAACTGATTTATCGCGGCGTAGTTCTGCGGTGTGCAGCTAAAATAAGCCAGCGCTTTGCAATATTTTTCTCGGCGTTTATTTTCGGTATCATGCACGGCAATCCTTATCAGTTTACTCTCGGTTTTCTTATAGGCATCCCGATGGCAATGATCACGATAAAAACAGGCTCGCTGATCCCTGCAATCATCTGCCATATGACAAACAATATTGTTGCTTCAATACCGTCTGTTGTTGAATATTTTAACGAAGATCTTTCATATACGCTTAATTTTATTTTCTTGCCGATTTTCCTTATTTCGGGTCTGATAGTGCTTGTGTCAGAGTTTGCCTCCGGTAAGCTGAAGCTTCCGGAATATAATCAGCATCACAAAAAGCGCACGCTTCCTATCCTGATGACCTCATGGAGTATTATAACAATTATGGTTTTCTATATACTTGATCTGGTAACAAGTATTCAGCCTATTGCTGAAACAGCTGCAAATGCTGCCGCATAAATTAAAGAAGGAATGATTTTTATGGAAAAAAGCAAAAAGCCTTCCGACAAAAATGCTTTGACTTCCGAGCGCAAGCCTGTAAAAACAAACGGTGACAAACATAATCTTATTCCGGACGAAGCCTCATGGGCAGAAGAGGCAAAGGAAGACCTTGAAGAATTTATAGAGTCCCAAGGGATCCATATAAGACAGTAGCAAAAGCGGTATTCTGTTTTTATGCAGCAGAATACCGCTTTTTTCAGTAAAGTTTTTTATTTTTTTGATAAATTTGCTTGAAAGCTATTGTAAAGACCGAGGAAAACATTTATAATATAATATGTATGCTTATACTAAACACCATTAGAATTATGGAGAAGAAATCGCCGCAAAATCTTGCATATATGGATTTTTCGGCGAGAGATTCCCATAATTCAATGAGTGTTTAGTATTAAATATTATAAAGCTCGGAACGGAGGTTCATTTTGGAAAATTCACAGATATCGCTGAAATTCAGCTTTAAATCATTTCTTGTAAGCAAGGGGATCTATCTTTTCGCTTTTTTTATTCCGATGATAATCCTGCTTGTTTCATATCTTATTTTCGGAATATATCCGGTCGGTGACGAATCGGTCCTCGTTCTCGACCTGAACGGTCAGTATGTATATTACTTTGAAAATCTCAGGGACGCCTTCTGGGGAAACGGCAGCTTTGTAAACAGCTGGAGCAGAAACCTTACCGGCGAAACAATAGGCATATTCGCTTACTACCTTGCAAGTCCGTTCACGCTTGTGGTAATGCTTCTGCCAAGATCTATCATGACCACTTCCCTGCTGATAATGCAGATGCTCAAGGTCGGAACAGCTTCGGTAACATTCTGCCTTTACCTGCGTAAGTCAAAAAATACAGCGCCTTACACCTCGCTTATCTTTGCAATCCTTTACAGCCTTATGGCATATATGATAGTCCAGCTTATGGACCCGATGTGGCTTGACGGACTCATTTACCTGCCCATAATTTGTCTTGGGATCGAACGGCTCATTGACAAAGGAACGTGGCTGCTATTCATTATTCCCCTTTCACTAATGTTCATCGCCAATTTTTATATCGGCTGGATGATAGCAATATTCTGCTGTCTGTATTTTCTTGCGTACTATTTTCTTATCTCGGCGGAAACAGTTCCGTTTAAATTCAATCATATGCTTCTTTCGGGCGCAAAGTTCGCCTGCGGAGGCGTAATTGCGGCAGTCTGCGCTGCATGGCTGCTTATTCCCCTTTATTACAGCCTCAGCCTCGGAAAATTCGAGTTCTCAACTCCCAGTTATACAATGAAGACGCAGTTCGATTTCATCGACTTCTTTGTAAATCTGCTGCCTAATGTTTACGATACCTGCCGTCCGGAGGGCTCGCCTGTTATTTACTGCGGCGTAATGACTATCCTTCTTGTTCCGCTTTATTTCATGAACAGCAACATAAAGCTCCGTCAAAAAATCGGATTCGGTCTGCTGGCTCTGTCGGTAATACTTTCAATGTATATGTCCACGGTAGACCTTGTATGGCACGGCTTTCAAGTACCGAACTGGCTTCCCTACCGCTACTCGTTCACATTCAGCTTTGTGCTTCTTGTAATGGCGGCACAGGCATTTGAACGTATCGAAGGCATAAGCTTCAAGGAAATCGGAGGAGTATTTTTCCTGCTGGCGGCATATGTTTTCTATCTGGACAAGCACGATACCGAAAGACTGAATATCCTTGCGGCAGTATGGTTCACCGTTGCAGTCGGTGCAATTTATGCGCTGCTGCTGTATGCACACAAAAGATTTTATAAAATCAAGCCAATACCTATCGCAATTGCCGTACTTGTAATAATAGAGCTTACTGTTACCACAACTTATACAATGTATAAGATCGACGAGGATGTTGTGTACTCCAAATACAGCTCCTACAACAGATATATTACGCTGGGAAGAAATACCGTAAACAAAATTTACGACATGGACAACGGCGTATACCGAATTGAAAAGGACTTCCACAGAACTGTAAACGACGCTATGGCTTTCGGTTCATACGGACTTTCACATTCAAGCTCAACGCTTAACGCTGCGCCGATACAGCTTCTCAGAAAGCTGGGCTTCTCCTACGGCGGACATTATATAAAGTATAAGGGCGCAACTTATGTTACAGACGCAATTTTCGGTATCAAATACGTTATGGAAAAGGGCAGTACCCCATCCGAGGACGGAGAGCAGCCTGAAATCGCCAAGTCAAAGCATTATGACAAGCTTGTGCTTGCAAACGGCGATAAAAAGGAAATCATGTATGTATACGAAAATCCGTATGCGCTTCCTGTTGCGTTTATGGCTGACAAAGCTGTTGCCGATCTGAGCTTTGAAACATGGGAAAATCCATTTGAAAACCAGAATATGCTTCTTTCCGCACTTTTGTCTGACGAAAAACAGGAATTTTTCAAGCAAATCGAGATAGACGATATTGTTCCCGAAAATGCAAAGCCGTCAACTTACGGCACGCATAACAAATATGTACCGAGAATAGAGGGTCAGAACTCGCATATTGAATTCCTGTTCACAGCGCCAACCAATGACATTATATATATGTACTTCCCGTCACAGTATGAGCGCAAGGTAAATCTGTGGCTCAACAAAGATTTCCTTGACTACTACTACGAAGGCGGAAATATGAATATTCAGACTCTCGGACGTTTTGACGAGGGTGAAGAAATTTCACTGATAACGACAATTACGGAAGAGAAAAACGAAGTGCTTTTCAAGGAAAATTATTTCTACTATCTTGACGAGGAAAAATTCAAAAGCGCTGTTGACGAACTGAAACAGCATCCCCTTGAGATAGAGTCGTTCAAAGAAGATCACATCAAGGGAAAAGTTACCGCCGACGAGGACGGAATACTGTTCACAACGATCTCATGGGAGCCGGGCTGGACAATTTATGTGGACGGTGAAAAGGTCGAACCCGTAAAGCTTGCAGACGCACTTATCGGCGTACCTGTAAGCGAGGGTACGCACACTGTTGAAATGAAATTCTTCCCCAAGGGCATGAAGCTTGGAATCATCATGTCGCTTGCAGGAATAATTACAGTCATAGTTATTGCACTTTACGAGCGAAAGAACCGTACAGTCATGCTGAACAGACTTTATGATATCTGATAGTGTATAACATTTTCAAAGGAAAAAGACGTCCTCTATAAAAGCAACACCGCATAAAGAAGTATTCCCCCTATTTCATAAGGCAGCACCGTCAAGCAGACTGTGCTGCCTTAACTTTTTTGTCAAAATCCCGAATGTCAAACTCAATACTTGAAATGCCAATGCTAAAGCGATAGTAAATATCAATCTGCTGCTTCCTGTGACCACTTGGCTTGTCGAAAGTGTGAACAACTCTCTTTTCGATGAATTCGTGTATAAAATCGGGACAGTTGAAATTCGTTCTCGAAAAACTCGTCACCATGGTTTTTTACGCCGAGAGATTCCCGTGATTAAAGGGTCTTTAGTATTATATAGTAGTTATCAAAACAAAGTAAAAAGAATATAATACCGAGCCATCGTACTTTAATGTACGGCGGCTCGTTTGTATTATAAATATATTTCTGAAAGCCTATTGACAAAGTGTAACTCAGATGATATAATTGTATATATAGATATTATACAATTTATACTTGTGCAGCCGTCCGGAAGACTTGCAGGTTTTTATCCCAAGGAGTGTACACTAAAATGAATATCAACATCAGTAATGCAAACGGTGAGGCAATCTATTTACAGATTGTAAACCAAATCAAGGCGCTGATACTCGAGGGCAAGCTGAAAGAGGGAGAAATGCTCCCATCTATGCGAAATCTTGCTGTTGAACTCCATATCAGCTTTATGACTACCAAGCGTGCTTACGAGGAGCTTGAGCGTGACGGCTTTATTGAATCGTTCACAGGCAAAGGCTCTTTCGTAAAAGCACAGAATTTAGAGCTGTTGCGGGAAGAACAGATCAAGCAGATCGAATCCCTGCTTATGGAGGCAGGCGATAAAGCACGAAAGGCAGGTATCACCATACAAGAGCTTCACGAATTACTTGACCTTATAATAAACACCATTTAAATCACGGAGAAGAAATCGGCGTAAAAAGCTTGCGTATAAGGCTTTTTACGCCGAGAGATTCCCGTGATTAATGGGTGTTTAGTATTGTAAATGAAGGAGAATGACCATGGCTACATATGAAAACGCAATTGAAATTTCAGGCGTTACGAAAAAATACAGCGGCTTTACGCTGGATAACATCAGCTTCAATGTGCCGAAAGGCTCAATTATGGGATTTATCGGTCAGAACGGCGCAGGAAAAACCACAACGATCCGCAGTCTGCTGAACATCATAAACATTGACGGGGGAGAAATAAAGCTGCTCGGTCTGGATCATCTTCAGAACGAACAAGAGATCAAGGAACGAATTTCCGTTGTTTTTGATGAATTGCCGTTTCACGATGTTTTCAATGCAAAGGATATGGCACGTATATTTGAGGGAATTTATCCGCAGTGGGATAACGCTGTTTATGCTCAGTATTTAGAGCGTTTTGGACTTCCGATGAAAAAGAAGATCGGCGAGTTTTCAAAGGGTATGAAAATGAAGCTTCAGATAGCCTGCGCCCTTTCTCACAATGCCGAGCTGCTTGTAATGGACGAGGCTACCACGGGTCTTGACCCTGTTGTGCGTGATGAAATTCTGCACATTTTTATGGAGTATCTTCAGGACGGCGAGCGGTCTATTCTTATGTCCTCGCATATTACCTCCGACCTTGAAAAGATCGCAGACAGCGTTACCTTCATTGACAAAGGCAGACTGCTGATCTCGGGATATAAAGATGATATCCTCGAATCCCACGGTATTCTAAAATGCGATAAATCGGAGCTTGGAAACATTGACACGGAAGATATTGTAAGCGTTCGTATGAATACCTACGGTGCAGAGGTCATGCTCTGCACCAGACAGTCTGCGCCTTACAAATACACCGGCGCCATCATCGACCCCGCAAGCCTTGACGACATTATGCTTTACTACGTTCACAAGGACGAAAGGGAGTGGACCTTATGACAAAAATCCGTTCGCTGATTTTTCGGGAATTTAAAGCATGTCAAAAGCTATACATAATAAGATTTCTGGTCTTATTTGCATTTTTTGCTTTTGCCATTGTTGGAACATTTTTATTTACTCATCTTTTTGAGGAAATGCCCGAAAAAGAAAATATGGTAAAATCATTTACCGAAATGTTTTCTATGCTTGTCATACTCTATTCAACGTTGGTTTTTGCGGAGGATAATACTTTCAAAAGTGACCTGAACAGCGGTTGGAACAATTATTCCTATGCTCTGCCTATATCGGCTTCCGAGCGTGCGGCAGTAAAACTCATACGCTTTATTAGTACACTCGGCATTTCTGTACTGCTTGGCATGGTTTTTGTTGTCATTATCAACAAGATCGCAGGTACACAATTTCAGATCGCATATGTAATCATACAATTTATTTTTCTGGACTTATTACTGTTTTCAAAAATTATCATCGACTTTTTTGTGCTTCGTGCAAGAAATACCGATGAATACAAGAAAATGCAGGATAAGGGCGGCTTGACCTGCTTAGCTTCCATAGTATGTTTTGCCTTAGTAATACTGAAATGCGTCGGTTTTGATTTTGCGGCTCTGCTAAATTCAGACAGCACCAAACCTTTGTCTTTTGGTATTTTATCAATGCTGACAGGCGAAATGCTGTTGTGGCTCATACCCCTTACTCTTGTTCTTTTAGCTGTTTATTTTGCTGTTGTTTATCATCATTTGCAGTATGCCTATCCAAGAGAAACGCTTATCAAATCAAATTCGCCCCGTTCAAACGAGCATACTCACGCGGCTGAATTTGATACGCTGCACAATGAGCAGCGTGTCCCTGGCGGCGCAAAAATAAAAAAAACAACTGTCAAGGCAGAAAAAGCAATAGACCTTGCCGCACCGCACTGCGAGCCTGTGGGCTTTCTTTACAAGGAACTCAGACAGAATATGAAAAGTATCTGTGCTGTAATACTTCTTCCGTTTTTTATACTGATTTTTGTAACAGCATGTATTGCTATTGTTTCACTGAGCGAGGAATACGGCGGTGATGGCTGGATAATCAAAACGCTGACATCCGACGTTATCCGTATTGTGTCCATCGCTCTTGGATTTTTTAGCGTCAGCGGCTTGCTGCTCAGCGTTTTTCACGGCGATGACAAAAAGCTTTGGGCATATTTTACAGCCTCTGCACCAATGGGGGTAAATAAGTTCCTGTACACAAAATATGTGCTGTCCTTTGCTATGTGCGGACTTTATTTCGTTTCAAGCTATGTTGCCGAAACTCTTCTTGCTACGGTCAGCTGGTTTGCCCTTGGAGAAGAAATTATGAGCTTTACAAGTATATTTATCATAATTTTCTTTGCGCTTATTCTTCAGAATTCCTTTTCAATTCCGATGATGCTTCGTTTCGGCGAAAAGAAGGGCAGTATCATAAATCTTATCATAATACTTTGTCTTGCCATAGCGGCAATATTGGTACTGTCGTTTATTCCCAGAGAAATTCAGGATAAGGTATTCGCATGGCTGGCAAACTTCATGACAGGCGACCATAGTGACCTTACAATGCTTCTGCTCGGAATATTCCCCGGTTTCTCTGTGGGAGCATATATTTTGTCCTACAAGGTATCCTGCAAGATATTTATGAAGGGAGTGAACGAGTATGACAAATAAAAAGCTTGAAGCAAAAAGACTCATCATCTTTCTTCTGCTGGCATTCGGCATTTCGTGGGTCCCTGCAATTATAATGAACTGCGTTTTCGGCTATCACGAATGGTTTGAAACCTACAAAATGCCTTTTTTTGCTCTTATTGTACTCTTCGGGCCTGCTCTTGCCAACATCATCACCCGTAAACTCACACATGAGGGCTGGCATAACAGTATGCTGCACCTGAAATTAAAGGGAAATATAAAATACTACCTGATCGCAGTATTCTCAGTAGTTGCTATGGGCATTGCCGAGGGCGTTCTCGCAACAATTATATACGGCAATGCCGATTTTTCCGATATAGGCGGAGGTATGAACGGTATGCAGATCATCGGAAATGTGCTGCTGACTCTTTCTGTTATTCCGCTTATGGCTTTCAACACCTTTGGCGAGGAATTCGGCTGGCGAGGATATATGAACCGGAAAATGGAGCCGCTGCTGGGCACGGTAGGCACTGTTGTAGTTGGAGGTATCATCTGGGGACTCTGGCACGCAGAGCTGACAGTCGTCGGACATAACTTCGGCACAGATTACGATGGCTATCCCTATCTCGGTATACTGGCTATGTGTATCAACTGTACCTTCTTGGGTATGGGACTTATGTGGCTCACAAAAAAGACCGGCTCAATATATCCTGCCGCAATTATGCACGCTGCAAACAATTTCGGCGGAAAAGCCATCGGACAGCTTTTTATAATCGGTATACCCGAGGATCATTCACCGGCTATTACCGATGATCTGATTGTCTCGATCCCGAGCTTTATGCTCGGTCTGGTGTTCCTTATACTTATGCTTCGTGACAGTAAGAATGAAAAGAAAATATAATCCTGTTTTCTATCCTTTTATTATATCATAAAAAGAACCGCAAAGCGATTCCTTAAATAGATAAACAGTCTTATTCATATCCCTTAAGCTAATTGAAAAGGGCGGAGTTTACAAGTCCCTCTAGGCAGCTCAGGCAGAGTATTATAAGGATACGGCCAGGGAGCTGTTTGCGTAAAGGTATAAAAATGCACATCAATCTGTGCAAAATTAACAGATTGATGTGCTGTTTATTTGATCCGCTGTATTTGTCATTAACGTGATTGTGAAAACTTCTTTATAGGTACTTCCATAAAGGGCGTCTTTTTAATTTTATGAAGCTATATCTTTTTTAGTGTATTTCAAGTATGCGATCAAAATTCCTGCCAGAGAAAATACCGCTCCGATAACAATAAGATCTGTTTCAAGCTTTGATTCGTAAATGATATTGCTCGCCTCAGAATAAGCGTAAGGCGTAATGTACTTCAAAAATTCCGCCTTATCGCTGATATTGCAGACAATATTCATAAAGTAAAACGCAAGAGCAAGTCCCAGACCGATGCCTATGCTTCCGCGCTTTATAAACGCTGAAATACCAAAGCATACACAGGAAATTTCAAGCTGCATGAGCAGATATGCTGTGTGCAGAAGAATGAATTCCTTCATTTGGAATTCTTCACCGATAGCTGCAGCGGAAATCAGACTTACCGCAACAACAAAAATATTCATAATGATGACTTGTGTAACAACAGACAGCAGCTTCTGTGTTATCACAGAAAAGCGGCTTATCGGATGGGTCAGCAGGAACTCGGCTGTGCGTTCCTTTTCCTCGTTTGCAAGAACGGATATTCCGGCAAGTGCCGCAAAAAAACCGCCGCCCAATCCGAGGATATTTCCGCACTCTATTCCGTAAAAGCCCATCAGCTCGCCGAAACTTAATTTGTCCATTCCAAATGCTGCGGTAAATCCGCCCATGTTTGCAAATATGCTGCTTACACTGTCCATTTCATTTTTCATTTCGGGAAACATGAATATACATATCAGCGTCATAAAGGCAATGGAGCAAGTCCATATTATTAATGCTTTTGCCGATTGTTTCATCTCTTTTATGTATACAGTCATTTGCTTTCGCCGCCTTTCTCATAATAGTGCATAAATATCTCATCAAGATCAGGCTCGGTAATTGTCATATCATAAATCGGCAGTGAGTTTGCAGTTTCAAGTAACCGCTTTATATCGCCGTTGTAAAGGAAGGATACGCTTTCCGCATCTGCTTCAACCGACTTTGCCGAAAGATTTTCCGGAACAACATTTACACCATGGAGCGTGACTCGTTTTGCACTTGTTTTTGAAAGATTTTCCACACTGTCAAGAGCGATAAGCCTGCCCTCCTTGATAATTGCCGCACGGGAGCAGTTTTTCTGTATCTCGAAAAGAACGTGAGAAGAAAGAAAAATAGTTGCACCGTCGTTGTGGCGTTCTTTCAGAATGTCGAAAAATTCCTTCTGCATAAGCGGATCAAGACCGCTTGTAGGCTCGTCAAGAATACAAAGTTTCGGCTTGTGCTGCAATGCACAAACGATGGAAACCTTTTTTCTGTTTCCGAGAGAAAGCTCATCAACACGTTTTCCCGTGTCAAGTGCAAGCCTGTCACATAATTTTTTCGCTTCGTCAGAGCAGTCGGTTTTCCGCATTTTTGCAGATAGCGAAATAATATCCCTGACCTTCATACCATTATAAAATGTTGCTTCCGATGGTATATATCCGATATCGGAAAGTATCTCCGTTTTCTGACTGACTATATCTTTCCCGAAAATTTCTGCCTCTCCGGAAGTGGGATATATCAGTCCGAGAAGCGTTCTGATAGTGGTTGATTTGCCTGCACCGTTAGGTCCGATGAAACCGAAGAATTCACCTTCGTCAACATTAAGGTCAAGCTCGATCACTCCACGGCTTTTGCCGTAATATTTAGTTAGTTTTTTTGTTTCGATAATGCTCATATTATCAGTCCTTTCGCATATAAATTTTCTTCCAGAAGTCTATCATTCTAATAAAATCCTTTTCAACTTCGTCAACGTTCAAGCGTCCCTGCTGTGATTTTTCCCAGAGATAACCTTCTGAGGCAAGGTACATATCCATATACATCATCTGCAGATCAATGCCCTCAACGAACTTTTCGGGGTCTATTTTCAGGAACCTTGAATTGGCGTCAAATGAAGCTATGCGGCCGATTATTTTCTGAATATCGCCGTAGACCTCAGGGTCGGTTTCATAATAAGCTTTAAGGGTGAAAATGGTAAGATCCGGATATTTTCTCATAAGAGAAACCTTTGCCTTTAAGCCTCTGTGCATAATTTCAAAAATATCCTCTTCCTTGTTGCAGCCAAACTCGTAAAGACATTTATATGTAGTTTCAGCCGCATTTTTAATCAGAAACAGGTACAGCTCGCGCTTATTGCGGAAATAGTGGAACAAAAGTGATTTGCTTATTCCTGCTTCCGCAGCGATCTCGCTAACGGGACTTTTCTTATAGCTGTTCTGCGAGAATACACGGTAGCCGGCATTTATTATTGCAAGCTGCTTTTCTTCCGGCAGGGAGAAGAATTTCTCATTCATAAGATACCTCCTGACTGTATCGGTCAATGTTATTATAATACCGTTGACCGATTTTGAGAAGACCTTTTTAAAAAATTTTCTGCTTTATTTCAAATAATTAAACTTTGAAGCAAGGTTAGTCACCCTCCTCGCGAGGGTGTGGATTGAAATTTAGGTTAAATGTCATTTTTATCACTCCTTTCAGTCACCCTCCACGTGAGGGTGTGGATTGAAATTCAAGGATAGAACAGGTGTACATAGCAAGGGTGCAGGTCACCCTCCACGTGAGGGTGTGGATTGAAATTGATTGTATCGGCTGCTTGCCTCAATATGTGCCGTCACCCTCCACGTGATGGTGTGGATTAAAATTTTTTTATCATTATAAATAAAAAATACCGCAGATACGGAAAACCACTCCCATATCTGCGGTATTTGCAATTTAATTAAGCGAATATTTATTTGTTTCCGACAAGCTCTCTGTAAAGTCCCATGTAAAGCTCTGCGGAAGTGTCCCAGCTGTAATCATTCTTCATAGCTGCGATAACAAGGTTCTTCCATGCTTCCTTGTTCCAGTAAAGGTCTTTAGCACGGCGTACAGCGTCCAGCATATCGTGAGCGTTGTATGTCTTAAAGGTAAAGCCGTTGCCGTTTTCGCCGCCTGCGTCACGGATACTGTCACGAAGACCGCCTGTTTCACGGACAATAGGAATAGTACCATAACGGAGAGATATCATCTGTGCAAGACCGCATGGCTCGCTCTGAGACGGCATAAGGAACATATCAGCCGATGAGTATATCCTGCGGGCAAGGTCAGGTAAAAATCCGATAGTTGCGCTTACCTTGTCGGGATGACGCCATGCCATTTCCTTGAAGAAATCCTCGTATATCTTTTCGCCCGAACCGAGAATTGCAAACTTGCAGCCAAGATTGAGCATATCCTCGAAAACATATTTGATAAGGTCGATACCCTTGTGTGAAACAAATCTTGTTATAATACCGATAACAGGCTCGTCACCCTCCTGAAGATGCAGCTCATTAAGAAGCGCAGCCTTGCATTCTGCCTTGCCCTTGAGGTTCTTCACGGAGAAATTCTTTGTAAGCAGAGGGTCCTTTTCGGGGTTGAAGGTCTCAACGTCAATACCGTTAAGGAAGCCGCAAAGCTTGTACTGCTTATTAACAAGCGCTCTGTCAAGACCGTGTGAATACCACGGGTCAAGGATCTCCCAAGCATAACTTGGAGAAACGGTAGTTATCTTGTCGGCAGTTTCAAAAGCACCCTTCATAAGGTTCACGCAGCCGTCATATTCAAGCAGCTTGGTGTGGTACATAGGAATACCAAGAACCTCGTTAAGGACTTCCATACCATACTTGCCCTGATACTGAATATTATGGATGGTAAATACGGTTTTGATGTTGTCATAGCCGTACTGATACTTGTAGAATACGTTGTAATAAACGGGAACAAGCGCAGTCTGCCAGTCGTTGCAGTTGATGATATCGGGCTTCCAGCCGATGTGCTTCAGCATCTCCATGATAGCTCTTGAGAGGAAAACAAATCTCTCGCAGTCGTCATAGAAGCCATAAAGACCGTCTCTTCCGAAGTAATATTCATTATCGAGCAGATAATATGTAACGCCGTTAACAACGCCCTTGAAAACGCCACAGTATTGCTTTCTCCAGCCTACATCAACAGTAAAGTTTGTGATGAATTCAAGCGCCGAGCGAAGCTCATGCTTGCAGTTTTTATAAAGCGGAAGAACAACGCGGCAATCCTGACCTGCCTTGTTCAGCGCACGGGGAAGAGAACCGGCAACGTCTGCCAGTCCGCCCGAAGCGGCATAGGGAACAGCCTCTGAAGCAGCATATAAAATATTCATATCAGTAACATTTCCTTTCAGTTTTATTGTAACATCACACGGAATGCCGCAGCGTCAACTGCGGCAGCCGGAGAAAATCAGATAACAGCGCCCTTGCCAAGGTAAAGAGGATAATTCTGCGAACCGGTAAGCAGTCTCATATCACTGATCTTAACATTCTTGTCAGTGATAACATAATTGATATCGCACTTGCTGCCGATGTTTGTATCCTGCATAAGGATAGCGTTCTTAACAACAGCACCCTTGCCTACCTTTACGCCGCGGAAAAGCACGCAGTTTTCCACAGTACCCTCAATGATACAGCCGTCGCCGATAAGAGAGTTCTTAACACAAGCGCCGATTCCAAACTTAGCAGGAGGATTATCCCGTACCTTTGTGTAAATAGGTCTGTTTTCAAGGAACAGCTTGGAGCGGTTCTCAGTATTCAGCAGCGACATATTAGCCTTGTAGAAGGATTCCATTGAAGTGATCTTGCTGAAGAAACCGTCGTGACGGTAAGCCATGATTTTATACTCATGAGTTCTTCCCTGAAGAATAGCCTGTTCAAAGCTGTAAAGGCTCTTTGAAGCGGCTTCAAGAACGATATTCTTGAGGAACTCCTTTGAAAGAACAAACATATTGAGCGAAAGATTGCAGGCACCGCTGATATGGGGATTGAGAAGAACGTCAACAACTCTTCCGTCATCGTTGATTCCGAAAACGGTTGCGTGCTGAGCCTGCTCAGAGGAAAGAACATCCTTTGCATAAACAGCGGTAATGTCAGCTCCGGTCTCAATGTGAGCTTCAACGACCTTTGCAAAATCAATGCTTGCAACAACGTCGCAGTCTGAAAGAACTACGTAGTCGGCAGGCGAAGTCTTGATGAAATCCCATACTCCGTAAAGAGCCTCAAGTCTGCCTCTGTACATACCGCTCTGCACATGGCTGAAAGGAGGAAGAAGGTGAAGTCCGCCGATTTTTCTTGACAGATCCCACTCACGTCCGCTTCCGAGGTGGTCGAGAAGCGACTGGTAATTAGACTTTGTAATAACTCCGACCTCATCAATTCCGCTGTTCACCATGTTGGAAAGAGGAAAGTCGATAAGACGGTAACGTCCGCCGAAAAGCACCGAACCCATAGTTCTTTCCTTGGTCAGATCGGGAATAGTGCTGTCGTGCATATTGGAAAAAATCAAACCTAAAATATTTCTGTTACTGCTCATAATTCAGTTCCTCCTCTTACATATTTTCCGAAATGATCTGCTTCGGAAGAACCTTTGCATTTTCGGATATTGTGATATTATGACCGATAACCGCAATTCCCCAGTCGTCTCTGTTTTCGACTGTTTCGGGACGTGCGCCTATCTGAGCGCCCGAACCGACAACGCAGTTTTCGCCTACGATAGCATATTCTACGATAGCACCTGACTTGATTACCGAGCCGGGCATGATGATAGAGTCTGTAACGGTTGCACCGGCTTCGATGGTAACACCCTCATAGATAACCGAGAAATCAACTGTACCGTTGATAACGCAGCCGTCAGTAACCATTGAGTTTTCGATAACAGCGTCAGAGCCTATGTACTGAGGAGGCATAACGGGATTCTGAGAGTACATTTTCCATTCGGGATCGTAAAGGTCAATAGGAATGTTTGGATTAAGCAGATCCATATTTGCTTCCCAAAGAGAATCAAGAGTTCCAACGTCCTTCCAGTAGCCATCAAACGGATAAGCAACCATAACTTCCTTGTTTGCAAGCATATCGGGAATAATGTTCTTGCCGAAGTCCTTTGAAGCGTTTTCGTCGTTCTCGTTGTCGATAAGGTACTGCTTCAGCTTCTTCCAAGTGAAGATGTAAATACCCATTGAAGCAAGAGTAGACTTAGGCTGCTTTGGCTTCTCCTCAAATTCTGTAATGAAACCGTTCTCGTCGGCAGTCATGATACCGAAGCGTGAAGCCTCTTCAAGAGAAACGTCAAGAACAGCAATGGTAGCGTCAGCATTCTTCTTCTTGTGGAATTCAAGCATCTCATTGTAATCCATCTTGTAGATGTGGTCGCCTGAAAGAATGATAACATATTCGGGGTCGTATCTGTCAACGAAAGCAATATTCTGATAGATAGCGTTTGCAGTACCCTTATACCACTCAGCGCCGAGAGCAGTCTGGTAAGGAGGCAGACAATGAACGCCGCCGTTGAGCTTGTCAAGATCCCAAGGCTGACCGTTGCCGATATAATCGTGAAGTACCAAAGGCTGATACTGAGTAAGAACGCCGACAGTATCAATACCGGAGTTTACGCAGTTTGAAAGAGGAAAGTCAATGATCCTGTATTTGCCTCCGTAAGGAACGGCAGGCTTTGCCATGTCATGGGTAAGAGCATACAGACGGCTTCCCTGACCGCCTGCAAGCAGCATTGCAACGCATTCTTTTTTGGTTTTATACATTCTAATATCCTCCTAATGTTATGGGATTTATTTATCGTTTTTTGCTTTTCCGCCCGTTTTCTTAGGTGCGGACTTTGCCGCCGGCTTTTTCGCCGCAGCACCGGATATCGCCCCCTTTGCAGCACCTGCCGTTTTACCGCCCTTAGCGGACTTTGCAGTTTTTGTCTTTTTATCAGCGGACGCATTTGCGTCGGGCTTAGCCTTTGGAGTACGCTTTTTCTTGGGCGTACACTTGAAGTACATAACGCTCATTGCGGGAATATCGAGAACGATAGACTGCTCATAGCCGTGCATTGAGTAATCCTCGGATTTAACCTTGCCGTTCTGAATGATACCCGTACCGCCGTACTTCTCATCATCTGTTGAAAGCACCTGCTCGTATGTACCCTCATAAGGAACACCTATGCGGTAGTTGTCCCTTGCAACGGGAACAAAGTTGCAGACAGCAATAATTTCATTGCCGCTTCTGTCGATTCTTCTGAAAGAGATTATGCTCTGCATATAGTCATCGTGACAGATCCATGAGAAACCTTCCCATGACTCGTCATTCTCCCAGAACGGAGAGTTAGCAAGATAGAACTTGTTAAGATCTCTTGTAAAATCAAGAGTTTTCCTGTGGTTGTCATAATCCAGCAGCAGCCAATCAAGACCCTGCTTGAAATTCCATTCAATTACCTGCGCAAATTCGGTACCCATGAAGTTGAGCTTCTTTCCGGGGTGCGCAAACATATACGCAAGGAATGTGCGGAGCGAAGCGAACTTTTCTTCCATGCTTCTGCCGCTCATCTTATTGAAGAGCGAAGCCTTTCCGTGAACTACCTCGTCATGAGAGATCGGAAGGATAAAGTTTTCGCTGAAGCTGTAGAAGAACGAGAATGTCAGCTTTCCGTGATTGTTTGCACGGAAGATTGGATCCATTCTCATGTAGTCGAGCATATCGTTCATCCAGCCCATGTTCCACTTGAAGTTAAAGCCAAGACCGCCGACATCGGCAGGCTTTGTAACAAGAGGCCATGCAGTAGATTCTTCAGCTATCATAAGGATATTTCCGCAGCGTCCGAAAACAGCAGTGTTAAGATTCCTCAGGAAATCAATAGCCTCGTAGTTTTCGTTGCCGCCATCCTTGTTGGGACGCCATTCTCTGCGGTCGTAGTCAAGATAGAGCATCGAAGCCACAGCGTCAACTCTCAGACCGTCTATATGGAATTTTTCTATCCAGTAAACAGCATTTGAAATAAGGAAGGACCGAACCTCGGGCTTGCCGAAGTCAAACACTCTCGTGCCCCAGGAAGCGTGTTCCTTTTTCAGAGGGTCGGAGTATTCATAGCAGCAGTCGCCATCAAATTCAAATAGACCTGCTGCATCCTTAGGGAAGTGGGCAGGTACCCAATCAAGAATAACACCTATGCCTGCCTGATGGAACATATCCACCATTTTCATCATATCCTCTGGAGTACCGTAGCGTGAAGTAGGCGCATAGTAACCGATTATCTGATATCCCCACGAGCCGTCAAAGGGGTACTCGGCAAGCGGCATAAGCTCAAGATGGGTATAGCCCATATCCTTGAGATAGGGGATCATCTCCTCTGCAAACTTAACATAATTGAACGGCTCGCCGTTTTCATATGTACGCCATGAGCCCAAATGAGCCTCGTAAATATTCATAGGGCTGCGGTAAATATTTTTGGAATCTCTGTCCTTGTACCACTTTGCGTCGCCCCACTTGTAGCCGCTGATATCGAAATACTTTGTAGCTGTGTTGGGACGCGTCTCCATATGAGTACCGAACGGGTCGGACTTCATAACAATACTCATATGAGCGGTTTCAATACTATATTTATATATAAAATACTGCTCAACTCCGGGAACAAATATCTCCCAGACAGTCTTGTCGGCAAGCTGCTCCATGGGATTTTTGTCTCTGTCCCAGTTGTTGAAATCGCCAACAAGAGACACCGATTTTGCATGGGGAGCCCATACGCGGAAGAACACTCCTTCCTTGCCGTCCTTTTTGCCTTTATGAGCGCCAAAGAAATCAAAAGCGGTAAAATTGGTTCCCTCATGGAAAATATGCAAAGGGAACTCATATCCCTCCGGAAATTTTTTATTATTGTTTGTCATGCAGAAAACTCCTTATACTTTCTTATGTTTATATTTTAACAGATTATGTATCATATTGCAAGTGTTTTTAGTAAAATTTTATAATCTGAACGTAAAACACAAGTTAAAACTGTGCAATATTTACATAAATGTTGGAATAAAAAATGGAATAAATTAAATTATATGTAATATTTTAGAATGTTTTCAATTATTTTACAGAACAATATGCAAATTAAACAATAGAAGCAGGAGTTGTCAGGGTCAGATTTTGTGTATTTTAACAACATAAACCGTCTTATCATCGCAGCGGCATAAGTCCTCCTCCATACCATTTTCAGCTGCGGCAACTATTCTTTCGGCGCACTCCTGCACAGTAACGCCAACGCTCAGCATAAGCTCGCGCACACGGGGAAAACATTCTTCGCAAATACCGTCGGTTATCATAACTACGCTGTCGCCGTCCGAAAGCTGTACCGAGCGCCTGCAAATTTCCACCGAGCTGACAATGCCTACGGGCGTAGACCAGCTCTCCACAGTTTTCACCGTACCGTTCGTCTTGAAAAAAGTCTGCGCCGCACCAAGCTTTACGACCTCTGCCCTGCCGGTAAAAAGATTTATCCTCAGCAGGTCAACGGTAGCAAAGATCTCCTCCGCGGACTTTGTAAGCAGCAGCCTGTTTATGAGCCGTACCGCAGCATCCGTACCAAGTCCTGCACGGATTATCCTCGTCATAAGCGAAACCGTCATGCAGCTTTCGACCGCCGCCCTGACTCCGCTTCCCATGCCATCCGAAATAAGAATACAAAGATTTCCCATACTGTCACGGAAAGACGTATCCGAATCACCGCTGGTTTGCTCTCTTCCGCTGACCTTTGCCCTTCCGACCTCAACCGCAAAAGCAGGCAGTTCCTGAAAGCAAAGATGGGTCACACGATTCAGCGAGACCGCCGTCGGCTCGTCAAGCTCCCTGTCCGTAATACTTCCAAGCCGCTCGGTAAGCTCTTCAAGCTTTACGTTCAGAAGACCCTCATAAAAGCACTCTATAAATATTCTTCCGTCTCTGTCAAAAAAAACTGCCGCCGCAGGCTCTTTCACACCCGATTCCTCAAGTGCTTCACGAACGTATTCCGAAAGGACTTCATCACAGGACGAAAGCACGTCCGCACTTTGGCTCAAAAAGCCGAGCATATCCTCCGTCTCGGAAAGCTGTTCAAGAGTTATCTCCCTCATGCAGTCGGTTACATCGCCGTACCGCTTTTCTATCTGCGAGAGCCTGTACATTTCGTTAAAGGCTTCAGCCAGCTCGTTTTTTTTCGGGCAGCATTCAAGAGCCTTGTGCAGTTCTTTTTCAGTAATAAAACCCTTGCTTTTAAGTATATTCTCCGCAGGACGGAAATAGGAGTCAATACGGTGTTTTTCATCTTCACCGCAAAAAACGCTGCTTCTGCAAAGCGTGCAGACCTTACTGCAAACCTCCTTAGAAATGTCATTTCCGTTACCTCCGTTTTCCAGAACTTTAGCCGCCTTTGCAAAGCTTGCCCTTACGTCCGAAACAGCCGAAGCCGCAAATTTCAGCTTTGCCCCGTAATTCAAAGCAGCTGCCGATGGAGCAGCAGCAGTTCTGCCGAAAGACCTGCGGTAAAGCTTTTCCGGAATAATGCAGAACGCCGCCGAAGCCGCAGCCGCCTCTGGAATAAGCTTTACAGTGTCCGAGGGCATACCGTACACAAGAGCGCCTGCAAAAACGACCGCAATAAAAACGCCAGCGGAAAGAAGCTTATTTTTTTTGAATAATAATCCGGAAGCAAGTCCTGCACATACAACTATCGCAGCCGACGGAGCCATTGAAGCCGAAGCCGCCCCAAAAGCAAATGCCGAAAGCGCCCCCGCAGCCGCACCGCCGGGTATTCCGTATCGGAAAGCCGCAGCGGCAGTAAAGAATAATCCGGCAACTCTTCCGGCATTGACCGCACCGAAGCTTATTCCGCAAAGCATACAAATCAGAAGCATATATACTACCGAGACCGAAACGCAGTTTTCAGCAGAAATAACAAAGTCTCTTTCCGCACAGGAAAAAGCTTTTTCCGTAAAAAAAGCAGCTCCGCCGCAAAGTACGCTGCGGAAAAATACCGCAAGAATAAGCGCAGCCGTGATTTTGAAAGAAAAAGCAACAGCGATACCGCATATTATGTACGATGCACAAGCAAGCGCACCGGCAGCAACAGGCGTTATTTTTCTTCCGAAAACGGAAGTGATCATCGCACGCGCAATAATTACCGCAGGCATTGAAATAATTTCCGTTACATAAAGCTGGATCGTACCGTCAAGAAAGAACGCCGCCATAGCTCCCCCGAAAGCAGCAAAACCACCAAGCGGAGAGATCACTGCCGTAAGAGCCGTGCAAAGGGGCGCACCGTTTCCGCCGAGCCTTGTTCCTGCCGCAAGAAAACCGAGCAGCGCCGATATGAAAAACGCCGCCGCAGGATTTACTGTTTTCTTTGCAGCAGTAACAGCAGCCTCCGCCGATTCTGTAATTATTTTTTCTTTTAACTTCATGTAATGTCACGATCCTTCCGATTTTATTGCAGTAAACCGATAATATTTTTATCGCAACAATTATATCACTGCCTCGGAAAATAATCTGTCATAATACGGCGAATGAAGCGAAAATAATAGCCGTGATATCCTTAAAGCTTGATGCTTAATACCAAAAATAAACCGGGAAGAAAAGTGTTCTTCCCGGCCGAAGAGTATATACGTCCTATGCAGAGTTCTCAGCTTTCGGCAATGGTATTCCGCCTGAACAGAAGAGTTATGCACCAGACAGCTGAGAGCGCCACGAGAACATATACGATCCTGCTGAGGATCGCACCTGTGCCGCCGAAAAGCCATGCAACAAGGTCAAAGCTGAAAATTCCCACAAGACCCCAGTTAAGTCCGCCTATAATAAGAAGCGCCAGTGCGATTTTATCAAACATTTAATTCATTCCTTTCATATCCGTATAATAAAAAACTCTCGGAAAATGTACTTCCGAGAGTATTATTTGCATATACCGCTGAATTATTCCGCAGAAAGAGTATTTTCATTTTCTTCATAAAGCTTAAAGCGCTCCGTCAGCGATTTGAGGAAATTTTCATCCAGCACAAAAAGCGAATTTTCGTCATATGCACCGGTAACGGTCACAAGCTTGGAAATTTTTCCGTCGCTTTCGGCAACATATTTCATCGCCTGCGACTGCTCCTTATAGTCGTATGCAGTGAAGTTGGTTTCGACCTGCGAGTTTATCACGGTACTGAAATAATCGTCGATATGGTTTGCAAAATTAGGAGTAACATTGCGGTTGATAAGGTCGTTGACAGCAACACCTGCCATTTTTGCACGGTACTCCTCGCCCGAATTATACAGCGGATATGTCAAAACCTTTCTCAGCAGCTGTGAGTCAAGATAGGCAGTTCCCTCCCGGATTATAGTTTCCTCACCTGTGTCCGGGTCGGAGTAAATCAGATTGTACGGAACGTCAAAATCCACACCTCCGAATATATCAACAAGCACTCCGAAGCTTTCGTTGTTGAGCTTGAGATAATAGTCGGTTTTAACGCCTGTTGCCGCTTCAACCGCTTTTACCGCCTCTGCCGTTCCGCCTACGCGGTAGAACTCATACAGAGAATTTCCCTCGCCGCCTACGCTTGAAAAAGTATCGGCAGGCAGCGGCAGCAGAACAAGACTCTGCTCATCAGCTATCATACGGACCAGCATGAAGCAGCATCCGCTCATACGCTTTTCCGAATCGAAAATAATAAGCGTTGTCTTGTTGTTTTCCGCCGACGGAACATATTGCTCAAAACCTGCCATCTGTTCAAGTCCCGCTTCGGGAACTTTTTCCTCCTTGGGTTTCATTATTTCCATAAGCAGAACATAGCCGATACCGCCTATTATCAGAAGTGTGACAATAATCGTAATAAAGTATGTAAGAGCAATTTTCGTTCCTTTTCCTGCCATTTTAATAAATTCCTTTCAGATAAAATTTAAATACCGTTGAAATTGAAATTATTTGGTGATATAATAAATCTTGGCTGAGCCAATAGGGATATGTTAAAACGCAAGCTGCTCGTATTGGCTTCTGATGTCGCTTTCAAGCTTTCCGGAATCAATAGTTTTTATCTCCAGACTGCATTGCTTTGCATAACGCACAGTCTGTCCGGTACCGCTTTTATAATCCGAAACCACAGCTATAAGCTTTGCCGAATTATCGACCATATAACGATTTCTCAGCCTCATGCAGTCCTGCGAATAATTTTCGCTGACATAAACGACCTTGTCGGCTTTCAGCAGGATATTTCCCAGTATGAATTTATCTTTTCCCGTAAAGCCGCTGCCGTGACTTCTGAACGGAGCTGCGGCAACAAGTCTGATTTCCGGATTTCCGGCTTTAAGTTCGAGAATTATCTCCCCTGCCCAAAGATCAACTCCCCGTGCAAGACCTGTTATAAAGGTGTTGTACCCCTGCTCAACACTGTCAGTTATTTCCTTATACAAAATACTTTTTATAACACGGATTATCTGTGAGGAATCATCTCCACCATCAGGAAGCTTTTCCGGACGGTGTCCTGAAAAACATACTGTTCTGCTTCTGTCTGCGCAAATATCATTCTGCATCTGCATTTAAAATCCCCGTTTCGCCGTAAAATATAACCGTTGTCATAAAATAACGCTGCTTTTTCTAAATTAATAAACATATAGGCATATTATAGCACAAATATTTCATTTTTACAATAGCTTTTGCAAATTGCTGTCAATTTGTAATAATTTCTGCTGTAAAAAAATTTATTACCTGAAAGGTCTGTTTTTAAAATGGAAGAAAATTTTCTTAAACGCATACGCGCTGAAATAAGTCTTGACGCCGCTGAAAATAATCTGAACGAACTGAAAAAATTTTTGGACTCAGAGCATACCAAGCCTGCCTGTGTTATCAAGGCAGACGGCTACGGCCACGGCGACGTTGAGCTTATGAAGCTTTACCAAAGCATGGGCGTGGATTTTTTCTGCGTATCCAACATCGTTGAAGCGCTTAAACTGCGCAGAAACGGCTGTACCGGCGATATTCTCATTCTCAGCTGGACATCCCCCGAGAACGCAGATATTCTTGCCGAAAACAATATTATCGGTACTGCCGTTTCAGTTGAAAACGCCCGTGAAATCTCACGCTGCGCCTCAAAGCCTGTGAGATTGCATATAAAGCTTGATACAGGAATGGGCAGAGTCGGTCTGTGCGCTGAAAATGCAGAAAAATGCGCTGCCGAAATTGCCGAGATTGCTGCTATGAAAAATATTTGCGCAGAAGGAGTTTTCACTCATTTTGCCGTTGCGGACAGCCGACTTGAAGAAAATATCCGCTTCACCGAAGAGCAGAAGCGACGCTTTTTTGCCGCCGCCAACGCAGCCGAAAAGCTTGGTGTAAAGCTTATTCACAGACATTGCCTGAACAGTGCGGGAGCGATATACTATTACGACAGCCGCAGTACACTTGCCCGTTTCGGTATCGTTCTTTACGGTCTGAAGCCCGACTATGCTCTTGAACTTCCCGTTAAGCTTGAACCGGTAATGCAGCTCAAGTCCGTAATTTCCCACATAAAAACTATTCACAAAGGCGATTCTGTAAGCTACGGCAGAACTTACATTGCCGACAGCGACAGAGTTATTGCAACGATTCCCTGCGGCTATGCGGACGGCTATCCCAGACTGCTTTCAGGCAGATGCGAAGTGCTTATCAACGGCAGACGGGCAAAAGGGGTCGGAAGGATATGTATGGATCAGATGATGACGGATATTACCGACATTGACGGGATTTCCGTGGGAGACGAAGTAACGCTTATCGGCTGTGACGGCGATGAAACCATTACCGCAGACGACCTTGCGGAAATTTACGGCAGCATCGGCTACGAGCTTGTCTGCGGAATAAGCAAGCGTGTGCCGAGAGTTTATACTAAGAATAATAAAATCATTTTGGCGAAAAATATTGAACATTTTTAATTATTACTTTGACACACTATTGTGCACAATTGACAAACAGCGGTTAATAAATACGTTATTGTAAACGTTGACAACATCTTTAAGTTTCTGTTATAATTACTTTATAGTATATTTTATTTATGTACAATTTTATGAAAGGACGTTTTCCCATGAAAAATGTAAAACGAATTTTTGCGGGACTTACCGCTGTTTCCATCGTATGCGGTCTTACTGCCTGCGGCGGCGGTGAAGTTGCCGAAACAACAGTTGCTACAACTACTCAGGCTACCGTTGCCATTAAGGACGGTCCTCTTTCCGAAGAGGACGCTGATAAGATCAGCAACGTTGCCGATACTCTTACAGGCGAGCTTGAAAACAAAACTATCAAGTGGTTCTCATTCTATGACCCGTTCCACGCTACTACTTCGGGCAACACAAAGGCTCTCTCCCTTGAGCTTTTTGAAACCAAGTACGGCGGCGAGATCGAGTATGTTCAGACAACATGGCAGAACCGTTTCAATGACCTGTCAACCAAGATCATCGGCGGCGACGGCGTTGACTTTATCGCAGGCGGCGACCTTGACTCTTTCCCGAGAGGTATTGCTAACAGCCAGTTCCAGTCCTATGATGAATACATAGACTGGGAAAATCCTCTTTGGGCTGAATGGAAAGACCTTAACGACAAGTTCCTTGTTAACGGCAAGCACTATATAATCTGCCCACAGTCAAGTGTTGGTCAGGTAGTTGTTTACAACAGAGCAACAATTGAAAATTTTGGCTTTGACGACCCTGTCGACCTTCTTGAAAAGGGTGAATGGAACTGGGATACCTTTAAGGGTATGCTTTCCGATTACTGCGACCCCGATGCTGAGCAGTACGGTCTTGACGGCTGGTTCAACGAGCAGCCTCTTATGCTTACCAGCGGCGTTCCCTCTGTTGAGATGCGTGACGGCAAGCTTGTCCACAACCTTAACGACCCCAACCTTGAACGTGTTATGAACTTCATGTATGACCTTAACACATCGGGACTTGTTCTTGACAAGAACCTTTTCAGCTGGGTAGAACACCCCGAATTTATCGGCGAAGGCAAGGAGCTTTTCTATATCGGCGGTATGTATGTGCTTGAAAGCGACGCCGAGATCTGGTCAAAGACATTCGGAGAGGCCGAAAATGTAATGTTCGTTCCGCTGCCTAAGGATCCTCAGTCCGATGAATATTATGTTCCTGCAGGTCTTGAAGCTTATATGCTCTGCAAGGGCGCTCAGAACCCCGAGGGCGTTATGAGATTTATGGAGTGTATCCTTGCTGCAAACGCTGACCCCACAACCAAGGAAATGGCTGTTGAAAAGAGAAAAAATGACTTTGGCTGGTCTGACGAAATGATCGAAATGCACGCAAAAATCACCGAAATGTGCCGTGAAAACCCTGTTTACGACCTCCATGCAGGCTGCCCAACAGACCTTTACGACATTCTTGACAGCGGCGAATACGGTATCCGTGCCGCATTTGCAGGAAACGACTGGGCAACTGTCCGCGAGTCTCTTGTAGACGCTGTTGAAACTTACGTTAACGAATTTAACGCACAGCTTGAATCTGCTACATAAATTCAAACCGATTAATAAAGAGTCGTTGATAGTACGGTAATTACACAATAAAAAACAGCTGACGCGGTGAAAAACTGTGTCAGCTGTTTTTTATTTATTTACAATGTATAATAAAAATCATCGGGATGCAAACTGCTTTTTCAGGAAATTTATAAAACCTCTTCCATTTTGCTAAAAAGTTTGGTATAATATTTATATCTAACACGTTTTTGAAAATCAAAAGTTGAACGGAACAACAACAAAGAAAGGAGTTTGCCCCTTGAAATATTTTTCGTTTCGGGTGCATAATTGATATATATGAACTTTTTAAAAAAGCTTGCCGTGTCTGTCGCTGCGGCTGTGACCTTCGGTATCTTTTCTCAGGTGTATGCCTCAGCTGTGACATTTACCCCGAATTTTACCGTTGCAAGCGAAGCCGCCGTCCTTATCAATCTTGACAAGGATGTTGTGATCTACGAAAAAAATCCCACAAAGAAAATGTATCCGGCTTCGCTTACTAAGATAATGACAGCAATTGTCGTTCTCGACAATGTCAAGGATCTGGACAACACCAAGTTTGAAGCTCCGCTTGTAGTCTTTGACGACCTTTACGGCAAGAACCCGTCATCGGTAGGCTACTCCAGAGGCGAGGTCATTACCGTTACCGACCTTATGTACTCCATGCTTATGGCTTCCGCCTGCGAGTCGGCAGGTATCCTTGCATATCATGTGGGCGGCGAAAGCATACCAAACTTTATTGACATGATGAATCAGAAAGCCAAGGAGATCGGCTGCACGGGAACTAATTTCGTCAACCCGCACGGTCTTTACGACGATAACCAGTACACAAACGCTCACGATATGGCTCTTATCGCAAAATACGCTGTTGACAACTACCCCAAATTCGTGGAGATCGCCACTACTACCGAGTATACACTTCACGGAACGAACTACCACGAGGACGGCTGGGCGACCATTCACCACACCAACGCAATGACCTTGAAGGGCGAATTTTACTACGAGCCGGCAAGAGGACTTAAAACCGGTACTCTTGACGAGTCCGGAAGAAACCTCGTTTCCATGGCGAGCCGCGACGGAAACAATTATCTGCTGGTCACAATGGGCGCACCAATGTATGACGCCGACGGCAACAAAGCCTACGACCAGTATACCGACCAGGAAAACATTTACGAATGGGCATTCAACACATTTTCATACGAAAAGCTTCTCAGCAGCAGCGATGAAATAACGGAAATACCCGTAAAACTTGGCGACAACGCCGAGCACGTTCTGCTTGTCCCCGCCGAAGATTTCTATGCGCTGTGGCCCAATACGCTCGATTCTGCAAATCTGAAAAAGCAGATAGATACCAAGGGTTATGTCGACTCTGACGGCTCTGTAACAGCGCCTGTTGAAAAAGGACAGGTCATGGGTACATACACTCTGTCGCTTTCCGGTGAAACTCTTTGTACCGTCGATCTTGTCGCAAAAGACAGCGTTGAACTTTCCCAGCTTGAATATAATATAATGAAAGCCAAAGCGTTTGTCGGCTCATTCTGGTTCAAGCTTGCAGTAGCCGTTGCTGTATTTCTCATTGTGGCTTATATCGTGATATATGTCCTTGCAACCAAAAAACGCAAGCGCAGAATGAAAAGAGTTTCCTCAAAAGGAAAACGCAGGCTCTGATATTGACAAAACCGCTTCGTTATGATAAAATTAATTTACTATCTTTTTGGGAGGATATTTGTATGTCTAATGAAAACAGCCGTAAAAAGCTTTGTGTTTCCAGTCTTGTACTTGGCGTTGTGGGACTTGTTTTCTCGTTTCTTCTCCCCGTTGTTTCTTATGCCTGTGCTATCCCCGGACTTGTTCTGGGAATTAAAGGCCGCAAAAAAAATTACAGGTCTTCGGCAGGCATTTCTTTAAGCATAGTTGCGCTTGCACTGGCGCTTATCAATTCCGTTCTCGGAATTGTTATGACGATCAAAATGTTTTTCTCCGGCAATAATAACGAGGATTAAATTACTGTCTGCGGCATACGGGCTTTCTGTCCGTATGCCTTTTTGCTGATATTAAACTTTACGGTGGTTTTTTATGAAATTTTTATCTTTAATAAAACATACTGTTTCTGCTGCGGCAGCTTTATCTTTGATTTGTACTTTCACTTGCTGCGGCAGCAATAATACCGAACCTGACGTTACCGGCGCTGCCGCAAACGGCTCTGCGGTAACAGTAAAGATCTGGCACTACTATAACGGCTCACTTAAAAATTCCTTTGACAAAATGGTCGATAAATTCAACCGAACAGAAGGAGCGAAACACGGTATCGTTGTTGAAGCTCACTCTCAAGGCAATATTTCCGACCTCGAAACGGAGGTCAAACGCGCTTCGGAAAAGCAGGTCGGAAGCGATTCTCTGCCAAATATTTTCACTTCATATGCCGATACAGCATATGAGTTTGAAAAAGCAGGACTTCTGGCAAATCTTGATTTATACTTCACCCCCGAAGAACAGGCGGAGTATGTTGATTATTACATTGAAGAAGGGCGTATAGGCAGCAGCGGCGAGCTTATCATCTTCCCTATTGCGAAAAGTACAGAGACGTTCATGATCAACAAAACCGACTGGGAACCCTTTGCCTCGGAAACAGGAGCTTCCTATGAGGCCTTGAAAACCGTTGAAGGACTTACCGAGACCGCCCGAAGCTATTACGAGTGGACAGACTCAAAAACTCCCGATATTCCCTATGACGGAAGAGCCTTTTTCGGCAGGGACGCCGCCGCAAACTTTTTTATCGTCGGCTCAAAGCAGCTGGGATATGAGATTTTCAGTGTTGAAAACGATACTCTTACCGTAACTCTGGATGACGGAGCTATGCGTAAAATATGGGATAACTATTATGTGCCTTACATAAGCGGCTTTTTCTGTGCCGAGGGCAAATACCGTTCCGATGACGCAAAGGTCGACAGGATAATCTCGCTTGTCGGTTCGACCGCGTCTGCCGTGTATTTCCCTGCCGAGGTAGCGGACGAAACAGGAACTCATGCCATAGAAGCCGATATACTTCCCGTACCCGTTTTTGACGGCGGCAGCGCAGTAAGCGTCCAGCAGGGTGCAGGCATGGTCGTTACAAAGTCCACACCGGAGGAAGAAGCTGCCTCTGTACTGTTTCTGAAATGGTTTACCGAAAATGAAAACAATATTGAATTTTCCGCAGCTTCGGGATATCTTCCGGTAAAAAAAGAAGCCAATGATTACAATTATTATTTAAAAACAGCCGAAAAGCTTGGAATTAAAGTAAGCGAGCCTAACAATTCGGTTATAAAAGAAGCTTTTGACTGCATTGCAAATTCGGAAATGTACACAAGCAAAGCTTTTTATGGCGCTATGAACGCCCGCTCTGTTCTGGAAAGAAGTCTTACGGACAAGGCTTCCGCAGACAGAGCCACCGTGATAGAGCTGCTTGCAGGCGGCGCTTCTCTCGAAGAAGCAGTGGAACAGTTCAATACCGACGATAACTTCAGTTATTGGCTTGACGGACTAAAAAGTGAAATATCCGCCGCAGTAAATCAGAATGAATAATATTTGAAAGGAATATAATATGGAAAAGAAAACCGTAACGCTTTCAGTGCCCTATGAAAAAGCAGGACTTGACCCGACCGGCTGCTGTGCTGAACTTGACCTGTACACACTTGTTAAACACGACAACATTGAACTGAAACAGCGTCCTGCCGTAATAATCTGCCCCGGCGGAGGATATGAATACTGTTCGGTAAGAGAAGCCGAGCCTGTTGCACTGCGTTTTGCAGCGTTCGGTATTCCTGCGTTTGTACTGCGGTACAGCTGTGTGAACAAGAAGTTCCCTACCGCTTTGCTTGAAGCGGCAAGTGCAATGGCTTATGTAAGAAGCAACGCAGAAGAACTTGGAGTCGACCCCGATAAAATCATGATATGCGGATTTTCAGCAGGCGGACATCTCGCAGGAAGCCTCGCCGTACACTGGAGCAAGCCCTTCATAAACGGCGTACTTGGCGGTAACAAGGAGCTTTATAGACCAAACGGCGCAGTGCTTTGCTATCCGGTCATAACTTCGGGAGAGAAGCGGCATGACGGCTCGATAGTGAATATTGCAGGCGCAGATTATCCCAAGGACATCATGGAACTTATTTCCCTTGAAAAGCAGGTCACAGCGGACGTTCCGCCGGTATTTCTCTGGCACACCTCCGACGACGGCTGCGTACCTGTGGAAAACACTCTGCTTTTCGCTTCGGCGCTTGCAGAAAACAATATTCCGTTTGCCTGCCATATTTTTGAAAGCGGCGTACACGGACTTTCACTCTGCGACGACTCCACCGCAGGCTATGAGGGACACATCAATCCCGACTGCGGCAGCTGGTTCGGCATGGCTGTAAACTGGATAAAATCAAGATAACGCCAGCGCTGCATATTTCTCCCGATACAGATAATATGAAATACATAAGACGGCTATTATAACTTTGAAAGGGAAATAACTATGACCGATAAGGAACTTCTTGAAATTGCGGACAAGGCAATGGAAAACGCTTATGCGCCATATTCAAAATTCAAGGTAGGAGCTGCGCTGCTTTGCTCGGACGGAACGGTTTTTACAGGCTGCAACATCGAAAACGCCAGCTTCGGCGCAACAAACTGCGCTGAAAGGACTGCTATTTTCAAAGCAGTTTCGGAAGGGTACCGTGACTTTGAAGCAATAGCAATAGTTTCTTCCGGCGGCGGAGAAACCTATCCATGCGGTATCTGCCGTCAGGTCATGGGCGAGTTTGCCCCAAAGCTGAGAATTATTCTGCGGAATGAAAACGGAGAACCCACAGAATACAATTTTATGGATATCATGCCAAAATTTTTCAGTCTTTAATGCAGGATTTTAACCGTTGTGTAATTGACTTTATGTAAAAAGTGTTATATAATTACTTTGTATCTAATAATTGTCGAAACAGGAAAAGAGGTTAAAATGCATTATCGTCCAAGGCACAGTTTTTTATTGTTTGTTCTCGCTTCCGCAATGCTTATAACAGGCTGCCGTTCGGTTGCTGAGGAAGCTCCCGTTTTATCCGCCGAAGAGGGGACCGTTTCGGTCATCCTTCCGTCAACGGAGGAGAGCGTTTCGTCCGTCAAAATGTCGGAAACGGTCGGAAGTACAGGGAAAACAGAGGAAACTGCGGCTTCGGAAAACGAAACTGTATCAGCCTCGGAGAAATCGACAGAAACCGCATCCGCCGTTTCGGAAACAATAACTACCAAGGCGGAAACCACGGAAATTCAAGAGAAAACGACAAAGCCTAAAACAGAAATCACATCTTTAACTACGACAAAGGAAACGCCGCAGACGACTACGGCGCTTACCATACAATCGGAAAGTCCTCCCGAAACAACAGTTAAAACTATGCAGGAAACGGCTGCGGAAACAGCAGCATTTTACGGCTCAAACAGCTACAACGCTTTGAATTTCGGCGAACAGAAGGGCTTCTGGATCACATATCTTGAGTACGGCTCTATATTGAAAAACAAATCTGAAAGCTCTTTCAGAAAATCCATAGGAACATACTTTGATAATATTTCCGATCTGGGATTTAATACGGTCTACGTTCAGGTGCGTGCTTTCGGCGACGCATACTACGATTCCGAGCTTTTTCCGTCAGGCGAACAGTTTGACGGCACAATCGGTACAAAAAACAGCTTTGACGCCTTGCAGGTCATGATCGACTGCGCTCATGAGCGCGGAATGTCTATCCACGCATGGGTAAACCCTATGCGGCTTATGACCTCGTCTCAGCTTCAGAATATTGACAGCAGCTATACTATTAAAAAGTGGTACGACAGCGAAAAATATAACGGTACATATATAGTGAAATCTGGCGACAGATGGTATCTCAACCCTGCATACAGCGAGGTCACCAACCTTATCGCCTCGGGAATAACAGAAATTGCAGCTAATTATAACGTGGACGGAATACAGATAGACGACTATTTTTATCCAACAACAGACAGATCCTTTGACAGCAGCGCCTATGCCGCTTCGGGAACTGACCTTTCGCTTTCCGACTGGAGAATTTCCAACGTGAACAAAATGGTGAAGAAGCTTTACAAAGCGGCGCATAACGCAAACAGTTCCATTGTTTTTGGTATTTCTCCGCAGGGCAGCGTTGAAAACAATTATAACCAGCTTTATGCGGACGTTAAAACATGGTGCGTCGAAAGCGGCTACTGCGATTATATCCTGCCGCAAGTCTACTTCGGATTTGACAACGCAGCCCTCCCCTATTCGGACGTTATTTCCCTGTGGAGCAGCATGGTCAAAACTAAAAAAGTCAAGCTTGTTATCGGTCTTGCAGCGTATAAGATCGGCGCCGAGGACAGCTATGCAGGCAGCGGCAAAAACGAATGGCTCAACAACAGCGACATTATTTTCCGTCAGATGAAGCTTGCCGAGTCTCTCGGAAATTACGGCGGAGTTGCTATATACAGATATGACTCGCTGTTTAATCCATCATCGGACGTGGCGGCTCAGGTAAATAAAGAGATCAAAAATATAGAAAAATAAAAAATGTAGAACACAGAACAGAAAAAGAAAGGAATGCGGGAATTGAAAAGAAAAAAATCAAGAATTCTCGGTCTGATAACGGCGATAGCCATGTCTGCCTCATTTTCGGCAGATTTTTTGGCAATACTCGGCAGCTTTACCGTCTCGGCGGAAGAAAATGACGAACAGATAACTGTTATCGAACCCCAGCCCGAAATCAACAGGGACGAAGAGCTCCCCGGCTTTACCGAACCGGAATTTTCACCAATGTACAGCTTTCCGGAAAATATGAGGGGCGTTTATGTTACCCCGACGGTGGATTTCGGCGCACATGACGAGGAAGGCAGCGCTCCTTCGGAAGAGCAGATCATAGCAAGCGTTGAAAAAATGCTTGATACCGCCGAGGAAAACCGCCTGAATTCAATCATAATAAATACCGATTATAAAGGCGAGACGTTTTACAGTACGGATATGAACGAAACCGTTGAGCGTCCGCTGATAGAGTATGCAATAGACGGCGCAAAAGAACGAGGCTTTTATGTCTATCTGAACTTCAGCATTGATTTGGTTCTGGACGGACTCAAAAACAACGAGCTTCAGTCCCGAATCGACCGCCTTGCGATTGCCGTACACAGCTTTACCGTGAAATATCCGGTGGACGGAATTATTTTTGACGGCTACTATTCGGCTAAAAATAATACTTCTCTTGACGATTACGTCCGCAACGGTTCGGGCATCGGATATGGAAATTGGCTCCTGGATAACGGCGCTTATGTTTTCAGTCTTGCCGCAGACGCAGTAAGACGTACAAACAATACCGTTCCCGTGGGAATTTCTCTGAACGACGTGTGGGCAAACTACACCACGGACGAAAACGGCTCTGAAACCGAGGTGGACTTCGAGGCGCTTACTGACGGCTATGCCGATACGGTAAGCTATATTGAAAATGGCTATGCAGATTTTATCATGCTCAAAACCGAGGGCTCTATTTCAGATAACGAAGAGCCTTTTACAGAAATAGTCAAGTGGTGGGATGGCTATGCCGAAAAGGCGGATATTCCGCTTTATGTACACCATATAAACGAAAAGGTCTGCACTGAAGCCGTGGGCTGGGGCTCTCCCGATGAGCTTGTAAAGCAAGTCATCGCCGCTTCGGACTTCGATTCCTACGGCGGAAGCGCTTTCAACTCTCTTGAAGCACTTGAAAACGACGTTATGGACTCAACTACCGTGCTTATGAAGCACTATGACGACAATATCGACCTTGAGGGTCTTAACAGCGAGCTGGAAATGACTCTGCCTACAAAAACCACCTTCAAGACAGAAGAACCGACAGTAATTTTCGCAGGCTCATTTGACCCGAACTTCCCCGTTTATTATCAGGGCAAGGAAATTGTTCTTAATGAGGCAGGACGCTTCTACTTTACGGAAGACTTAGACGTGGGCGTTAACACCTTTAAATTTCAGAGCAAAGCAAAGGTGATAACATACAAAATAACCAGAACAGTAAACGTGCTGAAAAGTGTTTCTCCGATTGATGAAACCATGCGTGTTGAGGAGCAGTCAACAATCGCATTGAGCGCCGTTGCTTACCGCGGTTCAAAGGTTACCGCCAAGGTAAACGGCAAAAGCATTTCCCTTAAAGAAGTCGAGGGACAGCTTGACGAACTTGACCCCAACTCCAACTATACCAAATATGTAGGGTACTATACCGCCCCGTCGGGCAAGCGCGGCGAGGATATAAACCTCGGCAGCATTGAGTTTTACGGCACATATCCCACAAAAACGGGAGACATAAACGAATCACGAACAGGTGCTAAAATCATTGTAAATGCCCTTGCAGAGATCGCCAACGACTACAGCGGAAACATCCTGCGCGTAAATGAAGACAACACAATGGTTTACAACTATAAATCTACGGGAACAAACCCCACGCCCGATTGCGCAAGACTTCCGGCAGGTACTCTTGATTATATTGTAAAAACCGTTACATACAGTGGCAAGGATTATTACCTGACAAATTCGGGCAAGCGTATCCGTACAAATGCTGTTACCGTGCTTGAAAACAAACCTCTCGGCAGCAATCCTATGACGGTGGTTGCAGCAGGAAAAGACGGCACCGATACGGTCATAAAGCTGAAAACGGCAGTAAGGATACCGTTCTCGCTTACATATAACAACCAGTCATACAGCGACGGAGACAACGGCAGTTACTATATTTCGTCCTTTGACGCAACCTCGGTAACGATCACATTTGATTACGTTACAAGCGTTGCTTCGGGCGATATCGCTTTCCCCGACAGCGCAGTGTTTACATCCGGAAAGTGGAGTACCTCAACATCGGGCGATATGACAAAAACAAAGCTTACATTGAAGCTTCGTCAGCAGGGAGTTTTCGGAGGGATCACCTCAACCTATGACAGTAACGGAAATCTCGTTCTGCGCTTCAACGGCTGCCGAAACAGCGTCAGCGGAGCAACAATAGTTATCGACCCCGGACACGGCTACACGGGAGCTTCCTCATTCGACCCGGGCGCAATAGGTCACATCAAGGAGCAGGAGGCTAACCTTGCAATTGCAAAGTATGTTGCCCAAATGCTTGAGGACGAGGGCGCAAACGTTATTCGTCTTAAAACCGAAAGTCAGACCTATGTTACCGAATACCGAGCCTCCGACGCAAGACAGTATAACCCGGATATGTTCGTTTCAATTCACTGCAACTCGGCAGGAAAGACCGCAAAGGGCGGCGAAGCGTATTATTTCACACCATTTTCCCAGCCTCTTGCAAAGTATATTTCCGAATATCTCGGCGATTATCTTGCCGAACTGCACGGCTCATCAAGCGGTACGAACCGAGGAGAAAAGTACAACTACTTCTTCGTAACACAACAGCAGGACTTCCCATCGGTACTGGTAGAAACAGCATTTGTTACCAATTATACCGAGGCGATGGCGTTAGCTGAATCAAGCTCTCAGAAGAAATTTGCAAAGGCAATTGTCAACGGCATAAAGAAATACTTCTCAAGAACAGAGTATTCCTGCTACGGAGACGAAAGTGCAAGCTGGACGAATACCGATGGTACTGCGGCAAACGGAACTGAGGAAAACTCTCCTGCGGATACTATTGACCCGTCGGAAGTTGAAACTACCGACCCGTGGGCGGAAAATACCGATTCGGAAAACAATACCGAAACTGATTATTCTGACAACAGCGGCTCCGATACGGAATTTCCCGATGATCTCAATCCCGATGACCCGTATTATCAGCTGTTCGGATAATATAGCTATTTAAAAGTAAAAAAGAAAAGCTGTTCTGAATCAAACCGATTCGGAACAGCTTCTTTTTGTTAAAAAATATTACGGTAAAGTCAAGCATTTTTGCTTTGTACATCAGCGTTTTCTGATTTTGTTTCCGCAGCTGCCGAAACAGCGGCAGGAGGATCGTTAATGTCAATATTTCGGTAATCGTCCGTGCGGTGGGAAAGCTTTTTGCGCTTGAGAAGATACGCAGTAAAATCACTGACCAGAGCATAAATGACTGCGAATACGGGAACACCCAGCAACATTCCCGCAAATCCGAATAAACCGCCTCCAACAAAAATCGCAAACATGACCCAGAACGGAGTAAGTCCTGTAGAGTCGCCAAGGATTTTAGGACCTAGAATATTTCCGTCAAACTGCTGAAGAATAATTATGAAAATGATGAACGGTATGACCTGTTTCGGCGCTGCCATAAGCAGCAGTATAGCACTTGGTATCGCACCGAAAAACGGTCCGAAAAAGGGAATAATATTAGTCACGCCGATAATTACGCTGATAAGTGCAACAAAGTTCATATTCATGAACGACATTGCAATGAAGCACAAAATACCGATAATAAGCGAATCAAGAAGTTTGCCCGATATAAATCCCGACAATGTGGAATTTGCTTTTGAGGAAATATTAAGTATGCTTCTGCCGACTCTTTTCGGAAAGAACGCATAAATAAGCTTCCGAGCCTGAGCTGCAAAGGTTTCCTTGCTGTAAAGCAGATATATCGCAACGATAAATCCGATGATAAAGTCTTTGAGAGCTACAACGAAATCTATCGCACTGTCCTTAAGCTTAAGAGAAATATCACCCAGCTTCGGAATAAGATTATTGGCAAAATCAATAAGCTTCGGCTGAATAGTTTCAAGCTGGGATTCAAACATATCCACAATTTCGGGATAATCTCCAAGACATTTTGTAACAAGCGCTTCAAGCTGTGTAATATATGCAGGAATATTGTAAAGTATCTCCATCAGGCTGTCCCGCACCTGAATAATAATTATTACCAGCAGTGATGTGATAATTGCAATAAGAAGCAGCATACTAATAAAAATGCTCAGACACCGGTCAAGCTTTGGGTGGGGCTTTTTCTTGTCAAAAAGCTTTTTCATAAAATTCTCAAAAAATTTCATTATAGGGTTACAGATATAAGCAATAACAATACCCCATGTTACCGGAGCAAGAACCCTGAAAATTTCTTTTATAAAGCCGCTTACAGAAGAAAAACGCAGACACAGCAGAACAAGCAGCAAGCATACGGCAAACGTCGCGATGCAGTAAAAGGATATGGTATTGTACTTTCTGTTAAAATCTATTTTCAAGCCGGCACACCCTTTCAACTCAATAATAGTATGAATATATTATACACCTTTCGGACGATTAAGTAAAGTTTTTTTGTATAAAATCCAATAATTTTTGAATAAAGCAAATATTACATAAGCAGCAGCAGATACTATATTCAATAAATCAAGCTTGTTCGCCTAAGTACAAAGCATTGAAAGGAGCGTGTTTTCCAATTCGGGAAACCGTCATATATATGAAAAAAGAAAAGCTTTATTTTTATCTGCTTGGTGCAGTGACCGGGATCTGCAACGGACTTTTCGGTTCAGGCGGAGGCATTGTAGCCGTTCCGATGCTGCAAAAGGGCGGTGTACCCGTAAAAAATTCTCACGCCACATCATTGGCATTGACGCTTCCGCTGTCGGCAGTATCGGCATTTTTCTATGCTTGCGGAAACAGCTTTCAATGGAGCGACGCTCTGCCGCTGATACCGTTCGGACTTGCAGGAGCGCTTGCCGGCAGCCTGCTTATGAAAAAAATACCGAATACCCTGCTTAAAAAGGTATTCGGAATATTACTGATAATTTCGGGAGGGAGAATGCTGCTGTTATGATATGGGCGTTTGCCGCAGCTTTTTTTACAGGAGTGCTGGCGTCTCTCGGCGTTGGCGGAGGCATGGTGCTGATAATTTACCTGACTGTTTTCGGCGGCTTTGACCAGCTTGCAGCGCAGGGAATAAACCTTATTTATTTCCTGCCTATCGCTCTGCTGTCTGTGATAATTCACAGCAAGAACGGTCTTATTGAGTGGAAAAAAATACTCCCGTCGCTGATAACGGGAGTAATATTTGCAATGCTTGGAGCTGCCGCCGCAAGATATATAGGTTCTCCTGCATTGAAAAAAATATTCGCGGCGTTTATTTTAATTATCGGACTCAAAGAGCTGTTCTTTAAGCCAAACCGCTATTCTTGCGGTAAGCAAGATAAGTCTCAAGAATAATAGTTGCCGCAACAGCGTCCACAACAGCTTTGCGCTTTTTGCCGCGGACATTGGTCTCATTCAGATAATTATGCGCTGTGACTGTTGTTCTGCGCTCATCCCAAAGCTCCGTCGGTATACCGGAAAGTTCACCTGCAAGACGGGCAAACTCTGCACATTTTTCGGCACGCTCGCCTGTTGTGCCGTTCATATTTTTAGGATAGCCGACCACAAGCAGTTCGGCTTTTTCTTTTTTGGCAAGCTCTGCGACCTTTTCAGCGCAGCGTTCAAAATTATATTCGGTAATAACTGTCAGAGGCGAAGCAAGCATTTCACTTTTGTCACAAACGGCAATACCCGTCCTGCTGTCGCCGAAATCCACTGACATGATACGCATTTTATGTTCTCCTTTTCATTAAGGAACTATAATTCCTCATATAAATAACGTTGTGAACGTATATCAATACCCCTCCGTACCCTCAATGGATTCGTCATGGTCTATCCAGCTTTCAACGTTTATCGTTGTGTATGTATCCTTCGTGTTGCGGATAATTACCGTAGAAATTCCGGCATTGATTATCATGCGCTTGCACATCGAGCAAGGCTCGACCTCGCCGTAAAGCTCTCCCGTCTTGGCGTCGTGACAAGCAAGGTACAAAGTTGCACCCAGCATATCCGCACGGGAAGCAGCTATAATAGCGTTAGCCTCAGCATGAACGCTTCTGCAAAGCTCATAGCGCTGACCCTTCGGAACATTCAGCTTTTCACGGGTGCAGTAGCCCAGATCCACACAGTTTGCGCGTCCGCGGGGTGCGCCCACATATCCCGTAGAAATTATCTGATCGTTGTTTACGATAATTGCGCCGAAATTTCTGCGTATGCAGGTACCTCTTTCAAGAACTGTTTCTGCAATATCAAGGTAATAATTTATCTTATCTCTTCTGGTGTAGTTTTCCATAAAAGCCGTTCCTTTCAAGTTAAAAATGTCTATATTATATTTATAACAGATTTCGCCGCAATATTCAAGTGTTTTTCGGCAATTTACAAGAATATTACAATAATTTCCCCAAATCACACAAATCCAAATTTCCGATTGCAAACGGGCGTGCTGTGTGGTATAATAATCTTGTATATTTTTAATCGCTGAAAGGGGTGTGCTGAATGCAAACAGCGGTCAAAGAAAAAGAAAGGGATAAATCCGATTTGCCCACAGCTCCGGAGACAGAAACTAACGAAATAGGACGAAGCAACCGTGCAGAGTTTCTGGATATGCTGCGCGGCTTTGCCATGATTTTTGTAATGATTTATCATCTGCTGTACGACCTTATATTCATCGGCGGAATGAACATACCGTTTTTCTTCTCGAACGGCATGGAATTTATCCATCAGCTGTTTCTGATAATTCTTTTCGGGGTATCGGGCATATGCGCAGGCTTTTCAAAAAACGTGCTAAAACGGGGCGCAGTGCTTCTCCTGCTAGGCGAGTCGCTTACAATAATAACGTCGGCGTTTATGCCGGACAACATAATAGTTTTCGGTGTACTTTCCTGTTTCGGTTCGGTTATGCTGATTTACGGCGTAATTTCACCTGTTTTGAAAAAGCTCCCTAACATACTGATTTTTGTCGTGTTTACCCTGCTGACGGTAATATTTTTCAACTTTTCAAAAAACGAAACATTGTTTTTTATTTTTAACGAAATACACCTTGACCTGCCGGATAACATAAACTATCTTTACCCGATAGGCATTACTTCATCAAGCTTCCGTTCGGCGGACTATTTTCCGCTTGTACCCTACGGCTTTATTTTCCTTGCAGGAACGGCATTCTCGGATCATGCCAAAAGCGGAGCATTTCCGCAATTTTTCTATAAAGCTCACCTGCCGTTCGTGAACTTCTGCGGAAAGTATTCCCTATGGTTTTACATAATCCACCAGCCGGTTTTTATGGCGGCAGTATACGCATTATTCAGACTATGAAAGGATTTCCCCAATGGAGAATTTAACAAATATCAACGTTATAAAGGATATTTTCGAGCGCCACGGATTTTCATTCAGCAAAACGCTTGGACAGAACTTTCTCATTAACCCGACGGTATGTCCGAAGATCGCCGAAATGGGAAACGCCGCAAAAGGCTGGGGCGTACTGGAGATCGGCACGGGAGTCGGCGTTCTTACCCATGAGCTTGCAAAGCGAGCCGATAAGGTCGTCGCCGTTGAGATCGACGAACGTCTTATCCCCATTTTAAAAGAGACTCTTGACGAACATGACAATGTAACAGTAATAAACGAGGACGTTATGAAAGCCGACCTTGCAGCTATTATTGACGAGCATTTCAAAGGGCTCAAAGTTGCGGTGTGTGCAAATCTGCCGTACTATATAACCTCTCCGATAATTATGATGCTGCTTGAAAGCCGTCTGCCTATCGAATCGGTAACGGTCATGGTGCAGAAGGAAGCAGGAAAGCGTCTCTGCGCCGAAATGGGCACACGCGATACGGGAGCCGTTACTGCGGCTGTAAGATATTACGCCGAGCCAAAGCTGCTTTTCAATGTTTCAAGAGGAAGCTTCATGCCTGCACCCAATGTTGATTCCTGCGTTATACGTCTTGATATAAAGAAAGAGCCTGCCGTAAAGACTGCGGACGAATCATTCTATTTCAAGGTAGTAAGAGGAGCATTTTCACAGCGCAGAAAGAACCTGTGCAACAGCCTTTCATCAGCAATGGGAATACCCAAAAATACAGTTACAGAAGCCGTTAAAGCGGCAGGAGTCTCAGAAAACGCCCGTCCCGAACAGCTTATGCTTGAAGATTTTGCAGCAATTGCAGACGAACTGAAAAAATTGCCATTATGTAATTAAAAAATGCAAACATCATTACCAATTACTGACATTAAAAAGCAAATGATTTTTGTGTATGTTACACAGATATAATTTGTTATGTTTGCACAAAAATGTCAGAGAAAATTTTCCCATATGCAAAAAAATAACGAAAACCTCTTGTATTTATTTGTAATATGGGTTATAATGTGTATATCAGCTTGAGTATAATTTACTAAAGCGGAAATCTTGTGAAGGGAGTGTTATAAATGAATAACGACCAGACTATGACCTTTTCCGTCTGCGAGGACAGAGAAAGCGACCTCAGAAAAAATCTTACTATTATTTATGACGCTCTGCGTGAAAAAGGCTATAACCCGATCAACCAGATCGTTGGCTATATTCTTTCTGAGGACCCGACATACATAACCACATACAACAACGCCCGAAGCCTGATACGGCATATTGACCGTGACGAGCTTTTGCAGGTGCTTGTCAAGTCTTATCTCGGCGAATAAGATTAATGTGCGTTATGAGTTTATCCTCGTAACGCATTTTTGTTTTTTATTCCAAATTGAGATGAAATTGTAACCGTTCCGTAGTTTTATTACGGGATAAAATGTGCTAAAATATACTTGTGATAAAAATTTGAAGCAGGACTATAATAATACTGTTCCCATGGGGAATATATTATTACGGAGGCTGCTTATGCTGAAAAAATTTATCAAAGTCACCAAAGTCACCGCAGCAGTGCTGACCGCTTCAGCGCTTTTTACAGCGGCTTTCGCGGTTACAGGCGCAGCGGATGAAATCGGTTCTCTCGACAGGACCTGCCGCGGTTACGGTCAAGGAAAAGAAGTCGACGAAAACAACCGCCCTACAGGTGCGGAAATGTTCAACAACGAGTTCTGCAAATACGGATGCTACGCAATGCTTGACGAGGATAAGGAAATCCACCTGACATTTGACCAAGGGTATGAAAACGGCTATACCGCTCCAATTCTCGATACACTGAAGGAAAAGAACGTTAAAGCGGTTTTCTTCCTGACGGGCGATTACGCAGAACGTAACGCAGATTTGGTAAGACGTATGATCGACGAAGGACACATTATCGGCAACCACGGTATGAAGCACGCTTCACTGCCAAAGCTTTCGGTTGAGGACGCAAAGCAGGAGATAATGTCGCTTCATGACTTCGTCAAGGACAAATACAATTATGAAATGACCTATTTCAGACCTCCATGCGGAGAATATTCGGAACAGTCAATGGCAGTGTGCAATGAGCTTGGCTACAAGACTCTGCTCTGGAGCTTTGCATATCCCGACTGGGACGTAAACAACCAGCCCGACCCTTCGGCAGCTTTCGACAGGGTTACAGGAGCAGCACACGGTGGAGGGATCTATCTTCTCCACAGCGTTTCGGCAACCAATGCTGAAATACTTCCAAAGGTCATTGACAACCTGAGAGAGCAGGGTTATGAACTGACTCTCCCCCCAATTTAACTATGCTTTCAAAAGGGATTTCCCTTTGATACCCGGTTTATTGATGCAGACAATAAACTCTCCGGGACTCCTTGTTTTATTTTATTTTGGCGGAACGGCACTAAACGTTCCGCCATTTTTCTTTATTTTCGCATTAATTTTACTTTTTTGTTGCATATTTTTTTGATATTTGGTATAATAAAACTGCGACACAAGTGAATAAACCATTTCTATAAGCATACACTTTTAGAAGTGGTCGGAAAACTTGTGTCGCAGCAATCGGAGTTATGCATTTTTGGTGCGTGGCTTCGGCTGCGCACTTTTTTATTTATACGAAGGAGAGTAAAAGACATGAAAAAGACAAAAGCATTGATGATCGCGCTTGCGGCTGTAATATCAATGTCAATGACAGCCTGCGGTGCAAAAACAGATGACGCTTCGGCAAATCTGCCCGAAACGACGCAGGAGCAGACGACGGTCGCTGCGGAAACCGAAAAGGAAGAAAAGTCCGAAGAAACAACTGTGGAAGAAAACGAGGCTCCCGAAACCACAACAGAAGAAACCGAAGCTGAGGAAACAACAGCCGAGGAAACTACCGCACCCGAAACTACTGCGGAAAAGGTAACTACCGTAATGCCCCAACCGACAGTTGAAACCGTTGAGCCTGCGGCAGAGGATTTTGATTATCAGTATGACGCAACACTCAAGGGACTGGTTATTATAAGATATAACGGTAAATCACCTGCTATTCGTATTCCCGAGGAGATAAACGGTGACGTTGTAAGACAAGTACAAATAGCAATAAACAATACGATAACCTATGTAGAAATACCCAACAGCGATATAATTATAGGAAGGGATGCATTTAAGGATAATGCGGCACTGAAAGGAATATGGTTCCCTTATGGTGTAACGGAAATCGGTGACTTTGCTTTTAGCGGATGTAAAGACTTAGAAGAAATAATAATACCTGACTCTGTAACAAAAATCGGAAATGATGCCTTTCACGGATGTAAATCATTACAAAATATTGTTATACCCGACAGTGTAACAACTCTTGGAGAAAATATATTCGTCGAATGTTTATCATTGGAAAATGTAACCCTTTCCAGCTCGCTTACAGAAATTCCACGTAATGCCTTTTCAAAATGTAACTCAATAAAAAATATAACACTGCCCGATAATATAAAAAAAATTGATGCTTTTGCTTTTAATGAGTGTAAAAATCTCGAAAGCATAACCGTACCTGACGGAATTGAAAAAATCGGAAAAAGTGCATTTGCTTTTTGTGAAAGCCTTAAAAGCTTCACTATGCCTGACAGTGTAAAAACACTCAGTTACGGTGCATTTATATACTGCAGCGGTCTTGAATCCATAAAGCTTTCAAACAATTTGAAAAAAATCGAAATGAATACCTTTAATGGCTGCACCAGTCTTACAGAAATCAATATGCCGGAAAATTTATTACGAATTGATAGAACTGACGCTATGGGCGGAGCTTTTTATGGTTGTACCTCTCTCAGAACTCTTGAACTTCCTGATACTGTTAAATATGTATACTCGAATTCATTTGGTGATTGTCAGGCTCTTACCGTTACATATAAGGGCGTAGAATACAATTATTCAAATTTTGATATGCTTTATAAATTGCTGGACGATAATTGATAATTCAAACACAAAAGTGCGAGCAAAAGGTACACCCCTTTTGCCCGCGCTTTTTTCAGTCCAAATATTTTATTTCCCTTGTTTTTACCTGCACAATATGTTATACTTGTTACAACAACTTTCTTTGAAACGGGGAAAATAAAATGGATAAACTTTCAAATCTGCTTTGGTATAAAAATCCTGCCGCAAACTGGGACGAAGCTCTTCCCGTGGGCAACGGACGAATAGGCGGCATGATCTTCGGCAAGCCTACCGATGAGCTTATTCAGCTTAATGAGGACTCCATATGGTCCGGCAGCTTCAGAAAAAGAAATAATCCAAAGGCTTTCGATAATCTTGAAAAGATACGTTCACTTATCCGTGATGGAAAAACAACCGAGGCTGAAAACCTCTGCTGCGACGCTTTTTATGGCACTAACGAAAATCAGCGGCACTATCAGCCTTTGGGAGATTTCCACATCTGGCAGGACGGTACCGACGATTACAGCGAATACAAGCGCAGCCTTGACCTCGAAACCGCAATATGCAGAACCGAGTGGATAAGCGGCGGAGTAAAATACACAAGAGAGATTTTTGTTTCCCATCCCGATGAAGTAATGGTAATTTACTTTACTGCAAGTGAAAAGGAAAAGATAAGCTTTGTTTCGGTTATCGACGGCAAGGACGATAATTACGATAAAAACGAAGCTTACGACAGCACTACCCTGCTTTTTACCATGTCCGACGGTATCCCATATGCAGCTGCGATTTCCTGCACAGCTAAGGGAGGAACAGCTTGCACCGATGCAAACCGTATAAGAGTTGAAAATGCCGATGCCGCTGTTGTAACAATTTCCTGTCAGACAGCCTACCGCACGGGAGATTATGAAAAGCTTGCGTTAAGTCAGGCTAAAACAGCACTTCGCAAGGAAATCACAAACCTTATGGCAAGGCATATCAAGGATTATCAGTCACTTTATAACCGCTGCGAGATCAGCCTATGCGACAACAGCGGAGGGAATTCAGCTCTGCCCACCGATGAAAGATTGGGTAAGATAAAAGACGGCGCAAGCGATAACAAGCTTATAGAAATGTACTTCAACTTCTCACGTTATCTTATGATCTCAGGCAGCAGAGAGGGCACGCTTCCGCTGAATTTACAGGGCATATGGAATAAAGATATGTGGCCTGCATGGGGCGGCAAATACACCATAAACATTAATACCGAGATGAACTACTGGGGCGCGGAAATGCAGAACCTCAGCGAGTGCCATACGCCGCTGTTCGACCATATCGAGCGTATGCGCGAAAACGGCAGAGTTACCGCACGGGAGATGTATAGGTGTAGGGGAACGGTCTGCCACCACAACACCGACATATGGGGAGATACCGCGCCGCAGGACAAGTGGCTTCCCGGCACGCTTTGGCCTATGGGTATGGCGTGGCTTTGCACCCACATTTACGAACATTACCTCTTTACGGGGGACAAGTCTTTCCTTGCGGAAAAGTATGATACCCTCCGTGAAGCGGCGGAATTTTTCATCGACTATCTTATCGAGGATGACAAGGGCAGAGTAATAACAAGCCCGTCGGTATCCCCCGAAAACACATACATAACCAAGGACGGCGCAAAGGGCACTATCTGTCAGGGTCCGTCCATGGACAGCCAGATTTTGCACGAGCTTTTCACGGCAGTAATAAACAGCTCCGCAGAGCTGGACGAGTCTGTCAAGGCTGATGATGACGCAGAATTTATTGCGCAAATCAAATCGCTCCGCGACAGACTTCCAAAGCCCGAGATAGGCAAGTACGGTCAGATAATGGAGTGGGCTGAGGATTACGACGAAGCCGAGCCGGGACACAGGCATATTTCCCAGCTTTTCGCATTGTATCCCTATGACTTCATTACCAAACGGCATACTCCCGAGCTTGCAGAAGCGGCTAAGGCTACACTTATACGCAGACTTACCCACGGCGGCGGACACACAGGCTGGTCAAGAGCATGGATAATCAATATGTGGGCACGACTTCACGAAGGAAAGCTTGTAGGTGAAAATATAGCCGCACTGCTTTCACATTCCACAAATATCAATATGTTTGATATGCACCCTCCCTTCCAGATAGACGGCAACTTCGGCGGCGGCGCAGGCATAACCGAAGCGCTTGTCCAGAGTCACAGCGGAGAAATAGATATTCTCCCTGCAATTCCCGAAGAATGGGAAAGCGGCTCTGTACAGGGTATTATCGCAAGGGGCGGCTTCGAGCTTAATTTTGCGTGGGAAAAATGTAAAGTCACGGAAATGGAAGTGCTGTCAAAATGCGGCAATGTGTGCAGGATTGTAGGCAAAGCAGCTGTTGACGGTACGGAGGTCACATATGACAACGGAGTTACCTGCTTCCCTACAGAAAAGGGCAGGACTTATAAAGTAAAGTTTATTTGAAATAAACTTTACTTTTGTGGCTCGGTGACGTTAATTTGAAATAAACAAGAATTTATCGTATTATGCAAAGGGACAACCTTCAGGGGAAGGGGGAGCACTCATTGAATGTCAGCTCCGTCGCCGTCTCCCCCTTCCCCTTGCGGTTTTCCCTCTGCACTCTCTTTCCCTAAACCCTAACCCCCTCCGGCTACCGATGTCATTTTGCAGGAAAAAGCAAATTAGAGGAGAACCATTTAAAAAATTGAATGTTACCTTGAAACATGACAAAACAGTTCTCAAAAGTTAATTTAAATAAATAAAATTTAAATTCCCAAGCTTAAAAATCGGCAAAGGATAAGGGGTGTAAGGGAAAGGGGAGCACGAGGGGGAAACCGTTAGGGGAAAAGGAAATGCCGATTTTTGTTGGCTTTTAGTTTTTCCTTGTCCCCTCATAGGTTTCCCCCTCGTATTTTGTGCGCTAAACTTTAATTTATCATACCTGACATTTCCGACAATTATTCAATATATAATACTAATCCCTCATTAAAGTGTAGACAAAAAATCTGCGCAAAATCCATATATGCAAGATTTAGCTTGATTTTTTGTACACTTTATAATCGGGAATTAGTATAAAAGCAAAACCGTTTTGACAATAACATCAAAACGGTTTTCTGTTTCAGCAAAGCATAAGCCTTTACTACCTGAGAATAGATTTTTTGTTTTTCTTTTCATCATAAAGAACATTGTCAGCCTGCGCAAGAATTTTTGAAAGTTCAACATTTGAGCCGCATTGGAATGCGTATACACCAACGCTCATGTGAACAATATAAGGCTTGTCGTGCGTCATGTTGAAGCTTTCTGTCGCCGCCGCAATTCTGGAACGTACAATAGACGTTACCTCCTCGCTGCTGGTATGCTCAACCATTGCAAGGACAGAAAATTCATCGCCGCCGATACGTCCGATTATGTCTGAGCCTCTGAACGAGTCACACAATATACGGGCGGAATTCTTTATCGCAAAGTCGCCGTCCTCATGGCTGAACGAGTCGTTAATAGTTTTCAGACTGTCAAGATCTGCAAAAACAATGATAGCGTCACGACCCTCATTTATAGGAGAACATATCACGCTGTTTGCCTGAGCAAAAAATCCACGCCTGTTATAAACTCCGGTAAGCTCATCGATTTTGGATATCGTATCAAGCTGAAGATTTTTCTCCTTTATCTGCATAAGAGTCTGTTCCAGCTCAAGACGGATATTTTCCTTATCCTGAATAAGCCTGAGTATCTTCATGGCAGCGCAAAGCTGTGCAGACAAAGAGCTTATGTAATAGAAATAATCATATTCAAGCTCGCAGAGGAAAAGTCCGTAGTGGTCTGCATTAAGGAAGATAGCCGACAAAATCATGGTAAACCGCCTGTCAGTCGGGATATACCTGTGATTAAACAAATGCCTTATAGAAATCTCCTGCTCTTCGACCGGAACAGTTTCTGCAATATCTTTATTGTGATATGATTTCAAAAGTACCTTAGACGGCGGAAGCCATGTCTGTTCCTTTTTGTGTGTAAGCGTTTCCGGGAAAATGTAAATATAGCTGCTTGCCATATTAAGTCTTGCCAGCTTATCGGTAACAGAACCGTAGCCCGAATCGTCATAGCTGTCAAACAAAAGCATATCCTTTGTGATCGAATTTGACTGCCATGTAAGGAACTCCACCTCGTCAACACGCCTGTTGCTGTAATTCACAACAGCGCGCATCAGTATCTGATACATACTGATAAAGACCGAAGCAAGACGTTTTTTGTCCTCCTGACTTTCCAGACCGGCAGCAAATCGCTGATTAAGATAATCTATAACACTGCAAAGTCTGTCATGATCTATGCAGGTCATCGCCTCTGAAGTAAGCAGATCTTCAAACGCAGACGGGATATAATCAATAGCCTCTTCTGTAAGCGTTATACCGCCGTGATCGTCCGAATGCAGGATCCTGAAAATACTGTTCAGATACTGTTCAAAAGCGGACTTAACATCTGAAGCAGCACTTCCGGTTTTGCGGCTGTCGAAAAGGAATTTTATCACCGCATTGACAGTCTGTATATCGGAACGGCACCAGCAATGGTTGAAAACAAAAACGTCTTTGTATGTATATTCGGCTGATATATCGACCTTGCATCCGCAGGACTTGCGCTTTACCATGCACGAACGCACACGCCTGTCGTGAAGTTCTCCTGTTTTCATATATTCACGACATTCAAGAACAGCGTCATAGCCAAGCTCCGAAGCGTCGGCAAGCACAGTGGTAAGCGGCGGTACAAGATTTGCCGCAATAGGCGAATCGTCAAAGCCGGTAACAAGAATATCCCTGCCAACTTCAATTCCCCGTTCCTCGAATACATCATAAGCACCGCTGACCATTGCGTCGTTTGCAAAAGCGATAGCCTCCAGGTCGGGACATCTGTCAAGCAGCTCTCTCACTACTTCCTGACTGTACGGAGAAAATCTGCCATAAGCAATTCTGTTTTCGTCAACAGAAATACCTGCTCTTTCAAGAGTTTCTCTGTAAACATCGAGTCTTTCTGCAGCGTCACCGTTTGTTTTCGGGCCGCTGACAAAACCTATTTTTGTACATCTGTGTTCGTTAATAAGATGCTCAATGCACTCCCTGATACCGCTTTTGTTGTCAAAGCATACCGAGTGATAACCTTCTACCTCGCTGGCAATAGTAATAACGGGAATACCATTAAACTGTGCAAGGAAATCCTTTTTTCTTTCACTTGAAAGCGAGTTTCCTATCGTGCCTGCCAGAACAAGCAGAACATCTATATCCTCCGGGAAAGCATATGAAAACAGAGTATTATACTGATATTCATACTCTGTACGGAGTTTATCCGCATAAACCCCGTCAATATATCTTCCGGGGAAAATTATCAGATTTGCATCAATTTCCTTTGCAGCAATAATAGCGCCGCGGCAAACAGCGCTTGCAAAATCATCTTCAAGATGGCTTATCATAAGTCCGATATTAATTCGTCTGTCCACTTCGGCGACTCCTTTCTGAACTTTTCAGTACGATATATCAATATCGTACAAACTTATACACATTATAGCACACATTTTATGCAAATTAATAGCAAATGTCTTATACAAAATATGAACAATTCATAAATCAGAAATTTATTTTATCACAATTTACTGTACTCAACAGTTATAACAGTGCCGGATTCAACATCAACAGTAAATGAAAGCCAACCCTTTTTATCCGAGCCGAAATCAATATAGTCGTATTTCATATCAGTCAGACCCCACATCTGCTTGTCGTCGGAAAGAGCCGTTCCTTTTTCGCCGAAGTATTTCTCAGCCTTTGCATATGCCGATTCACTGCTTTCCCCTGCATGGATACCTAAAACAGTATGTTCCGACAGCGCATCTCCCCACGTTCCCAACTCAACCGAATAAACCTTTCCATATGAAAAAATTACAGCGATCATGTCGAAGTTCTCCTCCGAGCCTCCGTGCGGAAGCCAGTATGTATAAAAATCCGCACCGCCCATTGCCTTAGCCTGTTCCATAAGTTCGTTGCCGGTTTCTCCATCATCGACAGGCTTGATATCCATTTTGTCAAAGAATGATTTTTTCTCACCGAGAGCGCTTGTAAGCTCAGTCTGCGAGAAAGAAAACTTTCCGCCGCAGCTGGTCATAAGCAATGCAGCTGCAAGCAGTGCAGCAAAAAATTTCATACCCCTTTTTAACATTGTTTCTCTCCTAAATATTGAAAATATGTTACAAAAATATTATAATACATATCACTCGCGTTGTCAATACTTGTAAGAAATAAATTAAATCATCTGCTGCCAAAAAAGGCTTTCAGACAAAACTGCCCGAAAGCCTTTAGGAAGCGTGTGAACAGCTTAAAGCGAAGGATAGCGGTACTTCGTAACAATAAAGCTTTCGCCGCCGTTGGAAATTTCTATAACAAAATCCCCGCCGTCGATATATCCGTCAAATTTATGGTTAATGTCATAATGCTCCTGCTTTGTGTGATAAGTAACAACATTTTCGCTGATATCCCAATCGGTAATGGTAAGCTTGCCAAGCTCGTCATTCATTCCGCCGTCGCCGAGAATAGTATAAAGCTCGCCGTCGATATCGCGGTACTGCTGAGGAGCAGTAAGGAACATTTCGTTTACAATCTTATCGCTGAAAAATCTTTTTGCATAATCTTTAAGCTCTTCCACCGTTGAAAATCTCTGGTCATCGACCTTAAAGAAATAGTTGCTGTAATCTGCACCCACAACAGGGACCTCAACATAATTTTCATAATCGGACACATTCAGACTCGTTGCAATAAAATACTGATAAACATTTCCTGCAATGGCATGAGCCGCATAACCGTAGTAAAGCGGATTGTCAAGAGTACATTCCTCACGGGCACGACGCATGGTCATGTCATCGGGGTTAAGAGTATAGGTAATTACATCGGCTTCAAGGCTGCCGTCTTCATTGACCGTAACGACCGGCTCAGGCATAAATTTCAGCGTTTCAGTCTGATATAAATAGCTGTCGGGAATATACTCCATCGGCTCAAGAATGCTTTCGCCGTCATTTGCGTCAGCTATTATTTCATCTGCAACAGTGTCATAAACTTCTACTTCCACAAGACGTCCGTCCAGAATGGAATAGAGCCTGCTTACCGTATAAGGAAGAGTTTCATCGTCAAAGCTGCTGAGGTAGAAGTCTATCTTCAGCAGGTCGGGAACGGTCTGATTTTCGTCAGCGCTTTTTATTACCGTACATACTTGACTTGCAGATTCCTGCGAATAAGGCAGGCACACCATATAATTTGCCGGAGGCATAACAATGAAGTCTGTCGAGTCAAAACGATTATCCTCAACTGTCAGAACAAGTCCGGTGTTTGTTTCATCGGGAGTAACGGTGATCATATAATTGTTTTCATAAGCTGAAAAATCATAAGTATACGACGTAAACGGCTCATCATAAGCCGTACCCTCAGGACTGCTCGCCAGAGCCAGAGCCGCAGGATTGTTTCTCACAAGATTTTCCGAAGCTTCGGTTTGCACAGAGTCAGCAGGCGTTAATGGTTCAGAATCCATACCGGTATTGTAACCGCATCCAGACGTCAATAACGCCGCAGTACAGACCGCAGATACAAGCAATATTTTTCTGAACTTAGCCATTCCGTTTACGCCTCCTTTTCGTAATATCATTTTAAATCCATATAAATTATACCACTTGAACAAGAAAAATTCAATTACATTTCCGTTACAGTTTAGTTACCGGCGGAATGTAAAATGTAACAAATGCGCCGCTTTAAGCGTATTGACAAAGAGTAAACGATATACTATAATTATATCAATAAAACGCTTAAAAGGAATGGTCAACGCAATGGAACCGATCAATACCGGCTTCGCACCTCAGATAACAGTAATACCCGACAAAGCGGAACGCAAGGAAATACGCCGCAGATATAATAAAGCAGCGCTTGTGCTTATCATAAATATCGTTCTTTTCAATTTTGTTTTGCAATTTGCATTCAGATTTATTTTCAAAGCGACAGGGATCAATATTTATCAAAATGAATTTCTGCGCGTACTGTACTCCTGCCTTGTGCCGATATTGAGTGAAACCATTTCAATTTTTATCGGCATAAAGCTTTTCAGGCTTAATTTCAAGCCTATGATAACACGAAACGGCTACGGCGGAGGAACAGTCGCAAAGCTTATCACCCTTTGTCTCGGTCTGCAAACAGCAGCGGCACTTCTTTCAAATATAATCACATTTATATTGAAGCAGTTCGGTCTTGAGGGCAAGACCGCTGACCTTTCGGCAACGACCTCTCTGCCTGCAAATCTGTTATTGTACTTTTACGCCTGCCTGCTCGGACCCGTTCTTGAAGAGCTTCTTTACAGAGGCGTGCTTTTGCAGTCCATGCGAAAATACAACGAACGCTTTGCCATTTTTCTTTCAGCGGTAATCTTCGGACTTATGCACCAGAATTACCAGCAGTTTATTCTTGGCTTTCTGATAGGCATTCCTCTTGCGGTAGTAACAATAAAATACGGCTCTCTGCTCCCTGCGATTTTAACTCATGTTGTAATGAATACGACCGCAACCGTCACCAACTGCCTGACTCAGTATACGTCACCCGAGCTTTACGATTCCATGCTTAAAGGCACAGCTGATACGGCAAAATTGTCCGGGTTATCTCCGGCAGGTATAGCAGTGCTGATTATTAATCTGATTTTAAGATACGGCTTCATGTTTGCGGCTATTATAGTAGGAATCGTATCCCTTGTCAAAGGCAAAAACATGAGCAGACCCACTCCCGCAGGAAAAGCCCGGACATGGCCTGTGTTCGTTACAGCAGTTTTGTGGTGGGTCGTATTTGCAGCATATGCTTTTCTCAGCTTTGTTTACCCATTTATTATTTAAGACACTTGATTTTTTATAAAAATGGTATATAATATAATTATGGAAACTTTATCTGAAAGGGGGACTTTTTATGTTGATTGAACCTATCGGCGTAGGCATTTCGGGAATGATGAACAATATGTCGGGATATTCCGGAGCTTCATATGGCATCGGCGTTTACCGCAAGAACGGTGCAGATAAAGCCTCCGAAGCGGAAAATACCCCGTATATCGGAAGAAACGGCGAAAATAAAAGCAATAAGACCGACGGCAAAATTTCCGATGAAGCCGACAAAAAGCGGCGTTTCGATTCCTTTGAATGTCAGACCTGTAAGAACAGACGCTATCAGGACGGTTCAGATGATTCGGGAGTTTCCTTTCAGACTCCTACAAAAGTCGACCCCAAGGCTGCAGGCGCAAGAGTAAGAAGCCATGAGCAGGAACACGTCAGCAGAAACCGTTCAAAAGCAGAACGGGAGGGCAATGAAATAGTTTCCCAGAGCGTGACTATCCATACAGGCATTTGCCCAGAGTGCGGAAAGATTTACGTTTCCGGCGGTACAACAAGAACAACCACAAGAAGCGGCGGAAACGACAGTAAATTCAATGTCGGTATGTTTGACCCTACAGAGGGCAAAGGCGGAATGCTGAACACCGCAGTGTAAAATTACAGAATTATAAGAAATGGCCCTGAAAGAGATAATATCTTTCAGGGTTTTTCAGGTCTGATATATATCCGATATTTGAAAAATAATTTGTTAAACCCTATTCCATTTCGGGTAAAATTATGATATAATTAAATAAATATATGCTAACGGGAGGGCTTACTTTGAAAAAATTCTGGCGTGCCGTGTGGATAGCGGCAGTTTCTCTTGGCGGAGTTGCACTTGTGCGAGTTGCTCTTGAGGTGCTTAACAGAGAAAATAAAAAATATATCGACGTATAAGACGTATAAAATATTGCTTTGGAGTATAACACTTTATGAATAAATACCAAAAACTGGCGAACAATACATTGATATTCGCCATAGGAAGCTTCGGAGCAAAGTTCCTGAGCTTCATACTTATGCGGCTTTATACAGGCTGCATGACCGAGGAGGGCTACGGTACTGCCGACCTGCTTTATCAGACGGTTAACGTGCTTTATCCTATCCTGACCTTCAGCATGGCTGATGCCGTTATCCGCTTCGGAATGGAAAAAGGCTACGACAAACGGCAGGTGTACACAGTTGCCATAATTGCTTCATTAATAGGTCTTACGGCATTTGCATTGTTTTCGCCTGTCCTTAACCTGATTGATATGTATAAAGACTACGGCTTTCTGCTGTATGTTTACTGCTATTTTTCCTGCTTCAGACAGATCGCGTCAAACTTTGTCCGAGCAAAAGGCTATGTAAAGCTATTTGCGGCGGACGGCATATTCTCAACGCTTGTTATAGTTATCTGCAACATAATTTTCCTTGTAGTGCTTGATATGGGCGTGACCGGCTATGTGCTTTCGATAATCATTTCCGATGCAGTTTCATTTGCTTTGCTTACCGTTATTGCAGGTCTGCATAAATATCTGGATATCACCTATTTCAGCAAAAAGCTTTTCAAGGAAATGCTGAAATATTCCGCACCGCTTATCCCGACCTATGTGCTGTGGTGGATAACCTCCGCCTCGGACAGATGGTTCGTTATCTCCCTCTGTGGCGAAGCCGACAACGGAATTTACAGTGCGGCGTATAAAATACCATCTCTGCTGATGATGTTTACAACGCTGTTTTATCAGGCGTGGCAGATGTCCGCCATCGAAAACAGAAACGACAGCGGACTTTCAAAATTCTATACCAAAATCTACGGAGCATACAGTTCCCTGCTTATGATAGCGGCAGCGGGAGTCATTATGCTTGTCAAGCCTCTGACCTTCCTGCTGGTGGATAACGACCCGGAAAAGAACTTTACCTTTGCGTACCACTATACGCCTATCTTAGTTGTAGCAATGGTTTTCCAGTGCCTTTGCCAGTTCACTTCCAGCGTGTATAACGTAAAGAAAAAGTCAGTAAATTCGCTTCTCACAAGCCTTATTGCGGCAGTTGTGAATATTATTCTGAATTTCCTGCTTATACCGGAATACGGTCCATACGGCGCAGCTATCGCTACTGCAGCGGCTTATGCAGCGTGCTTTGCTATCCGCATTTTCGATGTGAGAAATTTTATTCCGTTCAAGGTAAATCATTTCAGAATGATAGTAAACGTCATTGTTATAGGCTATATGGCGTTTACAGCTATAAAAGAACCTAAGCTCACATATTTGCAGCTTGTCATTCTGTTTATAGCCGTTACCGTGTTCAATTTTGAATCGGTACTGAGTACGCTTAGAAAAATTCTTGCGAGAACGTCGCCGAAAAAATCGAACGTAAATACAACAAATAAATAAACCCAAGGAGGTTACTATGTCTATAAAGGTACAGGAATTTCACAAGGATTACGAAAGATGGGCATGGCAGATAAACAACAATATCAGCTATGCCGAGGACATAAAAATGTTCAAGCTGGACGCTAAGAACACCAGCTATATTTTCGGCGCAACCGACGACGGATATCTTATCCACGGCTATTTCGGAAAGAAAATCGAGGACGGCGACCTGACATACCTGCTCCGTCTGGAGGAAAACCCCTGGACTCTCAAAACAAACGCAAGAGACAAGGGTACCTTCATGGATGCTCATGCCTTCGAGTACCCCTGCCACGGTACGGGCGACTACCGTGAACCCTGTCTTATTGTCATGGACGACGATGGAATGACCACTACCGACCTGCGCTATGTATCCCACAAGGTTTACGGCGGAAAGCCAAAGCTTGAGGGTATGCCGGCCACATTTGCAGCTGAAAACAAAGCAGAAACTCTTGAGATAACCTGTGTGGATAAGCATACAGGACTTGAAGCTGTTCTTGTTTATACTGCTTTCAATGACCTTGACGTTATAACAAGAAGCGTCCGCCTGAAAAACAACGGCAAAGCTCCCCTCAACGTGAAGAGAGTCCTTTCCGCCTGCGTTGATTTCGACAACGACAATTACGATTTCATCACCCTCAACGGAAGCTGGGCAAGAGAGCGTGTTATGGAGCGCTGCAGACTTCACCACGGCAAGCAGAGCATCGACTCGGTAAAGGGCGAATCCTCACATCAGAACAATCCTTTTATGGCATTGGTTTCCCACAACGCCGACGAGGACAGCGGCGAAGCTTACGGCTTCAACTTTGTTTACAGCGGAAACTTCTTTGCACAAGCGGAGGTCACCCAGCATAAATACACCCGTGCAGTAATGGGCATCAACCACTTTGATTTCAACTGGCTTCTCGAACCGGGTGAGGAATTTGTTGCCCCCGAAGTCGTAATGGTATATTCAAGCGAGGGTATCGGCGCAATGTCACGCACCTTCCACGACCTTTACCGTGAACACCTTATCCGCGGCGAATACAAGGACAAGCGCCGTCCGATACTTATCAACAACTGGGAGGCTACATACTTCAATTTCGATACCGATAAGCTTATCGGCATTGCAAAGGAAGCTTCAAAGCTTGGCATCGAAATGCTTGTTATGGACGACGGCTGGTTCGGCCACAGAGATTCCGACAACAGCTCCCTCGGCGACTGGTTCGTATACGAAAAGAAGATAAAGGGCGGTCTGAAATACCTTGTGGACGAAGTCAACAAGCTTGGCATGAAGTTCGGCATCTGGTTCGAGCCGGAGATGATATCTCCCGACAGCGAGCTTTATAAAGCTCACCCCGACTGGGCAATTCAGGTCAAGGGCAGAGAAATGACCATGTCCCGTGAGCAGTACGTTCTGGACTACTCCAACAAGGAGGTACGTGACTATGTCTACGGCATGATGAGGAATATCCTTGACAGCGCAAATATCGAGTACATCAAGTGGGATATGAACCGCCAGCTTACCGAGGTTGGCTCAACTTCCCTGCCGAAAAACAGACAGCGCGAGCTTTGGCACAGATACGTTCTGGGCGTGTACGACTTGATGAACAGGCTTACCACCGATTATCCCCATATCCTGCTTGAGAACTGTTCAGGCGGCGGAGCAAGATTTGACCCGGGTATGCTTTACTACTCGCCGCAGATATGGTGTTCCGACGATACCGACGCTATCGAACGTCTGAAGATACAGCACGGTACGTCCATCTGCTACCCCGTTTCCGCAATGGGCGCTCACGTTTCCGACTGCCCAAACCACACCGTGGGCAGAACAACGCCATTCTCCACAAGAGGCAATGTTGCTATGGTAGGTACATTCGGCTACGAGCTTGACGTAACCCGAATCCCTCAGGAGGACAGAGACGCTATCCCCGGTCAGATCGCCGAGTTCAACAAGTATAACCCGATAATCAGAACAGGCGACCAGTACCGCATAGGCAACGTTTTCGAGGACAATATGTGGGACGCCTGGATATTCGTTGCAAAGGATAAATCAGAAGCAGTGTTTACATTTGTGCAGGTGCTTGGCAGACCGAATTACCGTAACAGACGAATCAAGCTTAAAGGTCTTGACCCGAATGCTGTGTATAAAAATTCCGAAACAGGCGAGTGCCACAGCGGTTCGGCGCTTATGAATGCGGGGATTTTTGTCAGCACACACGGCGATTTCTCCTCTAAAGTTATTCATTTCATAAAAATGTCATAAAAAGCTTATGTGACTTAAAGGTTTTCGTTAAGTTTTTTTGTGTAAGATATACAACAATGCTGGGAAATTATCTATGAAATATCTCTTGACGTATATTTGAATTATTTGTTATAATTTTTATGTAAAGCTTTAATTAATTAAAGTGTTTTTAGGAGGAATAAGGAAGATGAGAAATTCAAAGAAAATCTTTGCAGGTATCCTTGCGCTGACAATGACAGCCGGTCTTACCGCATGCGGCAGCGATGACGCTAACAGCGGCGGCAATACTGCCGAGGAGACCACAACCGCAGAAGTCACCACCACAACCGCAGTAACTGTTGAAAAGAACACAGAAACACTCAAGGAGGATGAAGCAACAGCTCTTGAAGAGGGTGCTATGACCCAGCTTCAGGATATTGAGCTTGCAAACAAAGAGGTCAAGTACCTTGCTCACTATGACCTTAACCCTTCCGGAAACGGCGCTTCCAAAAAGGTTGAGAATGAACTGTTTGAGAGAAAATACGGCGGTTCCCTCAAGTGGTACCAGACTACTTGGGAAAACCGTTATAACGACCTTTCTACATACGTTCTCGGCGGCGAGGGCATCGACTTCTATGTAAGCGATTCAGGAAATCTTCCTAAGGGCATCATCAGCGGAATGTTCCAGCCTATTGATGATTATATCGACATTAATTCCGCTATTTGGCAGAATACAAAGGAAGGTCTGGAGATCTATAACTTCGGTGGCAAGCACTTCATGTTTGTTACAAATCTTAGAGCAAACTACTATGTATACTATAACAAAGCTACAATCGAAGCTAACGGTCTTGACGATCCATGGGAGCTTTACAAGGCAGGCAACTGGAACTGGGATACATTCAAGGATATGCTTTCCGAATTTGTTGACGAAGAGAACGACCAGTGGGGTCTTGATAACTGGTACAACGAAGCAGCTCTTTGCTACTCTGCAGGTGTGCCTGTTGTTCAGTCCGTTAATGGTCAGCTTGTATGCAACCTTAACGATGCAACTCTTGAAAAGGCTATGAACTTCCAGTACGACCTTTACAACAGCGGTCTTGTTCTTCCTCTTGAACAGTTCAACTGGGCTATCCAGCCTCAGATGATGGGCGAAGGCAGAGAACTGTTCTGGATAGGCGGCTTCTGGGAGGCTGAAGGCGATCCTTCAACATGGACTCATAAGATCGAACCGGAGAACCTCGGATTTGTTCCCACACCTTCTCCCGCAGGCTCTGACCCGTATCAGGCAGCTGTTGCCGATGGCTTCGTTCTCTGTAAGGGCGCTGCTAACCCGGAGGGTGTTGCACTTTATGCAGAGTGTGCGATCGTTGCAAATAACGATGCAGACGCTATTGCAATTGCAGACAGAAAGACTATGGACGACAGCCAGTGGAGCCAGGATCTCGTTGACAGAGTTAAGGAGATCAACGAGCTTGCAAGAAAGTACCCTGTTGTTGACCTTGCTTCGGGCTGCTCCACAGATATTGCTTCGTATACAACAGACGGCGGCGCTGACGTTGGTATAAGAGCAGCATTCCACGGCACAGACTGGGCATCCAACAGAGAGGCTATTGCAGATACTATCATCATGCTTGTTGAAGAGGTAAACACCGAACTTCAGGCTAAGGTATCAGAAGGCTAAGACTTATTAAAGCCCTGACAATAAAAAAATCAAGACCCGGAAAGAGTGATTCTTTCCGGGTCATTTTTGTTTATACTAAAAACCACTTAAAAACTGTACAAAAAATTGAGCATAATCTTGTAGCTGTTGAAAACAGTTTTATATGGATTATGCGAAGATTTTTTTCTACAGTTTAATTGGTTTTTAGTATTAAACAGTAATCCCGTATCTTGTAAAGATACGGGATTTAGTTAATTATATACTTTGCTCAGACTTCCTTTTCGGCAAGCTGCTTTTTGCAGTCCGCAAAAATCTCCTCAACGTGTTCGGGATTTTTTACCTTTGTAAATGCGCTTACGACAGGGACTATAATAAGTCCTACTATCATAGCAATAGCGCCTGCGTTGATGGGAGAAGCCATGTTAAGCTTCAGCGAATCCGCAGCCTTTGTAGCCTCGGGGAAAAATCCGAGACTGAAAATTATCATATGTATAACGGTAATTCCAACGCCAGTCACAAAGCTTGCCCACACAGCAGCCTTTGTAACTTTCTTTGAGAAAAGTCCGTACATAAACGGCGCAAGAAAAGCTCCTGCAAGCGCACCCCATGAAATAGACATAAGGGTCGAAATGTAAGCATTGGGATTAAGAGCGATAATGACCGATATCAGCAGGAATACAGCAATAAGTATACGCATGATAAGTACCTGCTTTGTATCGTTCATTTCCTTTTTGTAAAAAGGCTTGATAAGGTCAATAGTAAGCGTCGAGCTTGATGTAAGTACCAGCGAGGAAAGCGTTGACATCGAAGCGGAAAGCACCAGTACAACAACTATGCCGATAAGCAGTTCGGGAAGCGCCGCCTGAAGCATTGCAGGAACGATGGAGTCATAAGCAAGCTTACCGTTTGAACCTGTTTCAATGAGAGCCCTGCCTGTTGCCGCAGCTGTTTCCGCGTCAGCAGCACCATAAAGTCTGCCGAAACCGCCCATGAGATACGAGCCTCCTGCGACCACAAGAGCAAATACCGTAGAAATAACAGTACCTCTTGTAATAGCCTTGTTGTCCTTGATAGCGTAGAATTTCTGTACCATCTGCGGCAGACCCCATGTACCCAGCGAGGTGAGAATAACAACACCCAGCAGATTGATAGGGTCAGGTCCGAACAGAGAATTAAGCGTACCTGCCTCAACACCCTTGTCGGTAATTTCACCGAGAGCCGCAGTAGCCTCGATCCAGCCACCCTTGCCGTTGATAACGCATATAACTACCGCCGCAATACCGGCAAGCATAATGATACCCTGAACAAAATCGTTGATAGCAGTAGCCTTGTAGCCGCCAAGGATAACATATGCCGCAGTAAGAACAGCCATTGCAATAATGCACGCCGAGTACGGAATGTTGAAAGCCATACCGAACAAACGTGAAAGTCCGTTGTAAACCGAAGCGGTATATGGGATAAGGAAAACAAATACAATTACCGCCGAAACTATTTTCAGACTTTTGGAATCGTATCTTTTCTCAAAAAATTCCGGCATTGTGGAAGCATTAAGATGCTTTGAAATAATTCTTGTGCGTTTTCCGAGAACGAGCCACGCCAGAGTCGAACCGAGAAAAGCGTTTCCGATTCCTATCCAAGCCGCCGAAACGCCGTAGCTCCAGCCGAACTGTCCGGCATAGCCGATAAAAACCACCGCCGAAAAGTAAGATGTTCCGTAAGCAAACGCCGTGAACCAGCCGCCAAGACTTCTTCCGCCAAGAACGAAATCCGAAACGGACGAGGTTTTTCTCCGGCAGTAAATACCGATACCCAGCATAACCGCCAGATAAATAATAAGTATTGCATATAACATTTTCAGTCCCCCTGCTTTATTACATAAAATCGCATTAGCTTTAAAGTGCTAAAGTAATTATATTATAACAAATCTTTCCCTTTTTGTCAACATAAAGTTTCATAAAAATAAAAACAGCGGATGCCGGTATAAGCCAACATCCGCTGCAAAAGCTTTAAAAGCTTCAATATTCAAAAGAACCAATAACCTTCATGTCGCTGAGTCTTGCGGAAACGATTCTTCCGTTGCCAATAATGTAAAGAGTGTCGCCGCATATTTCAGCACGGCAGAAAACCATGCTGTCATCAACATCAACATATTCGATAACACCCTTCTGAACGAAACCGTCATCACCGTAACCGAAAACATAATAGCTGTTTTTGGTACCGAACTCATTATAGCTGTAAACAGGAATACCTATAAAGTCGTTTTCGTTGTCAATAAGGACTGCACGCCTGTCGGTAAGCGCCGCCGAGAACATCTCGCTGCCGTCACCGATAACCGTACCGTTCACAGCCAGACCCGTTTCCGAGTCGTACATAGTAAGAGCAATACCGCCGTCCTGCGCCTTGCCTGCGCCGAAAAGGAGCTTATCGGAGTAACAGTAAAGATACGCCGAATTACTCATAACCGACTGAGCAAGTGTAGGAGGATTAGTGGAAAGGTCAAGTACGATAACCGCCTCGCCGCTTTCATCATCAATAATTCTTGCGTAATTTTTTTCAAACCGTACAGCGGAAATTTTACCGTCAGGCATAAGCTGACCTGCGCTGTTAACAACGGTAAGGGATTTATCCAGAACATAAACCGACGCAGAGGATTTGCCTTCCTTATCGGTAATTTTTGCAGCAACGCGGAACATTCCGTCATATTCGTTCATACTTTGCTGACCGAGAACAGCGCCCTCGACCGAGCAGCTTGAACGGTAAGAAAGTCCGCCTCCGGAAAGGTCAAAGGAAGAAATAACGCTGTATTCCGTGTCCTTTTTGCCCACTCCGGCAATATATAAAGTGTCTGCCGAGCAGTAAACATATCTGCCTCCGCCGAGAACAGCCTTTACCGTAGCAGAAATATCGCTTCCGCCGAAATTTATGGCAGAAACAACAGTATAGTCCGTATCCGCCGCATTTGACGGAACTATTATGTCTTCAGCAGCAATGTAAAATTTTTCTCCGTCCAAATAATAAGCAGGCACAAAACTGTCAAGGTCGGCCTGCGTGTCCAACGGCTTTACACGGTAATCGGTATAAGCCGATACCATGTAAAGAACACCGTCAACTATTTTAGAAGATGTGCAGCTGCCATTCTGTTTATAAGCAGCCGAGTGTACAGGGTTTGTCGGGTCGCTGACATCATAGATGTCGGCAATAACATTTGTACGGCTCACCGTACCGACCGAGGGGATTGCAGACTCCCCTGCGTCAAGGCTTGCCGGACTTGCTTCGCTTCCTTCCGAAGCCGCCTCGTCAGAATCGCCGGAACTATTTTCAGCCGGTGGGAGAGAATCTGCGTCGTTTGCTGGAACATCGGACGCAGTTTGAGAATTTCCGGCTTGTGAAGCTTCCGTGACAGCGGCATCGCCCGAACTGTCAACAACTTGTATTTCTTCTGTTTCCTTAGAGATCAGAATGACCTTTCCGTCCTCGATATAAATTTCGATAGGCGGGTTCAGCGTGCTTTCAATTTTTGATACAACTTCCATCGTTTCCTTTGAAATGATGAAAAGGGTGCTGTCCTTGAGACAGTAAATATAGTTTTCGTCGCTTTTAACAATGTCTGCCTCCGAAATATTTTCGCCGTTATAATCGGTGAAATCACAAGGCGGCTCCGTTTCCTTAACGTCAGGCTTAGTAACGGTCTCATCAATAGTTCTTTCGTGATCCGGTTCGGTGTTTCCGTCCTGACCTATTGTAATACCCGTAATAATGTCCAGCAGATCGTCGTAAGATTCAGGTGAAACCGCTTCATAGCTGATAGGAGCTTCAAGCTGTTCCTTAGCAGCGCGGTTTTCATTGTAAGCCCACATACCAACCGCAAAAACGGCACAGGCAGCGGAAGCGGCGGCAGTCCTCATAATAATAGTACGGCGTTGTGCAGAGATGCTTGGAGCGGCCTTTGTATTTTTATGTTCCGCTTCCATTTTGGACTGAGCGCTTTTAGCTTTGAGCATAAGCGCAATATTCTGAGGCGATAATTCATCGGGAACATCCACCTCGTTGATAAGCTCGCTTAATCTTTCTTCAAACTTCATAATTCCGACCTCCTTTCCTTCAGCGTTCCGAAAGCATCTGTTTCAGCTTGATTTTAGCTCGTGCCGCCTTTGAGCGAACAGTATTTGCAGATAATCCCGTCACCTTGGCGATCTCTTCGCTGGTATAGCCCGAAACAACGCTAAGCGATAAAACAAGTCTTTCTTCCTCGTTCAGCCGCCTAAATTCTTCCATTATTTCCAATCCGCCGTAGTTTATCTCGCTTACTTTCTCTTGTTCTACACTATCGAGTACGTCAAGTTCTTCCCGGTAATCTCTTGTCTTTATATATTCCTTCTGCTTGTTTTTTATCTTTACAGTAAGGATCTTGATTATCCAGGCTTTGAACGCCTTTTCGTCTCTTAAATTTTTGATGGAAGAATAGGCTTCCAGAACCGTGTCACTAACCACATCGGAAGCGTCATGCTGATTTTTCAGGTTTACAAGAGCAATGCGGTATAAATCCTTGTATACCGAGGAATAAAGCTCCGCGAAAGCGTCTGCGTCGCCTGCCCGCGCCTTTTTGACGCATTGGGCGAATTCGGTATTCATTTGCAGTATCACCTCTCAACCGTTCTTTATTTTTATACGGTATTGATAATGACATTATACCACAAAAGCATTTCCTTTAAAAGACCTGTCATATAAGGAGTGGCAAAAAAAGTCCGTTTTGTTGCATTGCCGTTTTACTTTTGGAGCATTGCACAAAAAAACTTTGCAACAGAACCGTTATACGGCGATTTTGCACAAAACGGAATCATAAATGTCGTTATCAAAACAAATTTCAACTTTTATTATATCCTTTTTGCCGATAAATTTCAACCCCAAAAGACAAAATTTACTCTTTCATAATTTTTTTCAGCTCGGACATTTTCTTGCAGCTTCCGATTGCCTTCCGCGCAAAAATAGCAAGAAACGCCGCACAAATCAGTACGCATACCGCTTCAAGGACAGAAAACCAGTTAACACCGACAGCAAGAAATTTTTCGATTGCCGAATATCCACAGTAAACAACGTCAAACAGAAGCAGACTCATAATTCCTACGCTACCGCCGAACTGCCTGAGTTCGGTTTCATACCTGCTCTTTGCCTCGGAGTAAAGCGGAGGAAACTCGCCTTTTTCCTTATCCTTTCGGAAATAGACCCGTCCGTTTGCCCAGCAGAGGTATTCCGCACCGCAGGAGCTTGTTACAAACATAACATACGGCGCAGTTATCTCCTCCATGACCGCGCCGTCACGGGAGTAATCCACACGGTATGTATATTTAGCGCTGCTTTCTTCAAAGCAGTATTTCTCCGTCAGAAATCCGCTTTTGACCTCTTTCAGCGCAAGACCCTTTTCAGCCATTTCGTTGAGCCACTTTTCCTCTTTCTCCATATCGAAAAAATGCTTTCTGTAACACTCCATGCTATTTGCCCTCCCTGTATTTCCCGGTAATTTTTTCACCGTTTTCCGCAAGCTCCTTTAAGCGCCCGACCTCGGCTAAAACCGCTTTTTTTCCAATATCTGTAATAATATATTCTTTTTTACGGGTACCGCCAAATTCGTTTAGCAGCTTTATCCATTTTTTAGCAACCAGATTATTCAGCGCACCGTAAAGGGTACCTGCACCAAGCTTTACCCTGCCGCCGGACATCTCTTCCACCTGCTGCATAATACCATAGCCATGATTAGGCTCGAACAGCGCCAGCAGAATATAATAAACCGCCTCGGTAAGCGCGCCCCTTTCAAAGCTTTCGGGCATATTATCAACTCCATATCAATTTTAGCACATTTGTTCCACGTGGAACAATTTATTTTACATCAATCAATTCCGAATTCCGAATTCCTAATTCCGAATTTATTATAATGCTTCCGCAGCATTGTCATTCCGTGTAAAAAGCTCCTCGACCTCTGCTTTCAGCGCAGGGTACTCTGACAGGTCGTGACTCTTTTCAATAAGCGTTTTTGCTGCTTTCTGACAGTCTGCAAGAAGCTCTCTGTCGGCAGCAGCATCGGCAATTTTCAGGTCGGGCAGACCGTGCTGACGGTTGCCGAAGAAATCGCCTGCACCGCGCATTTTTAGGTCGTACTCCGAAATTTCAAAACCGTCGGAGGTTTTAGTCATTATCTCAAGCCGCTGTCTGGACTCTTCCGTGACCGTTCCCGCAATAAGCACGCAGTAGCTTTGATACTGACCTCTGCCCACACGTCCGCGAAGCTGATGAAGCTGGGAAAGTCCGAAGCGGTCTGCGTTTTCTATTACTATTATAGTTGCGTTTGGTACGTCTACACCTACCTCAACAACAGTTGTCGCCACAAGCAGATCCAGCTCGTGAGCCTTGAAAGCCGCCATTACACTGTCCTTTTCGGCAGCAGGCATTTTTCCGTGGAGAAGTCCCGTTCTGTACTCTGCAAGGACAGTCTTTTTCAGACTGTCGGCATAGCCCTTTGCCGCCGCAAGCTCGTTTTCGTTTTCCTCTATCATAGGGCAGACGATATACGCCTGTCTGCCCTCGTCAAGCTGTTTTTTTACGAAACCGAGGGCACGTTCACGAAGCTTTGCCGTGACCGCAAAGGTCTCGATTTTCTGCCGTCCCTTGGGCAGCTCGTTCAGTACCGAAATATCCAGATCGCCGTAAATAATCAGCGCAAGAGTACGGGGTATAGGCGTTGCCGACATAACCAATTTATGTGGGTTATGACCCTTTTCCGCAAGGGTCGCACGCTGATTTACCCCGAAACGGTGCTGCTCATCGGTTATTACCAGACCGAGATTTTCAAATTCTGTGCTGTCGGAAATAAGCGCATGAGTACCTACCGCAACGAAGCAAGTCCCGTCGGAAAGCCTTTCGGCGGCTTCGGTACGCTGTTTTTTCGTCATTGAGCCTGTTATGCAGCAGACCTCAACTCCCAGCGGTTCAAGCATTTCGGAAAGGGTCTTGAAGTGCTGACGGGCTAATATCTCCGTAGGAGCCATAAGCGCCGTCTGGAAACCGTTTTTTGCGGCAAAAAGCGCTGCTGCAGCTGCAACGGCGGTTTTACCGGAACCAACGTCGCCCTGAATAAGCCTGTTCATTGGTGTGCCGCCGCACATATCCTTTATAATATCGCTGACAGCTCGTTTCTGCGCTCCCGTCATTTCAAACGGCAGCGATGAGTAAAATCCTGCCATTTCATTTTCTTTTGGCAACATTTTGCAGCCGTTTTCGGTACGATTGCGGCTTTTTATCATTATCATTCCAAGCTGTAATTTCAGCAGCTCGTCAAAGGCAAGCCGCTTTTTTGCAAGCTCGGCGGCATGGGAATCTTTTGGGAAATGTATGCTTCTTACCGCATATTCAAGTGTTGAAAGAGCGTACTCCATACGGATCTCATCAGGCAGCGTATCCGCAAAAAAGCTTGCATCGGCACATCTCAGTACCTCTGCAACATTAGCTGTTACCATAGCGGCAGTAAGCCCCTCGGTCAGCGGATAAACGGGACGAAGCAGGTTTTCCTCATTCGCTTTCAGCACGGTTGGAGAATTCATTTCCTTTCTGGTAAGATTTCCCGAAACCTTGCCGCTGAAAAGGTATTCCTCTCCCTCGTGAAGTGCGTCGGCGGCAAAGCGGTTGTTGTAAAAAATAACCGTAAACCTTTCGCCGCCCTCGTCCTCGGCAAAAATTTTATACAGGACGAGTCCTTTTCTTATTCGGGCGGCGGAATTTTTCTTTACGACCATTGCTTTTATGACGGCGTGGGAACCAATTTCTGCATATGATACTGCCACAGGCTCGGAGTAGTCTATATACCGTCTCGGAAAGTGAAAAATCAGGTCGCCTGCGGTTTTTATGCCTATTTTTTCATAAAGTTGGGCGCGCTTTTCTCCAACGCCTTTAAGCTCGCGTATCGGTGTATTTTTATTCATAATGATTCCTCTTGCATTTTGTTAAGTTTACTCGTCAGACGATATATCAGCTGCCGATATATTTATTATATCGTCTGCCGATATATTTGTCAACAGATTTTTTTACTATGTATACTTAGCAATTGGTTTTTTGTTAATTATAACAAAATTGTAAAAATGTTATTGATATTTTTATTGGTATATTGTATAATTACAATATAAGATTAACTGAATATTAATAAAATAATCAATTATGCTTTAAATATATGGTTTTATTACGCAGGGAGGAGGGTATGCCCTCTTTAGGGGCATTATCATAATATATGGACGAAAACAAAAAACGAACCAAAACATTTAACAGGCTTGCTTACACAGGAACGGCTATTATGCTTGCCGCCGCTGCCGTTGCTGTTTTTCTGCCGTCGGTAAAAAGTGTTGCTTTTACGGTTGCTGCTGTCGCCGCTGTCGGAATGTTCGTGCTGCTGAGGAAAATTTTCGGAGATACCGAAAAAAGAAACAGAGGCGTTGATACTGTTCTCAAAAATGCTGACGGCTGTGCTTTGATAAAATATGATAAAAAGTCGGAAACAGCTTATCTCCCCGCAAATTTTTCGGATATCACCGGCATTGAAACCGCAAGCGCTGTTCTTGATGATGTGGATTATAAAAAGCTCATGTGCGATCTTATATCGTATCCATCGGACGCAGGCGCTGATATTTACATGGCTTTCCGCCATGAATGCTGGCTGAAGATAACTGCGTTTGAAAACGAGGATTATGAGTTCACTATAGTTCGTGATGTTTCGGAATTTGTTTCATGCAAAAATATTATTAAAACCCTTAAATATTATGATAATGAGACCGGTGTGCTGTGCCGCGACGCTTTTATCGCAAAGGTACGCTCGGTTTCGGAAAGCGGCAGAGGAGACATCGGCATGATAACTCTGCTTATAAGCGGTGTGGATAAGGTAACTTCCTTTAAGGGTACATCTGCGGCAGACAGAGTCATCAGAAAGGCTGCTGCTTTTGTGAAGCGTTTTGAAAATCCCCACAACGCTTTTGCCGGAAGAACTGCTACAAATGAATTCTGTCTGCTTCTTACAGACGCTTATGAGGACGGCTGCAAAAAATATGCTTTCAAGCTTTTTAACGGACTGACAGAGGTTCTTGGCTCCTTGGACAGCAGCGAATACACTAAGGTTTACTGCGGATATGCTCTTTTCAGCGGCGATGAACATGATGCCGGTACGATGATAGCATCGGTCGATTATGCAGCGTTTGAAGCTAAGACCTCGGCGGCGACCGAGCCTGTTGCTTTTGACCGTGCAAATTATGTGCTGAGAGCATTCGATTTCAAGAAAATACAGGTTTTCAACACCGTTATAAATGAAAACCGCATTAACTATTATTTCCAGCCGGTCGTTGACGCTCATACAGGAGAGATATTCGGATATGAGGCTCTTATGAGACCTCAGGAGATCGACGGAATAAGGCTCACTCCTTTGGAAACTATTAAAATTGCCGACGAACAGGGAATGCTTTCAAGCATTGAATATCTCACTCTTTCAAATACTATCGGTTTTCTTTCGGAAAATCAGGAGTTTTTCTCCGGTAAGCGGCTTTTTGTCAATACTATACCCAACTGCTTTATTTCAGAGCAGGATTATGAAAAGATCTTTGAAAAATACAGCGGCGTATTCGGCAAGCTTATAATTGAAATTACCGAGGGAATGCAGATAACTGCCGAAAGTATCGGACTTATCAGAAGCAGATACGGCAGCAGGCGCTCTCTTATTGCTCTGGACGATTACGGCAGCGGTTATGCAAATGAATCTACACTGATTTCCATTCAGCCCGATTTTATAAAGATCGACCACTCTCTTATCAAGGATATAGACTCGGACGTTCAGAAGCAGCACCTTGTTAAAAATATGATAAATTTTGCAAAGATTCACGGCATAAAGACTCTCAGCGAGGGCGTTGAGACAAGAGGTGAACTTGAGACGGTAATTACGCTCGGTATCGACCTTATTCAGGGATTTTATACAAGCAAGCCGAATGCTGTTATCCTGTTGGACATTCCTGAAAATATAAAGGATGAGATACTTGACATAAATCTTAAAAATGTCGGCTATGCAAAGAAAAATTACAGGCTTGTTTCCTCTGAGCCTGTTGATGTTGCTGCTCTTGCTGTTCAGGGTTACACCGATGTTATCGTTGAAGCTGATGAAGTCTCGCTTTTCGGCAGTGCGGCACGGTCGGTAAATATGCGTATTTCCTGCAATGATAATTACTGCGGAAAAATAAATGTTAGCAATGTTAATATTTTCGGTCTGGAAGCGCCTGTTCTGACTCTCGGACGGGACTGTAATGTTACCCTTAATGTTGAGGGAAAAAATTATTTCTGCTATGAGGGCATAAGAGTTCCCGAATCAAGCAAATTTACTCTGACGGGCGGAGGACAGCTCAACATTGATATGAACAGCAGCAACGGCGTTATTATCGGCGGCGACCATTTGCAGGATTTCGGCGCTCTTACCGTTAACCTTGACGGAAGTCTGAACATTACTTCAAAATCCGAAAACATAGTTGCTGTCGGCGGCGGAGTCGGAGGCGGAAACTCCTCTATCGAGATCGTCGGAGGTCTCATAACTGCTGAACTGAAGGGTATTTCCGTTACCGGTATCGGAGCTGTTTCGGGAAGCGTTCCCATTAAGCTGAACAAGTGTAGCATTGATATTGACAGTGCCGGTCAGAATGTTGTTGCGATAGGCTCAAGGTGCGGAAAAGTGAATATAGAATGCAGTTCCAATATTGCTGCTGTCTGCTCCGGCGACAACTGCTGCGCTGTGGGCACTCTTGAAAAGGGTTCGGGCAGTATTACGATAAACCGCGGAAAATACGAGCTTTCGGTAAATGCGAAAAACTCTGTCGGCATTGGCTCTGTAGGCGGAAAAATTCACGTTTCCGCAAATGCCGGCGAATACAAAATTTCCTGTGAAGGAAACAATGCTGTCGGCATTGGCGACGGTTTCGGTTCGGGTGATGTTACGGTTTCCGGCGGCATTTACAAGCTTCATGTCGCGGCTTCGACAGAAACTCCTATTGGCTCCAAAAACGGAAAAACCATTATTAAGGGCGGAAATATCACTGCCGACAGCAATGAAAATATCAGTGCGGTCAGTCCTTACGGCGATATGCTGGAGGCAAGGCGCATTGACAGCTGCGGAAAATTCCGAAGAACTGTCGTTTTCGGAGGAAGTGAATATGCTTATTCCGCTGACGCTGCCGAGGGTGATGATTTTGTAAATGTTTATCTCCCCGTAGGATATGAACTGAATTGATCGTTTACAATGGGCTGTTACAGTGATAATTTGTAATAATTATCCTGCAACAGCCCGTTTTATGTTGTTTCAACTGCATTAATCTTCTAATTTTGTTTCTTGCCGCTTCTGCATTTTCGACCAACTGATAAATCCGTAAATATCATTCGCCAAGAATACTATAAAGCAGATAACAACCGACAAATATGATTTATCGGAAAATGACGCCAATATCCATAGGACAATTAGTACCATATCATTTGCCGCATAGAATACAGCATAATATGCGCTTCTTCTGAAAGTCAGATAAGCTGCAATAAAGCTTGTTGTTACAGACACGGTACTCGGTATCAGATTGTTTGTATTAAAAGCTGCCAGAATATAATAAAATACAAATGTAACAATTGCTGTCAGCAGTATCATAAAAATGATTTCCTTTAATTTCAGCCGATTTACCTTTACCTCTGATTTATTCCCATTGTACGGATTTCTGATCCAGGAAATCAATGCCAAAACAGCCATTGGAGCTGTCATTCCCAAGTATGTTATTATCTCTCCATAATAAGCAAATGTATACGAGATTATACCGTATAATATGCTGAATATTATAATAAAGAACTGTCCCAGCGGATTACCTTTCGCACAAAAAATCAATGAAGTCACTCCTATCAAAGATGCTGCAAGTGTTAAATAATTTTCTCTGTCGAACACCAAAAAGGATACAACAATTAAAGTAACCGATATGAGCCATAGTGCAAGTTCTCCTTTCGTAAAGTAATCAAGCATTGATCTCAGCTTTTTAGATAGCATATAAATTCCTCCAAAACAAAAATAAGCACTCACTTACACATCTTCAAAGACCTAACGATGTGTAACGAATGCTTTCGCTTCTCTACCCGGTGGCAGTTCATTTTTTATTTGATTTTAATTAAGTATAGCACAGTCAGTCAAGTAAGTCAACAGTCTTCGCTGAATCGGCTGTTCTTTTTTTATGTATGCAAGCATACAATAATCAAAAAGGAGTGCTGATTATGAATGATGTAAACAAAAAAATGCCTGTACACAACATTATTTTAGAGGGTCGGAGCAGACTTTCGGTTTCGGGCGTGACGGACGTTGACCGCTTTGATGAAAATACTGTGCTGCTCTACACGTCGATGGGCGAACTCACAGTCTGCGGCACAGACCTGCACGTTAATGATCTTTCGGTGGAAAGCGGCGAAATGAACATTGAAGGAGAGATTAAAAGCGTTGTTTACGGTGACCCGGACAGACATTCTCCGCTTTCGTTCCTGGGTAAAATTTTTCGCTGACGGGGTGAGCTTTTGCAGATAGAAACTTTTTTTTCCGTTTCACAGCAGGTCTCGTTTTTTCTGATGTCTGTGGTGCTGGGGGCGGCGCTTGGTATTGTTTATGACTGCTTCCGTGTATTCAGGATTGTTTTTCCTCCGGCGGCAAAGTCGGGGGCTGTTCTTATACAGGATATAATTTACTGGCTTTTTTACGGATTCTGCATTTTCTGCTACACCTCGGCAGTGTGCGGCGGAAAGCTTCGCTTTTTCATTTTTTTCGGCTCGCTGCTGGGATTCGTTCTCTATATTCTTACGCTGGGAAATATGGTAACAGGTATTATAAGACGTATTGTTACCGCTTTTTACCGCGGTTTACGCAAAGTATATTCCTTTACTTTTGAACCCGTTGTAAAATTACTAAGAAAAAATTGTCAAAAAGTCCGTTCCGTTTTTGTGGGAAGTTATGAAAATAGGAAAAATAAACGGAGAAGTAAGAAAAAACTCTTGAAAAAAGTGTTTGATTTGGTGTATAATAAGAAAGCTAAATTGGGTTCGTCTATGCTGAAACAGGATGTTCGGAGGTGACCGTGTTGAACGAGGCAGATGTCCGCAATAATAAAAAGAATAAAAACAACGGTTACGTTCCGAAAAAACAGAAGCGGACAAACCCTTTGATGAAGCTTGTAGTTACGGTTACGGGATTTGTTTTCGTGGTGTACTGTCTGACTTCAATCGTGCTTACTCAGGCGGAGATCGCCGAGAAAAGGCAGGAGCTTGACGTTCTTGTTGAAAAGGCGGAAAAGCTTGAGGACGAGAACGAGGAGTATCAGAGTATGCTTTCAGAAGAGGACGAGCGTACTTTTATGGAGCGTTATGCCGTTGAGGTGCTGGGGTATGCTTATCCCAACGAACGGCGTTTTTACGATACCGCCGGAAATTAGGAATTTACCCCGAGGGGTCAAATAAATTATCAAACGAGAGGATTAAAAAATTTTTTATGCAGTTGGATGTAGGAAAAATCTATGAGGGCAAGGTTACGGGAATAACAAAATTCGGCGCATTTGTCGAGCTGGAACCCGGTACGACCGGAATGGTACATATCAGCGAGGTCGCAAACACTTTTGTAAGTGAGATCAAAGACCATCTTACAGAGGGTCAGGTCGTTAAGGTAAAGGTTCTTGCTGTAGGCGAGGACGGAAAAATTTCGCTTTCTATCAAAAAAGCTGCTGACAATCCGCCTCCGAGGAAGGATTTCAAGCGCGGAGGAAACAATGGCGGAAACGGCGGCAGGCGCTTTGACGGCGGCAATAACAGCAAGCCGCAGCAGGAAAAGGCTCCGCTTACGCCTGAGGCTGCTTTTGAGGATATGCTGAACAAGTTCAAGCAAAGCTCCGATGAGCGAATGGGCGATCTGAAAAAGGTTCTTGACAACAAGCGCAGGAGTCCATCGAGAAGAAAGTAATTATGCAATTAAGCCGTACTTTATGTACGGCTTTATGTTTTATCCGGCGTTATTTTTTGTTGAAGTAATTAAGGTAAATTAGAATTTAGCATACTATCTTTCTGTGTTTTTCAGCGAAGCGACTCAAGCTGGTCCAGCGCAGCCGCGCTGGTCAGGTGTCCAGAGGGCGGAAGCCCTTTGGTCGCGCTCCGCAGAGCGCGAAATCCTTAGCTTGGCGCCAAATGCTTGCATTTGGCTTCCGCAGACGCCGCCTTAAAAGCGCTCCGCAAAGTGTGAATAAAACGAACGCAAGCGTTCGTT
>CAMCPM010000006.1 GCA_945876755.1 uncultured Clostridia bacterium
TTCTGCTGGTTGTTATTCTGCTGTCTGTTGTTCTGCTGGTTGTTATTCTGCTGTCTGTTATTCTGCTGGTTGTTGTTCTGCTGATTGTTCTGGCGGTTCTGGTTATTGTTCTGGTTATTCATCTTAAAAATCTCCTTTTTATTTTTCTCCGTATATTTTATTTCAACGGAGCCAAATTATACACAACGCTTGAAAATCATTAAAACATGGTGTATAATGATATTAATTATTTGCAAAGGAATGATTTTTATGCACAGCAGCGGAATTTTACTGCACATTTCCAGTTTGCCCGATAAATACGGTATAGGCACCCTCGGCGCAGAGGCCCATAAATTTGTCGACTTTCTCGTAAAAAGCGGCCAGGAATACTGGCAGATACTTCCTATAGGACCGACAGGCTTCGGCGATTCGCCATATCAGAGCTACTCGGCCTATGCAGGAAATCCTCTTCTTATAGATATTCAGACGCTTATTGACGAGGGACTTGTTTCTGCCGACGACCACGATTTGCAGGTCATAGAAAAAAAGCAGAAATTTACCGATTATGCTCAGCTTGACAGCTTTAAGCAGATCGTACTGAAAAAAGCCTGCGCAAGCTTTTTTGCAAAAGCAGATGCAAAGGAACTTTCCCGTTTTGAGCAGTTCTGCGAAAAAAACAGCTTTTGGCTGGACGACTATGCGCTTTTTACCGCACTGAAAAAGAATTTCCGCAACGTTATGTGGACGGAATGGGACGATGATATCCGTCTGCGCCGCCCCGAAGCTCTTGAACGGTACTCAAACCTGCTTGCTGACGAAACAAAATGCGTGAAGTTTATTCAATATAAATTCTTCGAGCAGTATTTTGCCCTGAAAAAATACGCAAATTCAAAGGGCATAAAAATTTACGGCGATATGCCGATATACGTTTCCATGGACAGCGCCGACATCTGGGCAAGTCCCGAGCTTTTTATGCTTGACGACGACTGCCGCCCGGTAAAAGTCGCAGGCTGTCCTCCCGATGATTTTTCACCTACCGGTCAGCTTTGGGGCAATCCTCTGTACGACTGGGAATACATGGAGATAACAGGCTACAAGTGGTGGATATCAAGAGTAAAATATTCTGGAATACTTTTCGACCTTACCCGTATAGACCATTTCCGCGGCTTTGAAAGCTTTTATGCAATACCCTACGGCAACGAGACTGCGGAAATCGGCGAGTGGCTGCCGGGACCGTCAATGAAGCTGTTTAAAGCGATCCGTGCCGAGCTTGGAAACGTTGACCTTGTCGCAGAGGACCTCGGCTTCCTTACTTCCGACGTAAGAAAAATGCTGAAAGAATCGGGATTCCCGGGAATGAACGTGCTTGAATTTGCATTCGGCGGCGAAAACAGCAATTATCTGCCTCACAATTATGTAAGAAACAGCGTTACCTATATCGGTACTCACGACAACGACACTGCTGTTGGCTGGTATGAAAGCTCTGATAAAGCAACAAGAAAAAATGCAAAAAAATATATGGCTCTTACCAAAAAAGAGGGCGTAAACTGGGGCATGATAAGGACGGCTTATTCAAGCGTTTCCGACCTTGCAGTCATTCAGATGCAGGATTTTTTCGGACTTGGCTCAGAAGCGAGAATGAATATTCCATCCACAATCGGAAACGGCAACTGGGCTTGGCGGCTTAACGGAGACGAGCTTACCGACAAGCTTGCGAAAAAAATCATGAAATATACCAAGCGTTATTTCCGCGCCCCCGTGAGGAAGAAAATCAAGGTCAAAGCAGTCAAGGCAGTCAAAAAAGACGTGTAAATAAGGAGGACTTTTAATGTCAGGACGCACCAAAAAAGAAACCGAGGGCGTTACGCTTCTCGGAAATCAGAAAACAAAATATCCCGATGATTATGCGCCGGAGGTTCTTGAAACATTCGTTAACAAGCACCCCGACAATGACTATTTCGTAAAATTCAACTGCCCCGAATTTACAAGTCTTTGCCCGATCACGGGTCAGCCCGATTTTGCAACAGTGTATATTTCCTATGTGCCGTCTGAACGCATGGTCGAAAGCAAGTCGCTGAAGCTTTACCTTTACAGCTTCCGCAACCACGGCGACTTCCATGAAGACTGCATGAATATCATCATGAAAGACCTGATCAGGCTTATGGACCCTAAATACATTGAAGTCTGGGGCAAGTTCACTCCGCGCGGAGGTATTTCCATTGACCCTTACTGCAATTACGGAAAAAAGGGTACGATGTGGGAACAAGTCGCTGTTGACAGACTCACTCATCACGACCTTTACCCCGAAAAGGTCGATAACAGATAACAAACCAGATCATATCAGTTAAATTACTATAAAAGTATATAAGGGTATCGAGCAGCAAAACTCGATACCCTCTTTATTTTAATTATGAGTTGACAAAGATTACCCTTTTACCGAACATTTTGTTACATATCGTAAACTTCTTCAGCCTTGAGAATAGTGAAGTTGTTTTCCTTGAGAGCCTCCACAGCCTTGTCGTTGTTCTCAACGCGGAGAATAACATATGCCTGATCCTCTGACTTGGAAATGAATGCGTACATATACTCAACTGAAATATTTGCCGCATAGAGACAATCCATAGCAGCGGAAAGTCCGCCCGGCTTGTCATTGATACCGATCGCAATTACGTTTGTGAGAGAAACTGTGCAGTCGGCTTTTTTCAATACCTCGCAAGCCTTGTCGGGATTGTTTACGATAAGACGGAGAATGCCGAAATCCTTTGTATCGGCAACGGAAAGCGCACGGATATCAATGTCATTATCGCTGAGAAGCTTTGTTACTGCACTGAGTCTGCCGGGCTTGTTCTCTACGAAAATAGAAATCTGCTTGATTAACATAATTAGTTCCTCCTTTAATGCTTAAAAATTAATCATGAAGCTTGCGCTTGTCGATAACGCGGACAGCCTTGCCCTCGCTTCGTGCGATAGACTTAGGCGATACAAGGTGTACCTTGGGATTGATACCGAGAATAGTCTTGATAGCCTCAACAAGCTCGCGTTCCTTTTCCTGAATACCCTTGATAGTATCGGAGAATTGCTCCTCGCTCATTTCAACGTTGATATCGAGAGTATCGGTGTTGTTTACGCGGTCAACCTCGATTTGATAGTTTGGAGCGTAGCCCTGTTCAATAAGTACGGTTTCGATCTGGCTTGGGAATACGTTGACGCCTCTGATGATAAGCATATCATCGCTTCTGCCCATGGGCTTGGACATTTTGATAAGAGTTCTTCCGCAGGAGCATTTTTCTCTCGAGAGAACGCAGATATCACGAGTCCTGTAACGGAGAAGCGGAAATGCTTCCTTTGTAATACTTGTGAAAACAAGCTCGCCCTTTGAGCCTTCGGGAAGTACCTCTCCTGTGTCGGGGTCTATTATCTCGGCAATGAAATGATCCTCGTTGATATGCATACCCTTCTGTGCAGAGCACTCAAACGCAACGCCCGGACCGCTTGTTTCGGTCAGACCGTATATATCGTATGCCTTGATTCCGAGAGATTTTTCTATCTCACGGCGCATTTCTTCGGTCCAAGGCTCAGCACCGAAAATACCTGCTTTAAGCTTCAGGTCGTCGGGAGTAAGTCCCATTTCCTTTACGGTTTCGCCTATGTAAGCTGCATATGAGGGAGTACAGCAGAGAATTGTCGAGCCAAGGTCACGCATAAACTGTATCTGTCTTTCGGTGTTGCCCGAGGACATTGGGAGAGTAAGACAGCCGACCTTGTGTGAGCCGCCGTTAAGTCCGGGACCGCCCGTGAAAAGTCCGTAGCCGTAAGCGACCTGACAAACATCATCCTTTGTTCCGCCGACAGCAGTGATAGCTCTTGCGCAGCAGTCCTCCCAAAGGTCAACATCGTGCTGGGTATAGAAAGCTACAACACGCTTGCCTGTTGTGCCGCTTGTAGACTGTATCCTTACACATTCGGAAAGAGGCATTGCAAGCAGCCCGTAAGGATAAGCGTCACGCAGGTCAGCCTTTGTAAGGAAAGGCAGCTTATGCAGGTCAGCGGTAGACTTAATATCATCGGGAGTAACACCCTTTTCGTCCATCAGCTTTTTGTAGTAAGGCACATTCTCGTAAACGTGCTTTACCTGAGCAACAAGACGCTCGTCCTGAAGCTTTTTCATGTCCTCCCGAGACATACATTCAATTTCTTTGTTCCAATAGTTTTCCATTGGCGTATCCTCCATATGTATATTTTTTCAGTCAAAGCTGTAATGTAGCAAATTTCATGCATTTCTGCCCAGCTCAAAAGCCTTTTTGTTAAGTTCAAGGAATTTCGGGGGAACACACTGCTCAATAGCGTCCTGCCAGAGCTTGTCGTCAAATTCGGTCTGAGAAGCAACCTTGCCCATAAGTACAACGTTTGAAGCCTTTGCGTTGCCTGCCTGCTCGGCAAGTCCGAGAGCGTCAACAGCTGTTACCTCAACACCTGCCGCCTTGATTTTTTCAATAATATCGGCAGGATACTCTGCCGCACCCGTGATAACGGGCATGGGGTCAAGCTTCTGTGTGGAAGTTATCAGCTTTCCACCCTTTTTGAGATATGGAAGCCATCTTGCAGCTTCAAGCTGCTCAAACGAGATAATAACGTCCGCTTCGCCCTTTTCGATAACGGGAGAGCAAACCTCGTCGCCGTATTTAACATATGTAACAACCGAGCCTCCGCGCTGGGACATTCCGTGTACCTCGGACACCTTAACGTCATAGCCTTGAGCAAGCAGAACATTTCCCAGAAGTCTCGAAGCCAGAAGCGAACCCTGTCCTCCCACGCCGACAATCATAATAGACCTTGTATTCAATTAAAATCTTCCTTTCGTAAAGAAAAAATAATTATTCTCCGATAGCGTCAAACTTGCAGACTTCGGTGCAGATACCGCAGCCTACGCACTGTGTATGGTCGATAACAGCCTTGCCGTCACGAACCGAGATAGCAGGACAGCCAAGCTTCAGACACATCTTGCAGCCCTTGCATTTGTCGGAAACCACCTTGAGCGCAGGCTTGTGCTTAACGTATTTGAGCAGCGCGCAGGGACGGCGTGAAATAATGACTGACGGCTCTTCCGCAGCAAGCTCTTCCTTGATAGCGGCTTCCGTTTCCGCAAGATTATATGGGTCAACAACTCTTACACGCTTGATGCCGATAGCCTTGCAGAGTTCTTCAAGATTAACCGCTGCAGCAGGGTCACCCTTGAGGTTCTTTCCTGTGGTAGGATTCTGCTGATGACCCGTCATGCCTGTGATAGAGTTGTCAAGTATGATAACTGTGGAATTAGTTGCGTTGTAAGCAATATTAACAAGCCCCGTCATACCGCTGTGCATAAATGTGGAATCGCCTATTACCGCAACAGTAGACTTCTCCGCATCTGCGCCTCTTGCCTTGTTGAAGCCGTGGAGTGCGGAAATTGAAGCGCCCATACAAATTGTCGTATCCATAGCGGAAAGCGGTGCGCTTGCGCCGAGAGTATAACAGCCGATATCTCCCGAAACGGTTATCTTATTTTTGGACAAGCAGTAGAAAAGACCTCTGTGCGGACAACCTGCGCACATTACAGGAGGACGTACGGGAACGTTTCCGTCAAAAGCAGAGTATTCGTTCTTTACGCCGAGAAGCTTTTCTGCAACGACAGCCTGTGAAAATTCGCCGATATATCCGAAAAGCTCCTTGCCGATAACGTTCAGACCCAGCTTTTTGCAGTGAGTCTCGATGATATCGTCAAGCTCTTCAATAACGTAAACAGTCTTGTACTTTGCACAGAAATTCTTGATAAGGTCAACAGGCAGCGGATTAACAACGCCCAGCTTTAAGTAGGAAGCCTTGTCGCCCATTGCTTCTCTTGCGTACTGATAAGAAATACCGCTTGTAATGATACCGATATCGCCGCCGTTGTCGATAATTTTGTTAAGGGGCGATGTCTCAGCATATGTACGAAGCTTTTCAAGACGCTCCTCAACGAAAACGTGTCTGCCCCGTGCAAACGCAGGCATCATAACATATTTCTGAGGATTTTTCACATATTCCTTCTGAGGAGGAACAACTCTGTCGCATATCTCGACCGCAGACTGTGAGTGAGCAACTCTTGTACACATACGAACGATAACGGGAGTATCAAATTCCTCGGAAAGCTCAAATGAGGTCTTTACAAACTCCTTGCACTCCGCAGAATCGGAAGGCTCGACCATAAGTACCTTTGAGGCGATAGCGTGATGACGGGAATCCTGCTCGTTCTGTGATGAGTGCATTCCGGGGTCGTCTGCAACAGCAATTACCATACCTCCGTTAACACCCGTGTAAGCAGCAGTATAAAGAGGGTCTGCGGCAACGTTAAGACCAACGTGCTTCATTCCGCAGAATGAACGTGAACCTGCAATAGAAGCACCGAGAGCAACTTCCATAGCGACTTTTTCATTAGGCGCCCATTCGGCGTAAATTTCATCATACTCCGCAGCGCATTCCGTAATTTCAGTAGACGGTGTACCGGGATAACTGGAAACAACAGTAACTCCGGCTTCATAAAGCCCTCTTGCGAAGGCAGCATTACCAAGCATAAGCTTCTTCATAGCGAAAAAAATCCTTTCTAAAACGCATTATTTATGATATTATACCATACTTTAATTGAAAATGGAAGTGATTTTATAAAAAATATGTGTGAAAATGACAAAAAAGGCTACGAATATTCAGTACGTAAGCCGTAAAAACAGAAAGTCCGCAAACAACGCATCAACGTCATTTGCGGACTAAATCTGGTGCGAGTAATGGGACTTGAACCCATACGTCAAAGACACACGCCCCTCAAACGTGCCTGTCTGCCTATTCCAGCACACTCGCATAATATTCAATCGCTCTTTATCAGCGACTTAGTTATTATATCATGTCGAAATGTGCTTGTCAAGGGTTTTGAAAATATTTTTATGAATTTTTTGTTAATTCTCAAAATGTTCAAGAATAAACCTTGCAACGCTGTCACTGTCATTGTTTCCGATTATACCATCGGCAATAGCTTTCAGTTCGGGAGAAGCGTTTTCCACCGCATAACATTCGTCTGCGGCTTCAAACATGGGAATGTCATTCTTTCCGTCCCCGAAAACCACAAGCCTTTCACAGCCAAGACGCTTTTTCAGCTGCAATGCCGCATTAGCCTTGGTTGCGTTTTTCGGCAGTATTTCAAGCCATTGCTCGCCGCTGTAAATATCACGCTCATAAATGCAGCGGAAGTCCTTTTCAAGCGCCTTGTATGCCGGAAGAAGAACTTCAGGCTCGTCTATGCAGGTAAAATAAAAAACTTCGCCGTCCTGCATTTCCGCTTCGGTAACGGCAATTCTTTCACGGATGTCTCCTTTCCTCGTTTCAAGAAAAGCTTTCATACCCCGTGTACAGCGTTCGGGAATGTACGAAAACTTTTCCGAACCGTCCATAACGGAGTACACAATAGGATTAATCCCGAAACTCAGCAAAGTGCTGTAAATTCCGCAGGCAGCTTCATGGGTAAAGGTATTGGAAATCAACCGTTCACCGGTAATGCTGTCAACGGTAAATACGCCGTTGTAAATAATTATTGGTATTTTTTCTGTAAGTCCCGCCGCTGCAGGTATAGCCGTAACTGCCGAGCGTGCAGTCGCAAAAGAAAAAAGCAGTCCGCAGCCGATAAGACGGTTCAGTATCTCACAGCTTTCGGCTGAAATGCGCTGGTCGCTGCGGAGCAAAGTACCGTCAAGGTCGGAAATATAAAGAGTTTTCACAGTCATACCCCTTTCTGCTTGCGGATAATTTCGTTAACGGAAACAGTATATCACAGCCGCCCGTGCAGGTCAACCGCTGTAAGGAAAATTTTTCACGGGCTATTGATTTTTAAAATAATGTGTGCTATTATAATAACATTAAAGGGGGTATAGCTCAGTTGGGAGAGCGGTTGCTTCGCATGTAACAGGTCAGGGGTTCGAATCCCCTTATCTCCACCATAAACAGTCTTGAATTTGCGCAGATTCGAGACTGTTTTTTGATTTAGAGGTACACAATTTAGTATACATTTTTTTATCCGCACGAAAACTATTGAAAAAGCGGTAATTTAGTGTTATAATGTTTAAGATGTACTTATTAAAATGCGGAATGTTATGTTCCGTAAAATTTAAAACAAAGGAGTTTTTCAAAATGAAAAAGTTTTTTAAGGAATTCAAAGAATTTGCAATGAGAGGAAACGTGCTTGATATGGCTGTCGGTGTTATCATCGGTGCTGCTTTCAAGGCAATCATCGACTCGGTGGTAAACGACCTTATTTCCCCGATCATCGGTATCATCTTCAATAAGGATTTTAGTCAGCTTGCTATTGAAATCGGTCAAAAGACACTTGAAGACGGTACAGTAGAAAGTGTTGCTATCAAGTATGGCGCATTCATTACAGCTGTAATCAACTTCCTCATCGTTGCTCTTGTCCTCTTTATTATAGTTAAGACAGCAAACGCAGCTTCAAAGATCGTCAAGAAGCCCGAACCCGAAAAAGCTCCTACTACAAAGAAGTGCCCATACTGCCTCAGCGAGATCGCAATCGAAGCTACACGCTGCCCTCATTGCACCTCCGAGCTTGAGCTTGAAGAGAAAGAAGAAGTTAAGGCGTAAATCTTACTATAGGAGAATACCCAATGAAAATTGCTGTTCTTGAAGCAAAAACAGTTTCAAAGGGCGATGTGTCCTTTGATGAAATTTATGCGCTGGGCGAGGTAAGAGAGTTTCCTCTCACGCCTGTTGACAAAATTATTGAAAACGTCGGCGACGCCGAGATCGTCCTGTGCAACAAAACTCCCTTTACCGAGGACGTGCTGAGAGCCTGTCCAAATCTGAAATACATAGGACTCTGCGCCACCGGCTACAACAATATCGACCTGAAGACCTGTTCGGAACTTGGAATTACCGTCTGCAATGTTCCGGCTTACTCCACCGCAGCCGTTGCACAGCAGGTATTTTCGTTCATTCTGCATTTTGCCAGCAGAACTTCCGCTTACAACAAGTTTGTAAAAAACGGCGGCTGGATAAAATCCGAGACCTTTTCAGATTTTGTGTACCCCATTCAGGAGCTTTCGGGAAAGACCCTCGGTATCATCGGATACGGCTCAATAGGAAGAAAGGTCGCAAAGATAGCTCAGGCATTCGATATGAAGGTAATTGTAAATACCCGTACCGCAAAGCAGGACGGCTCCGTAAAATTTGTGGGACTTAAAGAGCTTTTCAGCGAGTCGGACGTTATCACGGCACATTGTCCGCTTACAAGCGATACAAACGGACTCATCTGCAAAGATACATTGCAGTATTGCAAGCCCTCATGCGTGATAATCAATACGAGCCGAGGCGCTGTCGTAAACGAACAAGACCTTGCCGATGCCCTCAACATCGGAAAAATCGCAGGAGCGGCGCTGGACGTTCTTTGCGAAGAGCCTATGTCGGAAAGCTGCCCTCTTATCGGTGCAAAGAACTGTATTATCACTCCGCATATAGCATGGGCGCCTCTTGAAACAAGAGAACGGCTTGTGAAAATAGCTGCGGAAAATATTAAGGCTTACCTTAACGGCAGCCCTATCAACACCGTTACGGAATAACTTTGAAAGGCGTTTGCTATGTTTGATATTAATGAAAAAAAGAGAATAGTTATCAAGGTCGGAACTTCTACCCTTACCCATAAAACCGGCAGACTGAATATCCGCCGCATGGAGAAATTCGTTAAGGTGCTTGCCGACCTGCAAAACAGCGGAAAGGAGATAATTCTTGTTTCCTCGGGAGCTATCGGTCTGGGAATGGCTAAAATGGGTCTTACTGAACGTCCTAAGGATACCCCAATGAAGCAGGCATGCGCCGCTGTTGGTCAGTGCGAGCTGATGTATATTTACGACAAGCTTTTCGGCGAATATAACCTTAACGTTGCACAGATACTGCTTACGAAATATATTATTGATACTCCGAGAAAGAATAACGTTGAAAATACATTTGAGAAGCTTATCGACCACAATGTTATTCCCGTTGTAAACGAAAACGACACCGTTGCCATCGACGAACTGGAGCTTGAACTTGGCGAGAATGACAGCCTTGCAGCTCAGGTAGGAATTTTCAGCCGTGCCGATATGCTTGTCATACTTTCCGATATTGACGGCTTTTACGACGGCAACCCGAAGGATAATCCCGATGCGAAGCTTATTCCCGTTGTAAACAGGATAGACGACAAGATACGTTCCCTTGCCGGCGGAGCAGGCTCCGGTCTCGGAACAGGCGGAATGATAACAAAGATAAACGCCGCCGAGATAGCCATGAACGCAGGAATTGATATGGCTATACTTAACGGAAGAAATCCGTATATTCTTTACGACCTCTTTGACGGCAAGAACGTCGGAACGATTTTCACAAACAAATAACGGAGGTGCCTTATGAACTATATTGAAACTCTGGGAGCAAAGGCAAAGGCTTCCGAAAAAGCGCTGCGCTGCGCTTCTACGGAACAGAAAAACAAGGCGCTTGCAGCAATTGAAAAGGCTCTCTGTGCCGAAACGGAAAAAATACTTGCGGCAAACGCTCTTGACCTTGAAGCTGCTGTCAAGAACGGTATGTCCGCCGCTATGCAGGACAGACTCCGCCTTACCGAGGAAAGAATAAAGGGTATCGCTCAGGGCGTTGCCGACGTTATAAAGCTTGACGACCCTGTTGGTACTGCCGACAGCGGTTCGGTACGTCCCAACGGAATGAGGATCACCAAGATACGCGTTCCTCTGGGCGTTATCGGAATTATTTTTGAATCACGCCCCAATGTTACCGTGGACGCCGCCGTGCTTTGCCTTAAAGCAGGAAACGTTGTTATCCTCAGGGGCGGCAAAGAGGCGTACAACTCCAACAAGTGCCTGTGCGATATTATGCGTGCGGCAATTGCCGAATCGGGCTTGCCCGAGGACGCAGTCCAGTTCGTTGACGACACCACAAGAGAGGTAACAACTCAGCTTATGAAGTGCAGCGATTACATCGACGTGCTTATTCCAAGAGGCGGCGCAGGACTTATCCGCGCCGTTAAGGAGAACGCAACTGTTCCCGTTATCGAAACAGGCGTAGGCAACTGCCACGTTTTTGTGGACGATACCGCAGACCTTGAAATGGCTGTAAATATCGTTGATAACGGCAAGACTCAGCGTCCTTCGGTGTGCAATGCGATCGAATCCCTGCTGGTACACGAAAAAATCGCAGATAAGGCTCTGCCTTTGATAAAGAAACGTCTTGACGAACACAATGTTGAGATACGCGGCTGCGAGAAAACCGCTGCTATACTTGGTGACTGCGTTGTTCCCGCAACAGATGAAGACTATGCGACCGAGTTTCTAGACTATATTATTTCCGTAAAGGTAGTAAGCGGTATCGACGAGGCTATTGAACACATTTCAAAATACACAACAGGTCACAGCGAATGTATCGTTACAAACAGTCTTGCAAATGCAGAACGTTTCAAAAACGAGATAGACGCAGCGGCTGTTTATGTTAACGCTTCCACACGCTTTACCGACGGAGGAATGTTCGGCTTCGGCGCAGAGATAGGAATTTCTACCCAGAAGCTCCACGCAAGAGGACCTATGGGTCTGCGTGAGCTTACCTCTATGAAATACCTTATCGACGGAAACGGACAGATCCGCTGAAAAAGAAAGGCTTGCTTATGAGTGAAGATAAAAAGGACTTTTTCGATTATGACAGCTATATAAAAAAGAACGGCGCACAAAAGAAAAAACATAATGTGAAACCTGCAAAACCAAAGCCCGAGCAGGCAAAACAGAAGCCGCCCAAGCTTGTCCCTGCGGATGAAAAGGACAAATCCGCTGCTGACAGGCAAAGAAAAAAGCAGGAGAATGAATCCATCGAAAACATAAAGCGAATGTTTGACGAAGCGCTGGACGAAACTCCAGAAGAAATGGCTGAATTTACCGAGGAGCAGACCGTTCCCGATATGCCCGAGTCAAACCCGGAGGGGCTAAAAAGGAAGCTGTATTTTCTTTTCGGAATAGTTGTTTCCCTGCTTGCTATAGTGGGACTTTTCTCAACGGTCGGATTTGTTGTCGACAAGGTAAAGGATTTTGCGGACAATACCCAGCAGAAAAACGAATTTGCCAAGTTCGTTTACCCCATCGTTATCTGCGACCCTGCCCCCTTTGACCAGACTATAAAGCTGCGGAGCGACACTATGATAACAGCGGCAATATGGGATATTATTCTTTATGAGGACAAAACAAAGTACGAGTCGGATTTTGACATGATAATCGTTCCCGAATTGGATGTTGAACAGCACTGTACAAAGCTTTTCGGTACAGGTCTTAGCTTTGAGCATCAGTCAATAATAGGTGCGGATATCCAGTTCTACTATGACGAAAGCATCAAATCCTACCGTATCCCGTCAAACCCCAAATATTTCACATATTCGCCGTATATTGAGAATATTTCACGGGTAGGTGAAAGCTATACGCTCACGGTAGGCTATGTTTCGCCTACTCCTGCGTGGCTGACTCTAACCTCCGATGAAGAGCCCAAGCCCGATAAATATGTTGAATATATCGTTTCAAAACGAGGAAATGAAATGACTCTTATTGCGATACGGGAATCTGATCTTAAAACCGAATCGCAGCACGGTCTGTAAGGTGTACCGATATGAATAAAACCAATGCAATGCGTCTGCTGGAGGCGGCAGGGATACCCTTTCGCACAGCAGAATATGAAGTTGATGAAAATGATTTGTCGGGCGTTCATGTTGCCGAACAGCTGGGGCAGCCGCCCGAACAGGTATTCAAGACCCTTGTTTTAAAGGGCGAACGGACGGGTTACTTCGTCTGCTGTATTCCCGTAAATGCAGAGCTTGACCTAAAAAAAGCCGCAAAAGCAGCAGGCGACAAAAAATGCGAAATGCTTCACGTTAAGGACCTGCTCGGAGTTACGGGATATATCCGGGGAGGCTGTTCTCCCGTGGGAATGAAGAAAAAGTTCCCGACATTTATAGACGAGACGGCGATCCTGTTTGACGAGATAGCCGTCAGCGCAGGAGTTCGCGGCGCACAGATAATCGTTGAACCAAACGCTCTGTGCGGATACGTGGGCGCAAAAATGCTTGAATTAACTATATGAAAGGAATTTTAACATGGCAAGTGAGATAAGAGACGTTAATTTGTGGGAAAGCGGCGAAACAAAAATTCAGTGGGTAAAGGGCAATATGCCTCTGCTCAGAAGCATTGAAGCCGAGTTTTCGGAAACAAAACCTTTTGCCGGTATAAAGGTAGCTCTTTCTGTACACCTTGAAGCGAAAACGGCGTACCTTTGCCGAGTGCTCGCAGCAGGCGGAGCTGAAATGTATATCACAGGCTCGAACCCTCTTTCCACTCAGGACGATGTTGCTGCTGCGCTTGTTCACGGCGGTCTTAACGTTTTTGCATGGTACGGTGCAACCGAGGAGGAGTATCACCGTCACACAGCAAGAGTTATTGAAGCAGGTCCGAATATTATTATTGACGACGGCGGCGACCTTGTTAACCTTATTCACAACGAGTACCCCGAAAAAATTGCGGACGTTATCGGCGGCTGCGAGGAAACTACAACGGGTATTATCCGCCTTATTGCCATGGCAAAGGAAAACAAGCTGAAATTCCCTATGGTACTGGTAAACAACGCTGACTGCAAGCATCTTTTCGATAACCGTTACGGTACGGGACAGTCCGTCTGGGACGGCATTAACCGTACTACTAACCTTATTGTTGCCGGAAAGAACGTTGTCGTTGCAGGCTACGGCTGGTGCGGCAAGGGCGTTGCCATGCGTGCAAAGGGTCTGGGCGCCGAGGTCATCGTTACCGAGATAGACCCGATCAAGGCAATGGAGGCTGTTATGGACGGCTTCAAGGTCATGAAAATGACCGAAGCGGCTAAGCTCGGAGACTTTTTCGTTACCGTTACAGGCTGCCGCGACGTTATCACCGAGGAAAGCTTCCGTGCAATGAAGGACGGCGCTATCTGCTGCAACGCAGGTCATTTCGATGTTGAAGTGGACGTTGCAACGCTGAAAAAAATCGCTGTTGAAACCAAAACTGCCCGTAATAATATTCAGGGCTACAAGCTTGAAAACGGCAAGTGGATATATGTTATCGCCGAGGGCAGACTTGTAAATCTTGCCGCCGGCGACGGTCACCCTGCGGAAATTATGGACATGAGCTTTGCAATTCAGGCACTTTCTGCGCTTCACCTTGTAAAGAACAAAAATAACCTCAGCGAAAAAATTATTGACGTGCCCAAGTATATCGACCGCGAGGTTGCAGAAAGGAAGATACGTTTCTGGGGTATGGAGATCGACAAGCTTACCGACGTTCAGAAAGCTTATCTCAACAGCTGGGAAGCATAGTGTATATTTATGCGGTACGGAGTGATCCGTACCGTTTTTGTATTGCCTTAAAATGTTGGTTAATTTCAATTTTATATGTGTGTTTTTCTCAAGATTTGTGCATTACTGACAATTGACATTTTATGTTATAGGTTGTATACTTGTATTAGCGTATTAGTTGTATTAGTTTATTAATACAACTAATATCAAAAGACCATTGACAAAGTAAATATTGTATGATATTATATTTTATATAATATCATACTACAACTTAGAAAGGATAACTTATATGAAAGCTAAAAAGATAATTATTCCCGTTTCAATTATTGCAGGAATCGCAGTTATAGGCGTTGCCGTTGCCGCACTCGGAAGCGCCGCATCTTCGGTAACTTATGCCGAAACGATAAAAATCCAGGAAAAAACAATTGAAAATAAAATTTCCGTCAGCGGAACAGTTGAAAGTGCAAAAACGCAGAAGGTTTATTCCAAGCTTGCATATCCCGTTGAAAAGATCAACGTTTCTGTCGGCGATGCTGTAAAAAAAGGCGACATTCTTTGCACTATTGATACCGAAGATCTTCAGCAGCAGATCTTGCAGCAGCAGGCTTCTGTTGACAGCAGCGGTCTCAGCACCGATTATAATCTTTCCGACGTTGAAGAAAAATACGCCGAGGCGTTTGAAGACTATAAAAACGGCAAGAACAGTTCTGTAATTGCCGCTGAAAGGAACGTCGAGCAAGCAGAAAAAAATCTTGAAGAAGCAAAGCGTCAGGAAAAGCTCGGAAACGGAACTACGCTTCCTTCAGGAATACAATCGGCACAAAGCCAGCTTGACAGCGCAAAGCTTACTTACGACAACTGCGTTAAGGAGCTTGAAAGAGCAGAAAATGCTCTGAAGCCTGAAAATTATTCCGGCGATATAAAGAAGCTTTACGACCTGTACAACGAATACGCCGAGTATTATAAAATCGTAAAACATAATCTTTATAATGCTGATCTTGAAACGATCAAAAGCAAATATAATAATGCGCTGAAGGAGTATGAATCATATCTTGCCTCCAAGGAGCTTTATGGCAGCGAATACGGCAGCGAAATTACGCAGAATTACAATGAGGCTTTGTCCGAATACGAAAACGCAAAAATAAAGTATGATGAAGAAAATATTACCAAGCAGTATGAGGAATACAAAAACCAGTATGAACATGCTGTTGAAAATCTTGAAAGAGCGCGTGAAACTGCCGAGACAAATCTTGAAAGCGCCAAGATCGCTTATGAGCGCGTTCAGGCAGAGTATAATAATACCGAAAAACAGTCTGACAGCTCCGCTGAAAGCTACAGTATTGCGGTAAAAAATGCCGAGGACGCCCTTGAATCTGCCAAAAAGGATTACGAACGCACTGTCCAGCAGGTAGAATCCGAGCTTGCTTCTCTTAAAAAGCAGGCAGAGCAGCAGCGTACACTTTCGGGTCTTAACGATCCTCAGGTAATAATTCTTGAAAATCTTAAAGATAAGCTTGAATATGCGGTCATCACAGCTCCCTGCGACGGTATTATTACTGCCGTAAACGCCGAAGAAGGCGTTGCTGCCGCAGGTCCGCTTTTCGTTATCGAGGATCTGAGCAATCTGAGAGTTTCCGCTTCCGTAGGCGAATATGATATCCCTTACGTTGCCGAGGGTATGCCGGCAGTCATCCGCTGCGACGCTCTTGACGGTGTTGAGTATGACGGAAAGGTAACAGAAGTCGCTCCTACTGCGGCAAGTGCTGTTTCAATGACAACATCTGCTGCTGTAAACTATAATATAAAAACCGACATCGACGGCGAGGACGGAAAAATGCTCGTCGGAATGAGCGCAAAAGTAAATATTATAAGCGATAAGCGTGAAAATGCTCTGACTGTTACATATGACGCTCTTACGACCGATGAGAACGGCAACGACGCAGTTTTTGTTGCAGAAAAAGATGAAAGCGGCGTTTACCATGCAAAGCTTGTTCAGGTCGAGGTCGGACTTGAAACAGACTATGAAATTGAAATTATCTCCGATCAGCTCAGCGACGGAATGCTTGTACTTACAAATACCGCAATGCTTTCCGACGGCGATGTTGTTATGATAAACGAAAATGAAACAGATGCAGAGCAGGTGACTGAATGAACAGACCTATAATTGATATGAAAGGGATCTTCAAGCGCTTTTACATCGGCACTCCCAACGAGCTTGAGATCCTTCACGGACTTGACATTTCAGTTCCCGAAGGTCAGTTTGTTTCGATAGTCGGCGCTTCGGGTTCGGGCAAATCCACGCTTATGAATATTGTCGGCGCGCTTGACAGACAAACCGAGGGCAAATACGTCCTTGACGGCATTGACGTTTCAAAGCTTGACGACACAGAGCTTTCGGGTATACGGAATAAGAAAATCGGATTTGTTTTCCAGACCTTCAATCTTATCTCAAGAACTTCCGCACTGAAAAATGTTGAACTTCCTATGCTTTATGCGGGAGTCCCCGCCAAGGAACGTACCAAACGTGCAAAGGAGCTTCTTGAAATAGTTGAGATGACGGACAGAGCAAGCCATATGCCAAATGAGCTTTCCGGCGGACAGAAACAGCGTATCGCTATTGCCCGTGCAATGGCAAACGACCCTGCCATAATCCTTGCGGACGAGCCGACAGGTGCGCTTGATTCCAAAACAGGTCGTCTCGTTATGGACCTCTTTCACAAGCTTCACAAGGAAAAGGGCAAGACCATCGTTCTTATTACTCACAACCCTGAGCTTGCCGAAGAGACCGACAGAATAATAACTCTTTCTGACGGCAGGATCATCAGCGACCGTATGACAGACAAGGAGGCGGCAGAATGAATCTAATTGAAAATATAAAGCTTGCCTTTGCCTCTCTGAAATCCAATAAAATGCGTGCGCTGCTGACAATGCTGGGAATCATTATCGGCGTAAGCTCTGTTATCATGATAAATACTCTTGGAAGCATCATGGAAAACAGCGTTACCGATACCTTTGATTCACAGGGCGGTTCAAATCTTATCGGCTTTCAGATAACCATGAAAAAGGACGCCGCCCGAGATTATCTGATGCCGGATGACTTTATTAGCGAAGAAATGATAGAATCCGTCGAGCAGAGATTTGCAGACGATATCAACGTGGTTTCTGTAATGTACGGCAGCGAAAACGGTACAACAAGACATAAGCGTGAAACGCTTGACCTTGTAATATATGGCGTAAGCCCCGGATATATCAAGCAGAGTATGACAGAGGTCATTGCAGGACGTTACATCAATGACAAGGATATCCGCAAGGGCGGAAAGGTCTGTGCAATAAGCAACAAGCAGGCAATAAAGCTTTACGGAAGCGTCAAGGATGCCATCGGTCAGACTCTCAGCATAAAAATGTACGGCTCAATGTATGATTTTACCGTTGTAGGCGTTTATGAATACCGAATGACGGGAATGATGAGCGCAATGGTAAACGCTATGGGCGAGGATTGGAACAACGAGGTTTATATACCTTACACGACACTTTCTGAAATGTACGGCGAGACCGACCCCACATTCTACTATTTTTATGTACATATCAACGACGGCGTAGACGCAGAAAGCTTTGCGTCAGACGTAAAAAACTACATGAACAACCGCTATTACAGAAACAACGACAGCATTGAGATATTTTACCAGACAGCCGAGGCTCAGATGTCAATGATGAGCCAGGTTCTCGGCGTGGTTTCAATGGTTATCTCGGTAATTGCAGGCATTTCGCTTGTGGTAGGCGGTATCGGCGTAATGAACATCATGCTTGTTTCCGTAACCGAGCGTACCCGTGAGATCGGCGTCAGAAAGGCATTGGGCGCACCCAATTCCGCAATACGGAGCCAGTTTATAATTGAATCTATCATAATCTGTCTAATCGGCGGTCTGATAGGAATAATCTTCGGAGTCCTGCTTGGCAACCTTATCGGCATTATCGTCGGAACGATGGCTTCACCGTCGGTAGGAGCGATACTTCTTGCAGTATCATTCTCAATGGCAATAGGAATATTCTTCGGATATTACCCTGCAAACCGTGCAGCAAAGCTTGACCCCATCGAAGCGCTCAGATACGAATAAAAAAATACGGAAGTCCTCTGATAAAATGGGACTTCCGTTTTTTTATTGAGTCTTTTTCTTCTTTTTGTAGAAATAATACCAAATAGTCGAAGCCGCCGCAAAGACAATTTCAACTATTACCGACGCCCAGAATTTCGGCGACGCAGGATTACTTACGCTTGAACCCATCAGCGTAGTTGCTATAAGTCCCGGAAGTATTCCGAGGAACGAACCAAGCATATATTTTGAAAGCTTAAAGCCTGTGGAGCCGAGAAACATACTTACCAGATCGCATGGAAGCATATTTATTACTCTGAGAAAATAAGCAATAAAAAGCTCGTTGTCCGATTTTATCTCTCGGAGTTTGTCGGCGTTTTTATGTTTATTTATAAGACTTTCCACAAACTCGCGCTCTGCAAAATGTCCTATTGAATACGGTATCAGCAGCATGACCGCAACGCCGATACTGTTGACGATAAGTGCGGAAGTGAATGTCGGGAAAATACTTCCCGAAGCAGCAATAAGCAGCAGCATCGGAAAAAATACCGACAGGGATTTCAGCGCAAAAAGTCCGACCATGACAAGTGCGGCAAGCCACAGATTTTCGGGAGTAAATTCAAGTATATGCTCGATAGTCACTCCTCTGAAATATCTAAAATAAAGAAATATACATAACAAAACCATTACAATCGGAGCCGCCTGCATGATACCCTTCAGCACGGCGGTTATTTTCTTTCCGGACATATCAACATCTCCGTTTTGCGTTTGAAGTAAAAATTATCTTTTTTTCTTCTTAGGTGTATTCCTAACATTGTTTGTGACGTGTTCTTCTGCCGGAACAATATTCGGCGCTGTAACAGGCGCAGCGGCAGCAGGCGGCGAAACCTTTCTGAAAAACATTTTCTGAACTCTTACGCTTTTTGTTCTCAGCCGCTTTACAACAAATTCCCGGAAAAGCGCATACAGCACCGATGAAGTAGGTATCATCACAAGCATACCGATAACGCCCATAAGCTTTCCGCCTATAGTTACAACGAACAGCACCCATATAGCAGGAAGACCTACACTTTCGCCGACTACCTTAGGGTAAATGAGATTACCCTCTATCTGTTGGAGAACAAGGAAAATAATTACGAAAACAAGAGCGTCAACGGGACTTTCCATAAAAATCAGAAACGCTCCCACAAAGCAGCCGATAAACGCTCCCACAAGCGGAATAAGCGCCGTAAAGGCGATAAGTACGCTTATCAGAACAGCGTAATCCATTTGCAGAATGAGCATTACAACAGCAAACATACAGCCGAGAATGACAGCTTCAAGACACTGTCCCGACAGAAAATTTGAAAAGGTCTTGTTAGCCTGAGCAGCTATCTCAAAGAATTTGTCTGCCGCTTTTTCGGAAACAAGAGCGTACATGACCATTCTGAACTGGTTCCCGAGACGTTCTTTCTGCAAGAGGATGTATACGGCAAAAATCAATCCGATAAAAGCGGAAACCACACCGCTGACCGCTGTTGCGGCAACGCCGATAGTAGAGGAAAGACCGCTTTTCAGCCATACAGAAACAGACGATACTATGCCGCCCCAGTCAAGCTTCAGCTCGGAAAGCCATTGCTGTATCTGCGGATAGTCCTTGAAAAAGTCATTGACATATTTCTGAACATTTGCCATAAAGGCAGGTATCTGCATTCCCAGATTTGAAGCAGTTGTTACAAGCTGCGGAATGACAAGTATCATCACAGCAGCGATAACTGCGGAAATCGCAAGAAATGTAAGCACCAGAGCAAACGGTCTGCGAAGCTTGTCAAGCCTCTTATTTTTCGGGAAAATATGCTTTTCAATGCTTCTCATAGGAACGTTTATAATAAATGCGATCGCCGCTCCGGTTATAAACGGCATCAGAATGGAAAACACATTCCCAAAGAATTTAACTACCGTACCGAAATTTCGGAACACACAGAAAATCACAGCTGCCGCGGTAATTATCCCAATGATTTTAGGAATATTTTTTTTATCAAGAGACATAAAATCAACCTCTCTTTACATAAGCGGAGCAAACAGACGGAGAACACGTCCTGCAATTTTTTTGAAAATATTGTACTTTTTGCAATCCTCAAGAGTTATCATAACGCATTTTTTCAATGTTTCCTGCATATCGTTTTCCACCTCGGCAACAACAGGACTGCGATAAAAATAGCAGGCACATTCAAAGTGCAGGAATAAGCTTCTGTAATCAAGATTTATCGAACCGACAACAGCCTTTATGTCGTCGCTGACAAATGCCTTCGCGTGTACAAAGCCCGGGGTGTATTCGAAAATTTTCACACCTGCGCTTATCAGCTCGGCATAGTATGAACGTGCCAGCAGATAGGCATAGACCTTGTCGGGAATATGCGGCATGATGATGGTAACGTCAACGCCGCGCTTAGCAGCATAGGTAAGAGCCTGAGTCATTTCGTTGTCGAGGATCAGATACGGCGTCATTATGTGGACATATCTTTCAGCACGGTTAAGAATGTCAAGATAAACCGTTTGACCGACATTTTCGTTATCGAGAGGGCTGTCGCCGTAAGGAAGCACAAAGCCGTCGGTGCAAAGGTTCTTTTCGGCAATTTCGGGAAAGTCATGCCTGATGTAATTTTCATACTTGTCCTCTCTGCCGGATTCGCCGATATTCCAGTTCTGCAGGAACATTATCGTAAATCCTGCAACAGCCTCACCCTTTATCATAACGGCGGTATCCTTCCAGTGCCCGAACCGCACACACTTGTTGATGTACTCGTCCGCAAGGTTTATGCCGCCGGTAAAGGCAGTATGACCGTCGATAACGAGAATTTTGCGGTGGTCGCGATTGTTCTGTACCGTTGAAAGCACAGGCTTTATCGGCGAGAACATTTTGCATTTTATTCCGCGGTCAATAAGCTTTTTGGGGTAGCTGTAAGGCACCAGAACAAGGCTGCACATTCCGTCGTACATGAAGCGGACGTCAACTCCTTCGCTTGCCTTTCTAACGAGTATCTCAAGGATAGTATCCCACATTTCGCCGCGCTCGACGATAAAATATTCCATGAAAATAAATTCTTTTGCGTTTTCAAGCTCCCGAACCATTGCGGCAAAAGCGTCCTCGCCGATGGTGTAATATTCGGCGTAGGTATCCTTCCAGACAGGATACCCTGCGAATTTTTTCATATACTGCGCAAGATTTTTTTCCTTGACGCTTATTTCTCCGAGTCTTTCAAGAGTATCCTCATTCTGGGGAATAAACGGCGAAGTTGTGTCTATAAGCTGCAAAATGCGCCTGTTCATAATGCGCGTACCAAACTCAAGCTTTACGAACATATACATGAATGTTCCCAGTACGGGAAGAAGCATAACGGGAACTATCCACGCCAGTTTGTAATAAGGATTGGTCTTGTCGTTTATTATCCATATCAGGGCTACTGCTGAAAGTATTAACGAAGCAGCCGAGAAATAAACAAAGTGGTCGTTGAACACTCCCAGCGCCACGACTATAAGCGAGACCTGCAAAGCAAGTCCCAGAACCACTATCATGGTCCTGCCGAAAATTATCCTGCAAAGACTTTTTAATTTTTTCTTTATAACGATCTCCGTCCTTTTTCTAGTCTAATTATATATTTATTTTACCCCTGCTGCCGAAAATTGTCAAGCACATTTGGCTGTTTTATGTGACAGGTTGATGAAACATTAAAAATATGCTTGTTATCCGCAGAGTTTTGTGGTATACTATTTTTAACATATATTTACCGGAGGCTTTTCAGATGTCAGGATATATTGGCACAAGATGTATGGTGTGCAGTGAAAAATTTACTTCCGAGGACGACGTTGTAGTTTGTCCCGAATGCGGAACTCCCTATCACAGGGAATGCTGGCAGAAAGAGGGCAAATGTGTCAATACCGCACTTCATGACTGCGGCGGAAGCTGGAAGCCGTCTTATGATACGGGAAGAGACGGTTCGGAAAGTGAAGCGGTAGTGTGCCGTTTCTGCGGAAATACAAATCCTCCTCTGACACTTTTCTGCCGCAGGTGCGGTATGCCCGTTTCAACTATTCAGAACGAAAGCGACAAAACAGCGCAGACGTTTTCGGGAATGAACATAAATGATGACCCGAACGCATATAACCGCAACGCAAATGGCGGAATGGGCGGAGTTCAGATGAATCCGTTCCTGATAAATTACTCTGACCCGCTCTGCGGTTTCAGTCCTGATGAAGATTTTGACGGCGTAAAAATGTCCGAGCTTGGAGACTATGTGGGCACTAATACCCATTATTATCTTCCCATATTCAAAAGATTCAAGGAAACAAACCGCGGCATAAGCTGGAACTTCTGCGCCATGCTTTTTCCGGAGCTTTATTTTTCATACAGAAAAATGCCGCTTATCGCTCTTGCAGCGTTTATAGTGAGAACTGTTTCTCAGATTCCGCAGTATATTGCCCTGCTTTCCCAGCTTGGCGGTTTCGGAGTATTTTCCGATATGGCAGCTTCAATAAACATTACAAGCGGAGCCTTCAGAGGCGTGCTTATGATCGGATATGTGCTTTTCTACACTCTTATGTTTACCACGGGACTTTTCGGAAACAAGCTTTATTTTGATTCCGCAGTCAGAAAAATCAAAAAAATAAAATCACGGGAAACCTCCCCCGACAGCACTGTTCTTCGTGCAAAAATCGTAAAAAAAGGCGGTACTTCGGCTCTTTGGCTGGTACTGTTCATATGCCTTATGGCACTGCCGTCAATTATTTTATGGTTCGGTCAGTATACAGCAATGTTCGGAAAAATATAGATATAATAACTTTAAATATTGGGGATTTGAAATGAAGATAAAAAAAGCGGTTATTACGGCGGCAGGCTACGGCACAAGAATGCTCCCTGCAACAAAATCCATGCCAAAGGAAATGCTTCCCATACTTGACAAACCGGCGATACAGTATATCGTAGAGGAATGTGTAAGCGCGGGGATTACCGATATTCTCATAATTTTATCAAGGGGAAAGCACGTCGTTGAGGATCACTTCGACCGTTCCCCCGATCTGGAGCGTCAGCTTTTAAAAAGCGGCAAGCAGGAATTGTACGAGGAAGTCGTAAAAATAGGCTCTATGGCTAATATTGTGTACGTCCGTCAGGCGGAACAGCTTGGTCTCGGTCATGCGGTGCTTTGCGCCAAAAGCTTTGCCGGTGATGAACCGTTTGCTGTCCTGTACGGCGATGATGTAATCATGGGTGAAGACCCCGTCATAGGCCAGCTTTGCAGAGCTTATGATAAATACGGCAAAGGCATCGTCGGAATAAAAAAGGTTTCCGACGAGGACGTTATGCGGTATTCTTCAATGAAGCTTGAGGCTCTTGACGACGGCAGCTATGCAATTTCGGATATGATAGAAAAACCTTCGCCCGAGCAGATATTTTCAAATTATGCCATACTTGGAAGATGCGTTCTTCCGCCCGACATTTTCGATATTCTGGAGCATACTCCTTACGGCAAAAACAACGAGCTCCAGCTTACCGATGCAATGAAGACTCTTGCAAACCGTGACGGAATGATAGGCGTTGATTTTACCGGTATGCGCTACGATATGGGAAATAAGCTAAGCGCCCTTAAAGCAAGCATAGAGGTTGCTTTGGAGCGTCCCGATATAGGCGGCGAACTGAAAGAGTACATAAAAGAACTTGCGGCAAAATTTTAACGGAGTTTGATAAAATGGCTGCTTTAAATATTGAAAAGCTTTTCTGCGGCTACAGCGGAGAAATTGTTGTAAAGGATATTTCGTTTACTCTGAACGAAGGTGAGATACTTTCTCTGGCAGGACCCAACGGCTGCGGAAAAACCACTCTCCTGCGTGCAGTCTGCGGATTTATTCCCATCGTTTCGGGCGGCGTATTTCTTGACGGAACTGCCGTTGCGGAAATACCCGTAAAAGAGCGTGCAAAGCGTATAGCAATGCTTTCCCAGACAGGTACAGGCGGAGATTATTTCGATTATACCGTTCTTGATACGGTGCTTATGGGCAGATATGCAAGGCAGAAAGGCGGACTTTTCGCAGAAGCTTCCGCCGAAGATATCGCTGCTGCGAAAAAATATATATGCGATACAGGGCTTGACGGACTGGAAAACAAGCTTATTACCGAGCTTTCCGGCGGACAGGTACAAAGAGTTTTTCTCGCAAGAGCATTTGCTCAGGAGCCTGATATCATTCTTCTGGACGAGCCTGCAAACCACCTTGATTTCAAACGTCAGACCGAGCTTATTGCACTCCTTAGGCGCTGGGTTCAGGGAGGAAGATCCGTTATAGGAGTGTTTCACGACATTAATCTTGCCGCTGCTGTCTCGGACAGAATGCTTCTTATGAAGGACGGAAAATCTGTACTTTGCAGCAGCACAGATGAAGTGCTGAAGTCGGAAAAGCTTAACGAGGTCTTTGAAACCGATGTAAGAGGTTATATGAAGAAAATTGCCTCTATGTGGATATAAGTGTTACAATATCGTAATAAATTCGTAAATGTCGGATTATTGACAAACAAATTTCACGATGATATAATTTGTAAGATAAAATAAAAGCATATTTATGCAGGTGCCCCGTGCGGCTTGTCCGCGGACGGGGATAATAGGGAAGCGTATGCACGGTCCTGCCGCCGTAATGACAAGGCTTATGCCGCTTCGCACATATGTCACTGGCAGTATTGCTGTCGGGAAGGCGTGTGAAGTCCGTTTTGTTTCGGGAAGTCAAAGTCGGAAGACCTGCCTGCAATTATAAAAATGCGTATGCGTTTTTATTGGCTGTGCGCCGCAGTGAACGGTTGATACAGTCTGTGCCGAACTTCAGACGAACGTTTTTGAACGTATCGTCAGCTTTGCTTTGCCGAAATTTTGTAACGGCAGGGCTTTTTCGGCATGGCTCTGTGATCTCGCTCCGCTGAGGCAATCGGCGGAGCTTTTATTTTTTGATAGAAAAGAAAGGAAAATGAAATTATGAAAATGAAGAAGATCATTGCGCTTATTTCCGCTGCTGCACTTGCTCTGAGCATGGCTGCCTGCGGTGCGGACTCCACCAAAGAGGGCGGAGAGATAACCACTGCGGATATTGCCCAGCTTGAAACAGTTACTGAAACCGCCGAAGCAACAGAAGCTGTTCCCGAGGAAACAACGGAAGCCGTTACCGAAGCCGAATCAAAAACCCTTACCGACCGTGAGGGCAACCTCATTGAAGTCCCCGATACGATAAATACCATAATTTCTACAGCACCGTCTATTACCGAAATACTTACCGGACTCGGTGCAGCAGACAAAATCATTGCAGCTGACCTTTATTCCGCAGATGTTGCAGGTATCGACCCTGCTATATGCACAATTGACTTTTACAACCTCAATACCGAGGAGCTTGCTGCACTTGCTCCCGACGTTATCATCATCAGCGGAATGTCAATGACAGGCGCAGACGACCCATATGCAGCCCTCAAGGAAGCTGGAATAAACGTTATTTACGTTCCCACATCAAGCTCGATAGAAGCAATAAAGCTTGACATTGAGTTCCTTGCAGCATACACAGGCACAGAGGAAAACGGCGCAAAGCTTGTGAATGATATCGACAGCGCTGTTGCAGATATATCCGAAAAGGCAAAGAGTATTGCGGAAAAGAAGTCAGTTTACTTTGAGATCGGCGCTGCGCCTTACCTTTACTCCTGCGGAAACGACACATTCATTAACGAGGTAATCTCTCTTGTTGGTGCAGAAAATATCTATGCTTCCGAAAGCGGCTGGCTCAGCAACTCCGAAGAAAGCGTTATTGCCGCAGACCCGGACGTCATCATTACTAACGTTATGTACGACGGCTACGACTTCAACGAGATCAAGACCCGTGCAGGCTGGGAAAATATCAAGGCAGTAAAGAACGGCGCGGTTTATCAGGTAAACGCAAACGCAACAAGCCGTCCGTCACAGTATATTGTTGACGGTATGTACCAGATCGCAAAAGCAATCTATCCCGAAATTTACGGCGAATGAAAAGTTCAAGGAGCGCATTGACGGCAATTCTGACATTAGCGGCGGTACTGACAGTTCTTGTGGTCGGCGTTGCGGCAGGAAGCGTTTTTGTACCACCGGTGCAGGTGATAAAAATATTCGGACATAAGCTTTTTGGAACATCTATTGAGGGCGTTTCGGAAGCCTATGTCAGCATCATATGGGAGATACGTTTTCCAAGAGTCGTAATGGGATTCCTCACAGGTGCGGCACTTTCCGCCTGCGGTACTGTTGTACAATCCGTGCTGAGAAATCCGCTTGCTTCGCCCTTTACCCTCGGCGTTTCAAGCGGCGCTTCTCTGGGCGCAGGAATAGTCATTGCCGCCGAGCTTTCATTTCTCGGCAGCTTTACCCTACCCATGGCAGGACTTGTTTCGGGAATAGTGACAATGTTCCTTATGGTAGCCTTTGCTTCAAAAATAGACCGCACACTTCAAGGCAGTACGATAGTGCTTACAGGTATGGTGCTGTCGCTGTTTGTAAACGGTATAGTTTCGCTGATGGCAAACGCCAAAAACGAGAAATACAAGCAGATAATGAAATGGCAGACGGGAAGCTTTTCGGGGCGCAAGTGGGATTATGTGATAATGCTTGCGGTCGTTCTTGCAGTTTGTTTTGTGTTTTTTATACTCCGAAGCCGTGAGCTTGATTTGCTTACCTTTGGTGACGAGCAGGCAGGTGCGTCAGGTCTGAACACAAAACGCGAGAAAACCGCAATGCTTCTGGTTACAGCAGTGCTGTCGGGAACAGCAGTTGCATTTTCGGGAGTGATAGGTTTTGTTGACCTTATCTCGCCCCACATTGCAAGACGTATTTTCGGCGCAAAGCATAAGCTTCTGCTGCCTATGTCGGCGGTCCTGGGCGGAATTTTTATGGTACTCTGCGACCTTGCCGCACGAACAGTCATCTCCCCCAACGAGCTTTCTGTGGGCGTCGTGACCTCGCTGATAGGCGCTCCGTTTTTTGCGTGGGTGTTTTTCAGCAAAAGGAAGAAATAGATTTACACTAAAAAATTTTACCGGAGCGTATCCACCTTATCGTGATGCGCTCTTTTTTAATAATTCTTGTACCTTTCCGCAGGTACTTGATTATTTTTTACCAATGTGGTATAATAATATTCGGCATTTTGCAGCAAAATATTATCTGTATACTGTTTGACAAAATGCAGCTAATACTAAGAACCAATAAAAGTATAGACAAAAAATCCGCACAAAATCCATATATGCAAGATTTTGCTTGATTTTTTGTATGCTTTTTAATCGGTTATTAGTATAAATAAAGAAAGAGGAAATTCAAATATGCTGGAGCTTAAAGATATTCGCTGGAAGCTTCCCGAAGGTGAGGAAATTTTAAAGGGCATCAACCTTACTATCCCCGACGGAAAGCTTACGGTTATCACAGGTCCTAACGGCGGAGGAAAAACCTCCCTCGCCAAAATAATTGCCGGACTTTACGACCCTGCCGACGGAAAAATAATTCTCGACGGCGAGGATATTACCGAATGGGATATTACAAAACGTGCCAAGGGCGGAATCGCCTATGCATTTCAGCAGCCTGTCCGCTTTAAAGGACTGACCGTCCGTGACCTGCTTGAAATGTCCGCCGAGTGCAGACTTAAAGAAGAAAAAGTGTGTGAGCTTCTCGGCGAGGTAGGTCTTTGCGCAAGAGAATATATGGACCGCGAGGCAGACGCAAGCCTTTCGGGCGGTGAAAGCAAGCGTATAGAGATAGCTACCGTGCTTGCACGCAAGAACGCTAAAATGCTTGTATTTGACGAGCCCGAAGCAGGCATCGACCTTTGGAGCTTCACCAACCTTATCGAAGCCTTCCAGCGGTTGAAAAACGAAAGCGGACGTTCCCTGCTGGTCATTTCCCATCAGGAAAGAATTATGGAAATTGCCGACTATATCGTCGTTATTTCAGACGGCAAGGTCAAAGCTGAAGGCAGCAGAGAAGTTATCCTTCCGCAGCTTCTCAGCGAAAACGGGGCAGCGCATAAATGTCCCCTCGGCAAGTCTGTGAAGGAGGAATTCTGATATGGACGAAATCACAAGCAAGCTTCTCGGCATCGTTTCCGATTGGGACAGCTCTGCGTTTAAGGGAGCTTATAATATCCGTGAAAACAGCGGCTGCGCAGGCAGACAGAATTCGGAAAACATTAAAATAGAAAACAAGCAGGATAACCCGGGAATAGTTATCCGTATCGGCTCGGGCGCACAAAAAGAGACTGTTTATATCCCTGCCTGTGTAACTCACGGCGGCGTGAACGACCTGGTTTACAATGATTTCTATGTTGAGGACGGCGCAGACGTTATTATCGTGGCAGGCTGCGGAGTACACTCCGACGACGAGGAGGAAGCCCGTCACAATGGTATCCACCGCTTCTTTGTGGGCAAAAATGCCCGTGTGCTTTATAAAGAAAAGCATATTGGTACAGGCAGCGGAAGCGGCGCAAAGCGTATCGACCCTGTCACCGACCTTACAATGGACGAAAATTCCTATGTTGAGATGGATACCCTCCAGATAAGCGGCGTAACAAGCACTAACCGCCTTACTACCGCAAAGCTGGGCGCAGGCGCAAAGCTTGTTATCAGGGAAAGACTTTTAACCGATAATGACGAAACTGCAAAGTCGGATTTCAGCGTTACTCTGGACGGCGAAGATTCAGGCGTTGACCTTGTTTCACGTTCGGTTGCAAAGGGTAATTCCTATCAGGAGTACCACTCGGTAATCAAGGGCAACTGCCGCTGTACCGGACATTCTGCCTGCGATGCAATTCTTGCAGGCAACGGCAGAGTAAACGCGACCCCCGAGCTTTACGCAGGAAACATAGACGCATCGCTTATCCATGAAGCGGCAATAGGGAAAATTGCAGGAGAGCAGATAATAAAGCTTCGTACCCTTGGACTTACCGAAGAAGAAGCCGAGCAGAAAATTATTGACGGCTTCCTGAAATAAATATAAGTCACCACTTTGATAATTTTTTCATTTGAAGTTTAGAAACGTTAGCATGAGATAAACAAGAATTTGCAGGCTCAGCCTGAAAATTCTAATTTCCCTAAGATATAAAAATAACCTGAGAAGCAACAACTTCTCAGGTTATTTTTTCTTTAATTGAAATTATCAGTTTTTCCGTATGAGCTGGAACACCATCAGCACCGCCGTGAAAATGAAATTATACATCATAAGCATTGATACCGAAAGCTCCTGATAGCTTCTCAGAACCACCATAACAAGACATATCAGTATTCCCAGCAGCATTGCGACCGCCTGCAAACCGATACCGACTCCGATAGTTGTTTTCATGTAGCGGCAGCTAAGAATAAGCGACGAGAACGCCGCAAATCTTCCCGAGCAGGCAAGAGTAGCCTTTTGCTTCACCTGATAAGCCGTGACCTCGGCAAACTGCTCATGAACACGGAACGGCACAAGCTTTAAATATTCGGGAGAAATTTCAAACATCTCGGAAAGACGGTTTATTGACACCAGCGAATCCACCGAACGTATCATAACATAAATACCATTTTTCTGCAAATCCCGAAGCGCCTGACGAACTTCCATCGTTGGTGTTGTCTCCACAAGGAACATCGCCGACAGCTCGCCGGAAATTGAAAGATAAACCGCACATCTGCCGTTCTCGGTGTACTCCTTTTCCTTGTTCAGCGGAGGCATACCTTCAATACTGTGATTTACCATAAGCTCTCTGTTGCCGAGCAGTACACGCTTGTTGTTTATCCAGCCGCAAAGTCCCATAGAATCCTCGTAAATGTAGCTTTCTACAGGGTTAAGAAGCTCGGTTTTGCCTGCAATAATGTCATAGAACATATTCTTGAGAATACTTCCCGCCTGAGTCGTAAGGCTTGCCGCCTCAACGATAGCCTCGTCAATTCTCGTGTCCGAGAACACCTTTATCGCCGCAAGCTTAACGCTTCCCTGAGGGAAAAGCTGCTCCGCGTCTATAAGCACACTGTTTGTATCAGCAAATTCCTCAACGCAGTCATACCCCAGCACAACGCCCTGCATTTCGGCATTTTTCTTTGAAGCGCGCAGCATAGGAAGATTGACGACAAGCATCATTGAAAATCCGGTACATATCGCAATTACTCCGACAAATACCGAAATACCGATATAGACCGAGGACGAACCATGGTCTGTCCTGCCGAGAACACCTGCAATAACTCCTATTACGACCGCAGCCGCCATTACAATAGGAGTAAATACACGGCAAAATCTGTCCGTGCTGTCGCTTGAATAGGACGTTTTAAGGAATTCCGAAAGGAACTCGGTTTTTTTCATAGCCGCCAGACGTGGGAAATCACTCAGCGCTCCCCTTGTAAAATTCTGAGCCGTTTCCTCATCGGTAACAGGAAATACAGCGTACTTATCTCCGCTGCCCGAAACAAACTTAAAGCTTCTCTGTGTACGGTTTACAATAAAGAGCTTTCCAAGAGTATTGAACAGCAGCGAGGCGATCGCCACAGGAACATATATGTGTACAAAGCTGCCCCTGATAAGGTTGCCGTTTGCGAACATTATCATAGTCGAAGCAATCGAAGCCACGATTGAAACTGCGCAAAGGCTGTCGCAGTCTGCTTTAAGTGAGACCAGCTTTGAAAGTCCGCAGGAAATTACCGTATAGCTTGAAAAAGCCGCAAGCAGACCGAGAATTGCATTTACGAAAAGATATGTATTTGTCTGACTGCGCTTGTTGAGCAAGTCCATAAGCGGAAGTCCCTGCGAATCGTTTGCAATAGCAATGTAAAGGCTTCCCGCAAGACAGATGATAAGCACAAAAAGTCTCAGCAGCAAACTTCCTTTAAGCTGTGCAATATCGTGCGCAATTGAAGGAGCGTCGTTAAAGCTTTCAAAATCGTCGATAACAACAGGCTGCCCCTCGTTGTCAGCATCCTCCTCCGATACATCCTCTTCCTCGCCCACAAGAACAAAATCCTTGATTTTCTTGCTTCTGCGCTCTTTCAGCGCATTTATTTTATCCTGCTCGCTGCTTTCACTGTCCACAGGAAACTGAGCAGTATCAGGCATGATCTTATCATCAAGATCAAGGTCAATATCCGAAATTGATTTTCTTTCAATGGGCGCAACGTGCTGAGTACGGGAAATACGCTCTTTTTTTGCTTTCAGCATACCGTCCATCAGTTCGGTATTTCCCGAAATACCGCCCTCTGCGTCATCATCCGCCTTAGGGATAAGCCTTGTAAAAAATTCCGTAATACTTCTGTGCTGAGTATTCTCATTTTTAACAGGCTTCTTTTTGACATCCGCATATTCATTAAGAATATCGTCAATGCTGTGTTCCTCTATTGAGGAATACTTTTCAAACGGGTCCGAAGACGCCTTCTGCGGCTCGGAAACGCTCTGAACGGGAGCTTCGGATACTTTCTGCTCTTCAGACTCCTTAGCATTTTTTCTGCCGAAAAGCGAAGCAATCCCCGACTTTATCCCCGGCTCGTCCGAATCTCTGCCGAATATACCCTGCTTTGAATTCTCCTCCCCGACAGTTTCATAAAGTCCCGTCTGTTCAAATTTTTCCGAAAAAGAACGGTCAGGCTTCGGAGCAGGAACATACGGCTCATGCGCTTCTCTTTCCTTCACAGCAGTTACCGCCGAAGAAAGCTTTGCATATTTCTGTGAAAAGCCGTCATCACCGTCATCATCGTCCGACAACTCTGCCTTTTCTTCCGTGACCAAATCCTGAGGAACGTTTTCATTATCGTTATGTACAACAGCTTCCGCCGAATATTCAGAGTCAAAACCGCCGATTATATCATCAATATTTATTTCAGAGTCAGGCTTTCCGTCACTTCCGGAGCCTACGGAATATTCTTCGAGAATATCGTCAACCGAGTATTTTCCGTCAGCCAAATCCAACTCTCCCTTCATTTATTTTGCACTGCGCTATTTTGCATTATGCCGTTGTCGTACAGCTTCATACATAAAAATTCCTGCTGCGACCGAAGCGTTAAGCGAGGTGATTTTTCCGAACATAGGCAGCTTCAGCAGGAAGTCACACTTTTCACGAACAAGCCTGCCCATTCCGAAGCCCTCGGAACCGATAACAAGACCCACGCTTCCGGTAAGATCCGAAGAGGTGTAATCCTCACCGCTTGCGTCAGTGCCGTATATCCATACGCCATTTTCTTTCAGAGTATCAATAGCCGCAGGAATGTTTGCGACTCTCGCCACAGGAAGCCAGCTTGCAGCTCCTGCCGAGGTCTTATAAACCGTCTCATTAAGAGAAGCGCTTCTGCGTTTTGGAATAATGATACCGTCTGCGCCAGCCGACTCAGCAGTACGGATAATAGCGCCAAGATTGTGAGGGTCCTCAATTTCATCGCAGATTATTATAAACGGCTTTGTACCTTTTTCCGCCGAAACAGCGAGAATATCCTCAACAGTAACATATTCCGCACAAGCGCCGCTTGCAATGACCCCCTGATGGGAAGCACCGTCAGCCATTGCCGAAAGCTTAGTATCGGAAACCTGCTTTACAACGATACCCTTTTCCTTAGCCATACGGCAAATCAGCCCAAGACTTCCTCCGCCCTCGCTGTTAACAAAAATCGTGTTAATGGTTTTATCGGCTTTAAGAGCCTCAATAACGGGATTTCTCCCGATAATAAGACCTGCTCCGCCATTGTCGTCATCGTTATTTTCAAAACGCTCACGGCCTTTGCGGCGGTAATTTTCATTTTTGCCGCTGTATTCCCTGCGCTGTTTTTTATCATTGTATGGCATAAAGACCTCCGAACATACGAATAAAATTATTCACATTACATTATAGCACATTTCGTCGGAAAATACAATGATTTTGCTGAATTTTTTTATTACAGGAAAACGATAAGGCAAAGTACCAGCAGCATAAGAACAATTACCGCGGCAGCTGAAAGCTTCAGCGCAAGTGAAACCTCGCTTTTTCTTTTTACAGGAACGATTTTCCCAATATATTCCCGTGCCTCCTCGTTGATAATATCAGCAGGAATACCGCTTTTATCCGTCCTAACATAAAGCACCGCCTTTTCAAAGAACTCGTGGTCAGTGCTTGTAATTTCCACAACTCTTTTGTTAACACCTTTTATCATAATCAAAAATCCTTTTCGGCAGTTTAACTTTCCACTGTTTTTCAACATTTTCTTAAATTCCGTTTTGCCTTTATTATAGGCATTTTGCGGTAAAAATATACCATTTGTAAATAAATCCTGTGGAAAACGATGTTGAAAGTCTAAACATTTCACGAAAAGTGTTGAAAACTCGGTGGAAAAAGTGAAAAAGTACGATTTTTCAACATTTTTTCTTCCACAAGGATGTTGAAAACGGCTTTACGGAGGGTATTATACATTTTTCAGGAGCAAAATATACATCAATTGTCAAAAAAATCCGTATGTTTTAAGCCAAATCAAGCAAAACATACGGATTTTGATATTGTTAAATATTACTTGTGATTTTCAACAGAAGCACGGATAAAGTCAGCAAAAAGCTTCTGGGGCTTGTTGGGTCTTGACTTAAATTCCGGATGGAACTGTACGCCAACAAACCACGGGTGATCCTTGACCTCAACGATCTCAACCAGCCTCTCGTCAGGAGAAATTCCGGCAATGGTAAGACCTGCCTCCTGAAGCTGCTTGCGGAAAGCGTTGTTGAATTCCCAGCGGTGTCTGTGACGCTCGTAAATAAGCTGCTCGCCGTAAACACGAGCGCAAATAGTACCCTCCGTGAGCTTGCAGGGATAAAGACCAAGACGCATCGTGCCGCCCTTTTCGGTAATGGTTTTCTGATCCTCCATAATGTCAATAACAGGATAAGGAGTATCGCCGAACTCGGTAGAGTTTGCACCTGCAAGTCCGAGAACGTTTCTTGCATACTCGATAACAGCCATCTGCATACCAAGACATATTCCGAACAGCGGAACCTTGTTTTCTCTTGCATAACGGATAGATTCTATCATACCCTCGATACCGCGGTCGCCGAAGCCGCCCGGAACGATGATTCCGTCGCAGCCGCCAAGCATTTCCTTTGCGTTTTCACGGGTTATCTCTTCTGAATTTATCCACTGGATATCGACCTCGGCATCGTTCACGATACCGCCGTGACGAAGAGCCTCGGCAACGGAAAGATAAGCGTCGTGGAGTACAACATATTTGCCCACAAGACCGATAGTGACCTTTTTGGTAGCAGCCTTTGTACGGTCAACCATTTCTATCCATTCGGAAAGATCGGGCTTTTTGTTTTCAAGACCGAGATGATAGCATACAGCGTCCGCAAGGCCCTCTTTTTCAAGCCAAAGAGGTACTTCATAAAGAGAAGGAGCAGTAAGGTTCTGAATAACGTCCTCGCTTCTTACGTTACAGAAAAGAGCGATCTTCTTTCTCATATCCTCGGGAATTTCCTTTTCGGAACGGCAAACAAGAATGTTAGGCTGGATACCGATAGAAAGAAGCTCCTTTGTAGAATGCTGAGTAGGCTTTGATTTAAGCTCCTCCGAGCCTGCAATGTATGGAACAAGAGTAACGTGAATGTACATTGCATTTTCTCTGCCGACCTCGGTAACGACCTGACGGATCGCCTCAAGGAAAGGCGTAGATTCGATATCGCCAACAGTACCGCCGATCTCGGTGATAACGATGTCGGTGTTGGTCTCCTTACCGACTCTGTAAACACGTTCTTTTATCTCGTTTGTGATATGAGGAATTACCTGAACAGTTCCGCCGAGATAATCGCCGCGGCGCTCTTTGTTAAGTACAGTCCAGTAAATTTTACCTGTTGTAACGTTTGAATTTACCGAAAGATTCTCATCGATAAAACGCTCATAGTGACCAAGGTCAAGGTCAGTCTCCGCACCATCGTCGGTAACAAAAACCTCTCCGTGCTGATACGGAGACATTGTACCCGGGTCAAGGTTGATATACGGGTCGAATTTCTGGATAGTAACGCGGTATCCTCTCGCTTTGAGCAGACGTCCGAGAGAAGCGGCGGTAATTCCCTTTCCGAGACCGGAAACAACGCCTCCCGTTACAAAAATGTACTTAATCGGCATAACTTTTCCTCCAATTTTCTTAAAAATACAATATTGATTTTATTATACCTTTTTCCGCACAAAAAAGCAAGCCATTTTTCATAATTCAACATATTGAACAAAACAACGCCGCATTAATCTAATAAGCGTATATATTTACAGAACAAGCAAATAAAAAATATTGAAAATTCTATTGAAATTGGAAATAAAATAGTGTATAATGTTAATATATCGTGCGAATACGATTTCGCAGCCACATAAATAACGTTAGGAGCTGTTTTTAATGAGACTTGTTACCCGTTCGGATTTTGACGGACTTGCCTGCGGCGCTTTGCTTAAAGACGTGGGAGTTATAGATCACTGGAAGTTTGCCCACCCAAAGGATTTGCAGGACGGGCTTATCGAGATCACCGAGGACGACTGCCTTGCAAACGTGCCATATGTTGAGGGCTGCGGACTTTGGTTCGACCACCACTCCAGCGAATTTGAAAGAAATCAGCTTGAGGGCAAATACAAGGGTGAAAGCCGAATTGCACCCTCCTGCGCAAGAATTATTTACGACTACTACGGCGGAAAGGAGCGCTTCGGTCACTACGACGATATGATGATCGCCGTTGATAAGGTCGACAGCGGCAACCTCACCCGAGAAGAGATACTCAACCCAACAGGCTGGATACTTGTAGGCTTCCTTATGGACCCCAGAACGGGTCTCGGCAGATGGCGCAACTTCACCATTTCAAACTATCAGCTCATGGAAAAGCTTATCGACTGCTGCCGCACTATGACAACAGACGAGATACTCGCTCTTCCCGATGTTAAGGAAAGAATTGATATCTACTTTGAGCAGGCAGAAAAGTTCAAGGAAATGGTAAAGGCTCATACCCGTGTTGAAAAGGACGTTATCATCAGCGACCTGAGAGGTGTTGACCCTATCTATTCCGGCAACCGTTTTCTTATTTACAGCCTCTATCCCGAGCAGAACATTTCCGCATGGATAGTAAACGGCAAGGGCGGCAAAGGCTGCAGCGCAGCTGTGGGCTATTCAATTCTCAACCGTACTTCAAATGTTAACGTAGGCAAGCTTATGCTTAAATACGGCGGCGGCGGACACAGAGCTGTAGGCACCTGCCAGTTTACCGATGAAAACATGGATACCGACCTGCCGAAGATGCTTGACGAGCTTATCAATTATAAAGAATAAAAATACATACAATATCAAAAAGCGGTTTTTGACCATCATGTCATACTAAGAACCAATTAAAAACTGTACAAAAAATCTTCGCATAATCTTGCGTATATGGATTATGCGAAGATTTTTTGTCTACAATTTTATTGGTTATTAGTATCAGAAACCGCTTTTAATTTATATATATATTACTTCATGACCGGGTCTTTTACACCGTTTGCTTCAAATGCAGCAATTCTGTCACGGCAGGTACCGCAAACACCGCAGGGCTTCTCTCCGCCCTCATAGCAGCTCCATGTCAGCTCATAGGGCACACCCAGCTCAAGTCCCGTTTTAACAACCTGAGCCTTGCTCATGCCAACAAAGGGAGCCTCAATTTTCACCTGCTTTCCGCTGCCCTCCCAAACTGCTGTATTCATAGCCTCGTTGAAAGCCGCCGAGCAGTCGGGGTAAGCGTTTCCTGCGGCATCGTCAGCATGAGCGCCATAAAGTATCACACTGCACTCTTTGGAAAGCGCAACACTTGCCGCTGTTGCAATGAACAGACCATTTCTGAACGGAACATACGTCGAAACAGGCGTACCGTTTGTTTCTTCAAGCTGCTTGGCATAGCTTTCATGAGGTATCTCCTCACTTGAATGTGAAAGCAGCGAGCAGTTGCTGTACTGAAAAATAAGACCCAGATCAAGCTTGATATGCTCCACGCCGTAATGCTTTGCCACAGCGTCGGAAGCTTCTATCTCCTTAGTGTGCTTCTGCCCGTATGAAACGGAAAGCGCCACAACGTTCTCCGCACCGTATCTTTTTACCGCCATAGCAAGACAGGTGGTGCTGTCCACGCCGCCGCTAAATAAAACAAGTGCTTTCATAGTAAACTCCTTTGCAAATCAATTTCATAATCTCCGTCAATAAGAATATATTCACAGCCGTACTTTCTGCACATTTCCAGATTTTCGGTATTCTCTGCAATCAACTCTTCCGCATTGAGCCATTCATCGTCAAGCCGCTTTTCAATAGCATTTGCATGACCTTTAATATCCGCAAAATTCCTGCGGATATAGCTTTCCGTCATGATAAGACAGCGGTACTTTATATGCCGCAAATAGACATCGTCAAAATCCTTTTTCCAGTCAAAGGGAATGTAGCAGCCCTCAATGATAAGGTTCTGCTCATTCTCAACCGCAGTTTTTACGATTTCCTTTACAATGCTCCAAAGGTACGGCGTAAGCTCTTTGTCGTCCTCGGGAGTAAGCTTTGTCTGACCGCTTCGGATAAGCCCCATTTTGAGATGGTCTATAGAAAGGTACGGAAATTTATACTTTTCAAGAAGCCGCTGAGCCAGCAGGGTCTTGCCCGTGTGGGAGCAGCCCGAAATCAAAATTATCATAGCTTAACGTCCCATCTGCATAAACAGCCTGTTCTGCATGGCAGGGTCGGTCTCAAAACGTCCCCGCAAAGTAGAGGAAACCGTCTTTGCCGACGGCTTTTTTATACCCCTCGCAGTCATACAGCTGTGGTTTGCCTCAATAAATACAGCCACATCCTGCGACCCGCTTGCTATCTGCATTATCTCCGCAATATCGGAGCCTATGCGCTCCTGCAATTGTAAGCGCTTCGCCGCCATATCGGCAATCCGTGCGATTTTGGAGAGTCCCAGCACCTTGCCGTTGGGTATATACGCCACCGTCACCTTCATGTCATACATCAGCGCCATGTGATGCTCGCAGTAGGAAAACACCTCGATATCCTTTACCACAACAATATCGTTTTTATTCTCGGAGAAACCGTCCTCAAAGGACTTGTCAAACATCTCGGCAATTTCGCGGTTTGTGTAATTCATACCCTCGAAAACCTCGCCGTACATCTTCGCAACACGGGCAGGAGTCTCCCGAAGTCCCTCACGGTCGGGGTCATCACCGAGAGCCTTCAGAATACCTCTGATATGCTCCTCGATTGCCGCATAATCTATTTTATCCAAATCAAACACCTCTCTTATTTGGGTCCCAGATATATTTGTGAAGCTGAAGCTGCAAATTCACATTGTTGAGATTGCGCTCCAGCATAAAATCAACCATTTCCGCAGGGGCAATTCCCCCGAAAACGGGACTCAGATATACCGCACAGCGGTTAGTTAAATCGTATTTTTCAATAATTTCCGCCGCACGGAGCAAATCATCTTTAGTACCAGATACGAATTTCACCGTGTCGCAGCCACGCAGATACTCAAAATTGCGCAGGTTCATAAACCGCTCCATGCCGCTTGAAGGCAGCTTGTAGTCCATAGTCAGCGTGAGATTTTTCTCCGCATTTTTTACAACAGGAGCAATATCCGCCGCCCCGTTTGTCTCTATCTCAACAATATGCTTTCCGCTTTCACAAAGCTTAGAAATCAGCACTTCGATATTCGGCTGAATAAGCGGCTCACCGCCTGTCAGAGTAACATTTTTTATGCCCGTACCGTCAATATACTTGCAGATATCATCCTCGGTCATAACGGTAAAAGGCACGTCCTGTTCGTTTGCCCATTTTGTGTCGCAGTAGGAACAATTCAGATTGCATCCCTTGAAGCGGATAAATACCGCAAGCTGACCTGCACGAACTCCCTCACCGTTAATGCTTGTAAATTTTTCAACTACCTTGTATTCCATTTCATTCCTCCGAATAGCTTGCACAGTTGTTGGGAGTCTCATATACCGTCACGCACTTTACGTCATACCCCTTTTCGGTCAGACAGTCATAAAAAAACTTTGCAAAATTTTCCGCCGTTGGACGGAAATTCACCGTGATAAGCCTAAAGCCCTCTTCCATAAGCGCCGCAACGGTAGTATCCTTCAGCGTACCGTTTTCATAAATAAAAGCATGGTCGTAACCGTCCGCAAGAGCTTTAAGGTCGCGCTTGATGTCTCCGAAATCAACTATCATGCCCCGAAGCTGACCATCGGGAACAAGCCTATCGCTTTTAATTTCCGCAGAAATAGTCCAGCGGTGACCGTGAAGATTGCTGCATTTTCCCTCATATCCACTTAAAAAATGTGCGCTGTCAAAAGCCGCCTCGGTTTTCAGCGTATACATAAAAAATTCCTCCAAATAAAAACAGGCGCAAAGCCGCAAGACTCCGCACCTGTAGCGATTACAAGATAAGATGTCCTGGTTTTGTTTAGAGACAGGATGGCACAAACGAACTGTCTGTTATTCATACTTGATCAGTATATCATTATTCAAACATATTGTCAAGGATTTATCTGAAATACATATAAAGCTGGCATTTAAGCATACCGTTATAAAGCTTGCGGCGCTTGTCCGCCTTTTTGCCGAATATCTTCTCAAATTCCTCATGAGGTGAAATCACAAAGCAGGGATGTTCCCTGTCGGCTTTAAAGCGCTCCCCCATTACCGCATACAGCTTTTCCGCTTCCTTTAATTCAAGCAAGCGCTCACCGTAAGGCGGATTGCACACCGTAATAACATTCTCCTCGTTGACATGATCCCGAACATCCGCCTGCTTTATCTGAACACGCTTCTGAATGCCTGCCTTTCGGCAGTTTTCCTGCGTAAGAGCCACACATTCAGGGTCAATGTCATAGCCGTAAGCGAAAAATTCGGTGTCCTTTCTGATAGCTTCAAGAGCGCTCTGTCGCTCATCAGTCCATATTCCCTGCGGAATGACTCCCCATGAGTCGGCAGCAAATCGCCGTTTCAGACCGGGCGCAATGTTCAGCGCCTTGTACGCCGCCTCAATAAGTATCGTACCGCTTCCGCAGAACGGGTCACAGACAATGCTGTCTCCCCTGATATGAGCAAGGTCAACTATCCCCGCCGCAAGAGTCTCCTTAATAGGCGCTGCATTGGAGTTTCTCCGATAGCCTCGCTTGTGAAGTCCGGCGCCGGAGCTGTCAAGATAAATCGTAACATGATTTTTCAGAATACTGAACTGTATCTGAAACAGCGCCCCTGTTTCCTCAAACCAGCTTACGCCGTATGTGCCTTTAAGCCGTTCAACAACGGCTTTTTTTATTATAGACTGACAATCTGGAACGCTGTGCAGCTCCGAATTCAGCGAATAGCCCTTTACGGGGAACCTGTCGGTAACGCCAATAAAATCTTCAAAGGGTATATTTTTCGTGCCCTGGAAAAGCTCTTCAAAGGTAACAGCGTCAAATTCCGCCAGCTGAACAAGAACTCTTTCCGCAGTAGCAAGCCACAGGTTAGCCTTTGCAAGAGTCGAAAAATCTCCGGAAAAAGCCACCTTTCCGTCCGATACGGTTATGTCCTGTCCGCCAATTTTCGTAACCTCAAATTTCAGTACGCTTTCAAGTCCGAAATGGCACGGACACGCCATTCTTAATAAATTCATATACCCAATTCCTTAATCATTGTTATTGTTACTATTACTGTTGTTGCTGTTGGAGGAACTCTTTTTCTTTTCTTCTTCCCTGTCGGACTGATGCACACCCGAACACATTTCGGGAATATTGCTCTTCTTGTAATATCCCACAGAACCTGTCGGACACTTTGCACTTGCAAGCAGACCTGTCTTTGTGCAGTAATAAAGCTCCTGAACGTCCGAACATTCTGGGAATTCCTTGCCCTCCTCAGCCTCGGCAATATCACCGAAAACATTTTTCCAGACCTGCGACGAGCTGTAATACGTTCCCGTAGGTATCTGCTTAGGGGTACGGTAACCGTACCATACGCCGCTGACATAATCCGGAGTACAGCCCACAAAGGAAAGGTCATGCCAGTCTTGAGATGTACCCGTCTTGCCCACAAGCGGAGTATTAACAAGCTTTGCGGCACGTCCGGTACCGTTAGGACCCTCAATAACCGTCTGCATAAGCTTGTTCATGATATAAGCCGTATCGCTGCTTATCGCCTGAATAGGCGTGTATTTGTGCTGAAGAACTATCTTGCCCTTTGAGTCAACGACCTTAGTGTAAGAAGTAGGAGAATAATATTTACCTCCGTTGCCGAATATCTGATAGGCCGCAACAAGCTCCCTGAGAGTAAGGCCCTCGGTAAGCGCACCGACGGAAAGCGGCGCAATATTTGCATCATCGGCAACAAGTGTAGATATCTGCAAACGGTTCTGCAAAAACTCAAAGACTTCCTGCGGAGTTTCCTGCTCAATAAGCTGTGCAGGAACAGTATTCAGCGAACGCTGAAGCGCCTGGAACGTGAAATATCCGCCGTAATCCCATGTCTTGGAATTATAGTTGTAAGGCCACTTACGGGGCAGACCCGTTTCCTCATCTATAATTTCGGTATCCAGCGGCTTGTTGATAAACACCGTAGACCATGTGAAAAAGTCGTTTTCCAGACCATAGCCGTAAGAAGTGATAGGCTTGATACATGAACCGGGCGAACGCTTTGAACGGGTAGCGTTATTCCATACATTAGCGCCTGCCTTTTCACCTATCGCACCTACAACAGCCTTGATGTTGCCCGTGTAGTCCATACAAATGAACGCAGAATCGGGCGGGTCGGCAAGAACAGTATCCGAGAAAGTGGTGTAGTCCTTGTACTTTTCCTCAACAGCTTTCTGCATTTCAATATCAACGGTAGTATATACCTCATAACCACCGTTGTAAAGCTTGTCGCTGGCTTCGTCCTGGTCAATGCCGTAAAGCTCCTGAAAATCGGTAATTACATCGTAAATTACCATGTCAACAAACCAGTCCTGTATATCGCTTCCCTGGTCATCGTCCGTCTTAGCGTTGGGGTCCCTAAAAACAATTTCTTCCTCAATTGCCGCCTCATATTCTCTCTGCGAAATGCAGGCGTTCTTATACATAAGCCAAAGAACTGTTTTCTGACGTTCAAGGTTAAGCTCCTTACCTGTTTTGAACTCGCCTGTTTCCTCGTCTACCATGCCTTTGGCAAAAGGATTCATTACCTCAGGCGATTTCGGAATAGCCGCAAGACAAGCACCCTCGGCAATGGTAAGCTCAGAAACGTCCTTGCCGAAATATTTCAGCGAAGCCGCCTGAATACCGGCAGCACTTCCGCCGAATCCTATATAGTTCAGGTATGCCTCAAGAATATCGGTTTTCGTACAGTATTTTTCAAGCTGAGCAGCACGGAAGATCTCACGCATTTTTCTGTCCCAGTCTGGGTTGTCATCGCCAGTAACATTCTTTACCAGCTGCTGAGTGATAGTCGAACCGCCCTGACGGGAGCCGAGAAATTTCAGGAACTCATTCAGGAAAGCAGTAAAGGTACGCTTCCAGTCAACGCCTGCGTGTTCATAGAAACGTTCGTCCTCGGTGTAAACAAAAGCGTCCTGAACGTGCTGCGGGATTTTATCAATGCTTACAGGTATTCTGTCGGCGTTTCTGCTGATGCTTGCAAGCTCAACAAGAGCGCCGTTTTCATCGTAGCCGTAGATAAATGTGGTGTAGTCCAGATCAAGGTCGGAAAGCGAAATATCCACCTGATCCTGGTCAACGAACTGCAAAACGTAAACCGTCAGCGCCGCAGCAATAATTGACGCAGTAATAATTACAATAAGTACCAAAGAAAGAATGGTAGTACCAATTACCGCAAGAGTTCTCTTTATGGGATTGACCTTTCTTTTCTTTCTTCTTTTTTTCTTCGGCGGCTCGGCGAACCGTTCAGCCGAATTATTTTCGTTTATTGCCATGCTTTTCCTCCATAGATCAGATTACCAAAATTATACCACACAAAAAATCCTTTGTTAAGTGAAAAAGGCGAATTGTAATTTTTAGCTTCAAATTGTAATTTTTCTTTCACAAGACTTACACAATGACATAGGAGTCACAGCCGCCGTCAATGAGCGCAGATATGACTTCATTGAAGTCCTCCTGTGAGAAGTCATTCTGCCTTATCACGGGAATAATTTTCACATCTCCGCCGGCAAGCCTTTTTACCTCGCCTAAAACAGTCTGCGCCTTGTCCTTTGCCGTAAGAGCCGACAGATCTGTTTCCTTGCCGTTGATAAGCGCCGTCTTTTCGATATCATTCGGGAAATACTCAACGCAGATGATTTTCACAGTCAGTTCCGACGGCTTGAATACCTCAGCCGTGCCTTTAAGAATATCTCCTGCGGAAATCCTCAAAGCAGCCGCCGAACCGTTTGCCTCGGCAGCCTTAGCCGCAATATCCGCAATGTCCAGAAGCGCCTTGTATCTGTCCGCAGACTTTACAATGTCTCCGATATAGTTAAGGTCGGAATTTCTGAACGCAGGGAATACCACTCCATCAAAAACAATATATTCAAAGCCTGCACCGGATATCTCGTTTGAAAGGAACTCCGCAAAGCTCTGAGTATCTGTATCAAATGGAGAAAGCCAAGGCTTTCCGCCCTTTGCAACGGAATTATCAAGCCATGTTGAATCATCGCTTGCAAAACGGTAAGAGCCTGATTTCGATTCGCCGTAGCGGTTATTGTCCTCCAGAAGATTGACCTCAGCAACAGGAATAAATCCTGCCTGCTTTATCATACTTGCTATCTGCCCTGCATACATAGTGCCCGAAACGGCATTTTCCGCGCTCAAAGCCATCTGTGAAGCAGTGTTATAATAAATTTTTCCGCCCTCTGCTTTAAGAGTAACCATTACCGCAGTATAGCCGCTTCCCTTTGCATTGCTCAGAGCAGCATTAAGCTTTTCAGCAGAGGAAAGAGCGTCCGCAGTAAGCTGTAATGCAGAAAAGCTTGCAGCAGCCGGAATTTTTTCCTCTTCCTTTTCGGTAACGGAAGTCTCTTCCTGCGTTGTTTCTGAAACAGCATTATTCTCTTCTGTCTGAACGGGAGGAGTCCAGGGCCTTGTATCCTCTTCCACAGTTCCGGTACCGTTTCTGTCCGCAATGTATTCGTAAATAGGCTGTCCAATGCTGTAGCCCACAAAAACCAGAGCAGCAAGAAATATTATAAGCAGAATGACCTTAAAAGCTTTCTGCGTCTTCTTTTTTCGATAATTTGTATTTGTCCGGTAAACCTTTCTTCCGCCTCGATTTGCCACAGCTTGACCACCCTTTCAATCAATAATTTAAAGTATGTCCCGAAAGTCCCCAAAACGCCATGCTGAGGATCCCGATATAAATGAGCATAAGCGGATATCCTCTGAAAGCATACGGCGCTTTTTCGGAATAAATCCTGTCGTATACGATAGCCGTAAGATAAACTGCCAGAACAAAGCCCAGCCCGATTCCAAGCCCGTGAATAAAATAATCCGCCAAAGTAACGCAATATTTTGAAATAAGGAACATCGAGCCAAGTACCGCACAGTTAAAAGCGGAAATATGAATATACTTTTTCATTCTTCCGAAAATAACGGGAGCGAATCTCCAAAGGCAAAGCAGCGTTATTACATAAACTGCACCGAGAATAGCTATATATACAAGCGGAGTGTAAATATAGCCTGTTTCATTTGCATTTAAAGCCTTGTCCGCAAAGTAAGTCAGTACGCTTATCACAGCAGTAATATATGTTACGCTAAAACCAAATCCCGCAAGATTTTTTCTGTTTCTTGCAACTATTATCAGCGTACTTGTTCCCAGCGCTCTTGAAAAGATCGTGTTCTCAGCAAACACCGCAATGAACGCCGTTATCATTATATTTTTCAAAAGTTCCAAAATAACAGCTCCTTAATAAGATCAGGTGTTTGTATTTCGTATTTTTTTGATTAACAGAAGTATGCTGCGGAACAGCGCCGCAATAAATCCGAGAAGGATAAATCCGCCGAAAGGCTTTTCAAAAGCCGAAAAAACAATAGGCATACCTATTATATTACCGCCTGCCGTTCCGGTAGCAAGAATTTCCCTGATAACCGCAAAAAGCAGTACAGCCGCGTCGTATCCGATTATGCAGAAAACAATATCCAGAAGCATCTTTCCCTTTGATTCACGGAAGAAAATAGATTCCGAACGGGAAATAATAAAACTGCTGGTGATAAAAAGCGGAAAGAAAATCCCAAGCGCCTCAACACCCTCAGGCATAAGGTATCTTAAAAGAATTGCCAGAGGAACATAAACCAGCGCACCAATAAGCGTATAAATAATAATTCTTATTGTATAAACAATACTTTTGGGAATAAACGACGATACCAGAAGAGTAAAGAAAGTCAGCAGCGAAAACGCCGTAACCAAAGTGATTGCGTCATTAAGATTATTCGCCAAAACGATAACCGGAGCAATAACCATTCCGCTGACAAATATGGGATTTTTATTTAAAAGCGCATTTTTGATAATGCTTTTGCAGCTGTTGTCACCTGTCACGATAATTACTCCTGTTCATTTTTTTCAAGTATTTCCAAGGTTTCATTAATATTTTTAAGCGGCTTGCTTGCCCGTTTGAAAATACGTCGTTTTCCTTTAAGCATATCCGCAAAGGAAAGCGCCCGCCGGTCAAGCTCAATTCCAATTGGAGAAGCAATTATAACAGCATAAATAACGGCATTTTCTGTTCCGGAATAAAAATGAAAAATTATCACGCAGACCGCCGTTACAAGCCCGTATATAAACCGGGAACTTCTCGTTTTCGGTATTACACTGTAATCGCAGGAAAGAAAGATCATTCCGAAAAGAAGCATTCCGCTTGAAAAGAAATACAGCACCGACATTAAATCAAAATCATAGTATATCAGCGCATAAATCCCTATAGCTGCAAGTTCGGTAAAAAATGTTATTGCCGAAACCGAACGCCTGAACATAAGGAACACCGCAGCAACAACAAGCAGAATAACAACACCCGTTCCCATAGGTCCAAGAAACTTTCCCGTCAGAACGTCAATAAGAGAAACGGAAGAGGTTCCCGTAAGAAGAAAAGTTTTCGTCATTGACTGTGAAAGCATATCCGCAGAAACAACAGATGAAAACGGCAGTTCCGTAAACACCTTGGGATATGTAAGCATACCATCGGGAAAGCAAAGTGCAGAAAAAAGGAATCCAGCCGCAGCCCCGTTGAATATTTCGCAACCCCGTCCGCCGAAAGCGTGCTTGACAGCAACCGTTGCAAAGAGAGCCGCCGTAACCGCCGCATAATAGGGCACAGAAGCCGACATCATAAGTCCGAGAGTAAGCCCCGTAATAAGCGAAGAAAGGTCCTTTATATCAATTTTCTTCTTTCTGAGCTTCAGACAGACGATATCGGTAATACAGCATACCAATACAGTAACAACCAGCATCGCCAGCGCCCTCAGACCGTAATAATAAACCGCAACAGCGCTCATCACAAGCAGCACAATGAGCATATCTGTCATTATTTCAAATTCAGATTTTTTGTTAGAAACCATCAGACTTTAATGCTCCCCCGTCTTAGTTCCTGCATATAAGCTTGTCCGCAGCAGCGCGCATATCATCAGCGCCGAACAGATACGAACCTGCAACAAGTATCTCTGCACCTGCATTTTTAACAAGCTCCGCAGTTTCTCCGTTAATACCTCCGTCAACCTGGATCGGAATGTCAAGTCCCCTGCTTTCTATCATAGACTTCACTTCAGCGATTTTGTCAATAGTGCTGTAAATGAATCCCTGCCCGCCGAAACCCGGTTCAACAGTCATGACCAGAACCATATCCAACAAATCAAGATAAGGCTCAACTGCCGAAACAGGCGTACCCGGCTTTATTGCAAGACCCGCCTTTTTTCCGCAGGAATGAATTACCTTTATCGTTCCCGCAATATCCGATTCCGACTCGGCATGGAAAGTAATAATGTCCGCACCGTTTGCAGCAAAATCCTTAACGTACTTTATTGGGTCGATTATCATAAGATGAACATCAAGAGTCCCCTTAACGACCTTTGAAACCGCCTTTAAGATAGGTATTCCATAGCTGATATTCGGGACGAACACCCCGTCCATAACATCAAAATGGATATAGCGGCAGCCAGCCTCCTCGGCTTTTTGAATATCCCTGCCGAGGTTGCAGAAATCCGCACTTAAAATTGAAGCTGAAGCAATATTTTCCACAAAAGCTCCTCCGAACTGCAAATAATTTCGCAAAAAAATACACCACATTATATTATATAATATCTCCGCAAAAAAATCAAGGTCAAATGCCAAAAAGATGACATTTGACCGATCTATAATATACAGGCATATGCAGAATACGCTTAACGCTGAAGCTCCCCTACGGGTATGCGGCACGACCGTATACCACTTCCGCCGCATAAACCGATATTGCCCGTTAATTCAGTTTATGCAGTTTGAGGGAAATGGCTACATGACCGCAGGAAATTAACCGTAAGCAAGCTTGCGCAGATTAGTGTCGCTCATAAAGGACGAAGCATTATACAGGAACAGGACCTGATCGTAATCGGACGGGTCTATCAGTTCCTTGTAGGACATCTGAATATATCTCAGGTCAATAAGGGTTATTTCAGAATAATGCTGAGTCAGGAACGGCACATAGCAGTGCGCATAGGAATCCTTTATCATAAGCAGCTTTCCGCCGTCGTTATCCGACTTTATCGTTACAACAGGCTGGTTTGTACCGAGAAATGTGGAATATTTATCCTTAACATCAAGATATTCGCGGAAATACATACTGTCATAGCTTATCGGGTCTTTGCCGAATTCCGACGTAACAAGAATCTCTCTCACACTTTCTCCGCCGGAATAATGATAAATATCAATTACGTCCTTTTCGATTCTGTCGTAAAGAGCCTTTGAATAAAATGTTCCCTGAAATTCGTCCGAAGCGTGTTCAATGTCATACATACCCTCGCTGTACGGCGTGTAACCCATCTTTTTGCCTGCTGCGGCATAAGCAAGATACGCACCGTAGGTAGTCCAGTGATGGTCTGTGCGGTAGTAAATATACTTATGCTTGTTTGAAAGCATAGTAGGATAAACGTCAAGAGTAGTAACTTTTTTACCCAATCCGCCGTAAGCATAATTTATCAGCTCCCGCTGATTAACATTAGGAGCATTTTCGGGAAGCTCGTCTCCGTAAATTTCCGCCGAAGTAGGCACAAGCATAAAAAATACAGGAACGTCATTTTCTTCCGCAAACTTGTTTACAGCGTCAATGCTCTTGTCGATCGAGGTGTAATCCGGCTCGCCGATTTTCTCAACGAGACGGTTTTTCAGTATATATATCCCGTTGCGCTCATGCTTTCCCATTGAAGTTTCCAGAACGGTTTTAGCCTTTATCCAGCCTGTTCTGCCTGCAAAATGGTCTGAAATATAGGTTTCAAGCTTGTTCATATAGCTTCTGTCAAAAACCGTTTTTGCCGAAGCCTTAGGCATTGACTGAAGAGTCCTGTTTTCAATGTCCGAAAAGCTTTTCTTCGGCGTGAACATAGTTATAACGGGAAAAGCAACGAGTATTGCAAAGAAAACAATACAGGTAATAAGATTTACAACGTTAAATTTCTTTTTCAACTGCTTCACCCTCCTTTAAAATCTGAAATACAGGAACGGGTTATAGGTCGCGTCCACAAGATATGCCGTACACAGCAGCAGCACCGCCGCCATAAGCACGGGAACGGAATAGGTCACAAGCTTTTCCTTTTTCTGCTTTACCTTTTCCACGAGAACAGCAAACCAATCTGTCGAAGCAAAAATGCACAAAGCAAATATTACAATATTCGAAACGAACATATACGAAGCCATTTCGTCGGTAAAGACACCGTTAGCGCCGAACATAGCCCCGAAATACCTTCCTGCATCTGAAAGAGTGTTCGTATCAAAAAGTACCCAGCCGAAAACGACCAGCAGGAACGTGTACAGCGTACTTACCGCCGTCGGAAGCTTTTCAAGCACCTTGCCCCAGCCAAGACGTTCAATTATTATCAGTACGCCGAAATAAAGTCCCCAAAGGATAAAATTCCAGCTTGCACCGTGCCATAAGCCTGTAAGTCCCCATACAATAAGCAGATTGCGCAAGGTCTTGCCCATGCCGTTGCGGTTGCCGCCAAGAGGTATATATACATACTCCCTGAACCACGTTCCAAGGGTAATATGCCATCTGCGCCAGAACTCGCTCACGCTTTTTGACATATACGGATGGTCAAAGTTCTGGGGAAAGTTAAATCCAAGCATTTTGCCAAGTCCAACAGCCATATCAGAGTAACCCGAAAAGTCAAAATATATCTGGAACGTAAACGCCAGAATGCCTATCCATGCGGTAGCAGCGCTTATTTCACTGTAATCCATAGCCTTTATCTGCGACCAGACCATGCCGATATTGTTTGCCAGAAGAACTTTTTTTGCAAGTCCCTTGACGAACTTACCAATTCCCTCGCTGATTTTGTTGATGTTTACGGTACGTTCCTCGATTTCGGCAGCAACGTCCTCATAGCGTACAATAGGTCCTGCCACTATCTGCGGAAAAAGCGTTACATACGATGTAAAACCTATAAGGCTTTTCTGTACTTTTATCTTTCTCAGATACAGATCAATGGTATATGACATTGACTGGAACGTATAGAACGAAATACCGATAGGCAGCGCAACTCTGTCCTCGCTGAGTCCGAAATTATAGATATTATCATTTATCGCGCGGTTTACAAGAATAACGGGGTTGGTGATATCCGTACCAAAAAGCCCGTTGATGCTGTCAAAAATAAAATCGCTGTACTTGAACACCGCCAGCAAGCCGATATTCATACATACGGAAACGATGAGGCATACCGTCCGTATTTTCTGATTATCGTCATATTTGTTCATGAGCCGCCCTGCTGTATAGTCTATCAGCGTCGAGAAAAACATTATTATGACATAAAACGGCTCACCCCACGCATAGAAGAAAAATCCCGTAAGAAGAATCAGCAGATTTCTCGCAGGAATTACAAACGGGTTGCCTTTTATCTTTATCCCCGATACGGTTATCCTGTTTGGAAGCATAATATATACTATCAGCACCGCAGGCAGAAAATAGTATAAAAACGTCAGACTTGAAAATACCATATTTTACTCTGTTTTCTCCTCTCCGCCGTTAATTTTTTCCGCAAGAGCAAAGAACTCCTGCCTTGTCATCAGCGTATTAAGTATGTCGATTATTCCCGTGGTAGTCATAAGCTCCGGGAGGTCAAGCTCCGCAAGAAGCCTTTTCCGCAGAAACGATGAGTTTTGACCACCGCTGAAACCACATTCGTAAAAATCGATTCTCGTTATCGGGTCGTGATTTTCGTCACGCTCCTCGGATACTATCCCTGCCTTGCGGAAAGCCTCCAGAATGATATCCTTTTCAATTCCTTCAACTCCCAGCTTGCCCTCTTTGGACGGCTCCGCCTTGCGCTTTTCCTTGCCGAAGATATCGGGAACATATACATTTATAATTTTTCCGTTTTTGACAGCGCCTTTCAGGAACGACCTTATCTTGAACCCTGCCGTGTCCGAGTCCGTAAGAATTATTATTCCCGTTGTCTCCGCAAAATACCTTATTATTTTAAGAGTTTCCTTATCCTTGAAAATTTTAAATCCGCCCGTGGGGATTATAACCGCGTCAATTATTGAGGAAAGCTTTATTTTATCGTACTTTCCCTCAACAATGACCGCCTGTTTTATGTGAAGCATAATTGACAGCCTTTCCTTTACTTTCTGAATGCAAGCATTTTTACCAGAGCTTCCTCAAGTAAAATTATCGGGTCAGTTTTAAGAGACTTCATTTCAATATCAGTCTCCGCAAGGATTTTAATGCACATTCTCAGATGCGGCATAGATATTTTCTGCACATCACGGAAAGCATTGTCCACACGGAAGCCTAAATTTTTAGCGTAGCCGAAATCCTCTTTCACATCGGCAGGACCTTTCCGGCTGGCAAGCGCCGCCCTTGCACGGTATAGATCCAGCATATTTCCCGTAATAGCATAAAGAATAACGATAGGCTCGATTTTTTCTTCTTTCAGGTCATTAAAAAGCCGCATTGCAGTTCTGGCGTCCATACGGGTGATGGCACGGGCAAGGTCGAACGAGGTCGTTTCTATCTGACGCGGAGAAAGCGCCCTTATGGTGTCCATTGTTATCTCGTTTCCCATGGCATAAGCCGTAAGCTTGTCAATTTCATTTTCTATAATAAGCGTGTTGCATGAACATTGCTCTGCAAGGAAATAAGCCGCATCACGTGAAATTCCGCAGCCTGCCTTTGAGACTTTAGCCATAATTTCTTTTGCAAGCACAGCAGGAGTTTTCAGCGCAAAATTGCACACTCCGCCGACCTTTCCCACAGCATCCATAAGCTTTTTGTTTTTCGCCGTAGGGAACTTCTTTCCATCGGTAACATCAACAGAAGTGTAGTAAAAAATCAGAATAGTCGTTTCGGGAAGATTTGCGATTATTTCAGTAATTCTGTTAAGTATATCCGCAGGCAGACTATCCGCATTCAGGTCGCAGACAGTGCAGCATACATATTCCGCAAAAACCGGAAGTGCGTCGCAGGCGTCGGAAAAAACGTCAATATCAAAGTTTTTTCCGTCAAAGCTGTGCAGATTGTATGTCTCGTCACCGTCACCGATAATTCTCGAAACGATAGCCTTTGTAAAACTCTCAACAGCAGCAATGTCCCTGCCGTAAAAATAATACGCACGGCTGAACTGCCTGTTTTTCACTGCAATTTTCAAATCATTTTCCGTTACAACAGCCATACCGCACACTCCTTTCAGAAAAGCTCCTCCGAATAAACCCGTCCGTCACGGTCAATAACGAATTTCACGCTTTTCCCTATGTAAATTGTTTTCAGCTTTTCCGAAACGACCTTTGCACGGTCGCTCATTGCAGCAATGATATCAGCCTCAGCGTCCGTACAGTCATTTCCACTGTACCTTACCGCAGCATCGTAAAGCTTATCGCCGTCCGCAGCATGAGCCTTGCCGTACATTATTATTTCCGAACCGCAGCAGCTTATCAGCACCGTTCCGTTTTCCGTGAAGGTTACATCAAAACCGTCAAGCTCTATAACATTTCCGCAGTTGTCATAACCGACCGCCTCACAGTCCGCAACATTACCCTGCACCGAACCGATATCCTCATTTGGAATAAAAACATAAGATACGTCAAAAAGCTTCAGCGAGCCGTCATAAACAGTGCCGGAAGCTACCGCATTATCATTAAGTATCAAAGCGTCTATCCTGTAAATGCCGTTCCTGTTAAGATATTTAACAACGCTGTCCGAAGCCTTTCCGCCGTGAATAAGGTCTATTATGCAAGCAGAATTTTTATCGTGTATCACCGCAGTTACCGCACTGTTTTCCTTTATGACCGCCGCCGTGATTTTCCCGTCGGGTATGTGCCTGTAAACATTTACCGACAGCACTGCCAGCATAAGGACCGCCGCCGAGTAAAACGCCGCACTGCTCTTTTTCTTTGATACAGCAAAAATAAGGGTGATCGCTCCAAGAGCAGCAATTACAGCAATATGCGCAAAAGCGCTTCCCAGCGGAATGTATGAAAAATGAAGTCCGCCGATAAATTCTGAAACGGTCATAACTATTTCAGCGCAGACATCGCATATTTTCAGAACAGGAACCGCAATAAAGCTTACGCCGCCTGTCAGAGTCACAATGACTCCTCCGATAAGAATTATCTCGCAGACAGGAATAAGCAGAAGATTTGAAATTGGAGAAACAACCGATACCTCGTCAAAAAACAGAACAGTAACAGGAAAAACTACCACCGTTACACAAACAGAAGCAATAAGCGGATACAAAGCTTTTCCCGTTTTGTGATTTTCTCCAATGAACTTTAAAACCGCAGGCGCAGCAACTCCTATCCCAAAAACGCCCGCCGCCGAAAGCAGAAACGAAGCGTCCCTGACCGCAAACGGAGAAGTAACCGTCAGCAGAATTACAGCTATGCCCAGCGAATTAAAGGTGTCCGCCCTTCTGTGGAAAAGCTCCGCACCGTAAACAACAGCAATCATTACCGCCGCACGCATGACCGAATTTGACATTCCTGCAAGAAGCACAAAGCAAAAAACAGGAAGCATAATCAGTCCGAAACGCAGATATTTATTAACTTTGAGTTTTGATATCAGAACTCCCAGAAACGAACATACAACAGAAAGATGTACGCCCGATACAGCCATAATGTGACCTATACCGGCACGGTACATAAGCGTTTTTGCTTCGCTTTCGATTCCCGATTTGTCCCCGAAAAGCATTGCCGCAGCAACAGCACTTCCTTCGGGACTCATGATGCTGTTCATGACTCCGAGAATATAGTCTCTGTATTTATAAACAGTTTTCTTCAGTGAAAACCCGTTATTTTCCGTATAATTAAAATCAGAAACTCCGCTGACCTGCAAATAGATCCCCTTTGCCTTGTAATAAGACCTTGCCGGGAATTTATAGCTGTCGTTCGGAATTTCAGCTTTGCCTTTAAAGCTTACACCGTCACCGATCACCGCAAAAGCACTGTCGAAAAAAAACGTAATTTCCGCAGTAACATCTCCGTTTATCACACCTTTGACCGTGTATACAGCCTTGTCGCCGCTGTAATCCATGACGTCGGTAATTTTTCCCGTTACCTCAACCTCACAGCCGGCATACTTTATTATATTCTGATAGACCGAACGGTCATATGCACCGTAAAGAAACATTCCTGCGGCAGCGCTTAAAATACATACAGCAATTTTCATGCAGCGGCTTTTGTACAAAGCAAGCACAGTAACAGCAACCGCCGCCATTACCGCCGAAGCCGCAAGATTTATCCCATAACCTAAAAATGATGCGAAAAACAGCCCGACTATATAAGATGAACCTACATAAGCCATTTTCCGCACCATTTATAAGGTCATTCCTTTCGGTTGATCGTTAACCCATTGTAACTTCAAGCTTTCTTCCGCCGAGAATGTGGAAGTGCAGATGCTTAACGCTCTGACAGCCGTTTTCACCGATATTTGTTACGATACGGTAGCCATCGTCAGCAATGCCCTGCTCCTTTGCTATCTTAGCGGCAGCCTCAAAAATATGAGCGACCGCAGCTGAGTTCTCACCGTTTATCTCAGCAGCGCTTGAAATATGATTTTTCGGTACAACGAGAATATGCACAGGCGCAAGAGGATTGATATCCTTGAACGCATAAACATATTCGTCCTCGTATACCTTTGTGCTGGGGATCTCCCCTGCAATTATTTTACAGAAAAGACAATCAGACATTTTAATCTCTCCGTTTCTGAAATTACTTTACAAATTCTGCAACAATACCGTTTACTGCGGCAATTGCTTCGGAAGCCTTTGAAGCGTCGCCCATACCTGCCATAGCACTGTCGGGACGTCCGCCGCCCTTGCCTCCTGTGAGTGCAGAAACCTTCTGAACTATCTTGCCTGCGTGAGCGCCGGCTGCAACAGCGTCCTTGCCGCACGCGCAGATGATAGAGCCGCCGTTTTCGTTTATTGCAGCAATTACAGCAACAGCTTCGGGAGCCTTATCCTTTATCTTGTCACCCATGGTCCTGAGTACGTCAGGCTTAGTGTTTTCAAGTACGGCAGCAATGACTTTGACTGAGCCGACAGCAACCGCATTGTTAAAGAGCGAATCCAGCTGCGAAGCGGCTATCTTGCCCTTCAGCTCGGAAATCTCCTTTTCAAGAGCCTTGACCTCGCCTGCAACGGCATTACACTTAGCAACCAGCTCGGAAGCATTCGGAGCCTTTACAGCCTGTGCCGCATTTGTAATAGTTTCCTTGTATTCGTCAATAAGAGCAAGTACGCCAGAGCCTGTTACAGCCTCGATACGTCTTACGCCTGCCGCAACGGAATTTTCGGAAAGTATCTTGAACAGACCGATTTTGGAAGTGTTGTCAACGTGAGTACCGCCGCAGAATTCAATTGAAGTGCCCTCAACGTTTACAACGCGTACAACGTCGCCGTACTTCTCGCCGAAAAGCGCCATAGCGCCAAGCTTGTTGGCTTCTTCGATGGGCATTTCGGTCATTGTAACGGTAATTGCGTCAAGAATATTCTTGTTGATGATAGCTTCTATCTCCTTCAGTTCGTCCGCCGTAACAGCCTCAAAGTGGGAGAAGTCAAAACGCAGTCTCTCGCTGTTTACAAGCTGACCTGCCTGATGAACGTGGTCGCCCAGGACTTTTCTTAGCGCCGCCTGAAGCAGATGCGCAGCAGTGTGGTTTCTTGCAGCAGCAGCTCTTGTTTCGGTATCGACCTTTGCAGTAACAGCTGTACCTGTTGTAAATCCGCCGCTTGTTACCTCACAGTGACATACAAACTGACCGCCTGTAATCTTCTGAGTGTCGAGAACTTCCATAATGTTTCCATTGCTCTCAATAGTACCTCTGTCGCCTGTCTGTCCGCCGCTTTCAGCATAGAAAGGAGTCGTTTCGAGAAGTACAGTTACTCTGTCGCCCTCCTCGCACATATCGGCAGCCTCGCCGTCCTTTACCATTGCAAGTATCTTGGTTTCAGCCTCAAGCTGAGTATATCCCACAAACTTTGTTGTAAACTGCGTAAGAACGCTTGAAGTAGCGTCATCCCAGCCGCCGCCGAGCTTTCTGTTTTCACGGGCAGTCTGCTTCTGTATCTTCATGCACTCATGGAACTTTTCCTCGTCAACGGAAATACCCTTTTCAGCGCATATCTCCTTGGTAAGGTCAAGAGGGAAGCCGTAAGTATCGTGAAGCTTGAACGCCTCTTCGCCGCCGAGAACCTGCTCGCCGCCCTTTGCCTCAATTTCGGAAATATACTGGTCAAGTATCTGCGAGCCCTTGTCAACAGTCTTAGCAAAAGCCTCTTCTTCTTTTTTGATAACGGTCTTGATGTACTCTCTCTTCGAGTCAAGCTCCGGATAAGCTGAAAGGTTCTCGTCAATTACCGTGTCAACTACCTCAAAAAGGAAGGGTCTGTTAGTGCCGAGGATTCTCCCGTGTCTTGCAGCTCTTCTGAGCAGACGGCGGAGAACATATCCCCTGCCCTCATTTGACGGCATTACACCATCGCCTACCATAAATGTAGTGCTTCTGATGTGGTCGGTGATAACACGGATAGAAATATCATCCTTTTCGTTTTCCTTGTACTTCTTATTAGTAAGCTCGGAGATCTTCTTCATGATATTCTGAACGGTATCGACCTCAAACAGGTTGTCAACATCCTGCATAACGCAGGCAAGTCTTTCAAGGCCCATACCCGTGTCGATATTCTTTGTAGCAAGCTGAGTATAGTTGCCGTGACCGTCATTATCAAACTGCGTGAAAACGTTGTTCCATATCTCGATGATCCTGTCGCAGTCGGAAGCCTGCTCAAAGCTTTCAAAAGGACCGTACTTCTCTCCTCTGTCGAAATGTATTTCGGAACAAGGACCGCAGGGACCGCTTCCGTGCTCCCAGAAGTTGTCAGCCTTGCCAAGCTTGATAATCCTGTCACGGGGAACGCCCACCTCGTTTGCCCAAATGTCGCCTGCCTCATCGTCCTGCTCATAAATAGTTACCCAGAGTCTGTCCGCAGGAATTTCAAGCACCTTTGTAAGGTACTCCCACGCCCAAGCGATAGCCTCATGCTTGAAGTAATCGCCGAAGGAGAAATTGCCCAGCATTTCAAAATAAGTACCGTGACGTGCCGTCTTTCCCACGTTCTCGATATCGGGAGTACGAATACACTTCTGACAGGTAGTTACCCTGTGGCAGGGAGGTTCTTCAATACCCTGAAAATACTTTTTAAGCGGAGTCATACCCGCATTGATAAGCAGAATAGAGTTATCACCCTGCGGAACAAGAGGGAAAGAGTTCATGCGGAGATGTCCCTTGCTCTCAAAGAATTTAAGATAGCTTTCACGCAGGTCGTTAAGTCCTGTCCATTTCATTAATAAAACTTCCTTTCAAAGCGCCCCTAAGAGCGTATACAAATAAAAATCAGTCCTCGTTGTCCTCTTCGGGCATATCCCAGTTGTGGTAAACGTTCTGAACATCGTCGTTGTCCTCAAGGTGTTCAAGAAGCAGGTTCATCTTCTTGATGGACTCTTCGTCGGTAAGCTCGGTATATGTTGACGGAATCATTTCAATGTCCGCAGAAACAAGCTTGTAACCCTTTTCGGTAAGACCATCTCTTACAGCCGCAAAATCGGCAGGCTCAGTCTCGATCTCGATAACGCCGTCCTCCATTGAAAAGTCGGAAGCGCCAAGGTCGAAAACATCGTCCATTACCTTGTCCTCGTCAAGACCTTCACCCTCGGCAACGATAATGCCCTTGCTTGAGAACATGAACGATACACAGCCGGTCGTACCGAGATTTCCGCCGAACTTGTCAAAATAGTGACGGATATCACCTGCGGTGCGGTTCTTGTTGTCGGTAAGAGTCTCAACGATTACAGCAACGCCGTTAGGACCGTAGCCCTCGTAAACGTTAGCCTCATAATTTGTTTTGTCACCGCCGCCTGCCGCCTTTTTGATAACACGGTCGATATTGTCGTTAGGCACGTTGTTTGCCTTAGCCTTGGCAATAAGGTCACGAAGCTTAGCATTGTTGTTGGGGTCGCCGCCGCCCTCTTTAACGCAGACTGTGATCTCACGTCCGATCTTGGTAAAGATCTTAGCTCTTGCGCCGTCGGTAGCTTCCTTTTTTCTCTTGATATTATTCCACTTGGAATGTCCTGACATAAAAATTTCTCTCCTTAATATATAGTATTAATTAACATTATATAAACAGCCATTCGCTGCAAAAAACTTATCTGATAAACATTCTGCGGTACTCTTTCGTACCCGATTCGATAGACTTTCCGTGTCCGAAAAATATTCTTTCCGGAGAAAGACTCTTTATTTTTTCAAGTGACGTCCTCGCCGCTTTCGGACTTTCACACATTACGGGAAAAGACGGCTGCATAAAGTTCATAGCCGCATCGCCGATATAAAAATCTCCGCCGCACAGAAATCCGAAAGAACCTCTTGTATGTCCGTCAAGCTGTACAGCCTTGCAGTCAATTCCCAGATTTGTGCCGATATCCATACCGTCTTCCAGAAAAATACTTACATTAAAAGGCTCGGCTTTTTCGCTCATAAGCTTTTTTGAAACCGCCGAAACCGCCCTGCCGACAGCGCCTATCGAATAAATCTTATGTATAAGATTATTTTCCGAAAGCTTCATATCATAAGCGCACATAGCAATATCCGCGCCGTAAAGCTTTGAAAAATACGCCGCATTTCCGATATGGTCATTGTGACCGTGCGTAAGAGCGATAAGCTTAATGTTGTAGTTCTGAAGCCACGTTTCGATCTCATCACGATAATCCGGAGTACCCGTATCTATCAGAATATCCCCTGCTTCGCCTCTTATAACATAGCAGTTATCCATTCCGCAGGTGATCATATTTACGCCGTTTAAATTCATGACCGAACACCTCTTAAAATATCACAACTCAACATTATACCATATAATATCAAATAATTCAACTATTCTTTCAGAATTTCCCACAAGATGAAGATATCCGAACAGCGCTTCAAGAGCGGTAGCCCGTCTGTACTCCACAGGGTTTGAGCTTTTGGGAACGGTATTGCCCGTAGCATTCCGTCCACGCTTTAAAACCGCCTCTTCCTCCTCGGTAAGAAGCGGAGAAATAACGTCCACCGCTTTTGATTGATACGCCGCACGAACCCTTTCAACAGCCTCTGTGTGAAGCTTTTTTACGGGCATATTGGCAGTAAGCACAAGCCGTTCTCGGACAAGCTGTTCATAAACCGCGTCGCCCAGAAACGCAAGCGTAAGCGGACTGTACTGATTAGCGTCTTTTTTATCCAGTGTAAACACTCCTTGTCAGAACAATAAATGTTAAAATACAAAATCAAACTCAAAGCCGAAGATATTGACCGTGTCACCCTCGTCAATACCCATCTGCTCCAGCCTTTCGATAACGCCGCTGTTGCGCAGCACTCGCTGGAAATACTGAAGCGAGGAATAGTCCTCCATATCCACGGTACGCATAATATTTTCCAGCCACGGCGCTTCAACATAGTAAACGCCGTCATCGCCTTTGGTAATCTCAAACTTCTCTCCCATGCCTGCTTTCTCGTCAAGTTCTTTCTGAGTAAGCGGCTCAGCTTCGTACTCCTTGATTGGAGGAAGCTTGTCAAGCTCTGCGGAAATGGCATTCACAAGCTGTTTTGTACCCTGTGTTGTAGCCGCCGATATCTCATAAAATTCCAATCCAAGTTCTGTAATATATTTCCTGAAATTCTCAATTTGTTCGGGAGAAGCCATATCGCACTTGTTCGCCGCAACTATCTGCGGACGCTCTGCAAGCTCCTCGCTGAAATTTTTCAGCTCACGGTTGATTATCTCAAAATCCTCGGCAGGGTCTCTTCCCTCTATCCCCGAAACGTCAACAACGTGAACGATAAGACGGCATCTTTCAACGTGGCGGAGGAACTCGTGTCCAAGTCCGACGCCGTCGCTTGCACCCTCGATAAGTCCGGGAATATCCGCCATTACAAAGGATTTTCCCTCGCCCATCTGCACAACACCCAGAACGGGAGTCAGCGTGGTGAAATGGTAATTTGCTATCTTAGGCTTTGCGGCGGAAACCACGGAAATAAGCGTGGATTTTCCCACATTTGGGAAGCCGACCAGACCTACGTCCGCAAGGAGTTTAAGCTCAAGAGTGACCTCATATTCCTCGCCGAGAAAGCCGGGCTTTGCAAATTTGGGTATCTGCCTTGTTGGAGTAGCAAAACGTGCATTTCCCTTGCCGCCTCTGCCGCCCTTGGCAAGGATTTTCGGCTCGTCGCTTGACATATCCGCCATAATTCTGCCTGTTTCGGCATCACGAACTAATGTTCCACGTGGAACACGGATAATCAGGTCGGGAGCGTTTTTGCCTGTACGGTTGCCCGAAGAACCGTTATCGCCTCGCTGTGCAACGTATTTTCTTTTATATCTGAAATCTTCAAGGGTAGAGAAGTTGTCGTCCACGACAAAAACGATATCGCCGCCCTTGCCGCCGTCGCCGCCGTCGGGACCGCCCGAAGCAACGTATTTTTCACGGTGAAAGGAAACGGCTCCGTCGCCGCCGTCGCCTGCTTTTATTTTAATTTTCGCCTTATCAACAAACATAGCTATAACCGTTTTCCCGACAGGAAAACGAACTCCTTTCCGTATGTTTAAAACAAAACCGCCGGTCCGAAAGCCTTTATTTTTCAGACCTTGCTTTTTCCGAAAGAATCGCATTAAATCAATTAATAATCCATAATATTATACCACAAAAAAAGCCGGACTGCAATATATAATCATAAAAAAACGTCTTTTTATTAATTTTGTGCAAAAGTGACCTCTATACAGAAAGTTTGAAAATCAATTTTCAAACTTGTAATAATTCCAAATCTAAAAGTTGACAAAAAATCAAACAAAAATTTGCGTATATGGTTTTTGTGCAAATTTTTTGTCTATACTTTGTTTTTGAATTAGTATTAATCCCTTGCCAAATTTCCATAAATATGATATAATGGTAAAGCTGTTTCACGACTGAAACAGCACGGTATTTTTACCCGGAAAGGAAGATTTTTTTGAACATTAACGAAACGCTTGCCAAAGAATTCAAGCTCCGTCAGGAGCAGATAGACAACACGGTAGCACTTATCGACGACGGCAAAACTATCCCGTTTATCGCACGTTACCGCAAGGAGCTGACAGGCTCGCTGGACGACCAGCTGCTCCGTGAGATCTTTGACAGGCTCACATATCTGCGCAATCTGGAAAAACGCAAGGAAGAGATCACCGCCGCCATTACCGAGCAGGAAAAGATGACCGATGAGATAGCTGCCGCAATCGAAAAGGCGGTCACTCTCGTTGAGGTGGAGGACATTTACCGTCCCTTCAAGCCCAAGCGCAAGACGAGAGGCTCTGTTGCCCGTGAGCGCGGTCTTGAACCTCTTGCGGAATTTATTCTTGCGCAGGACAAGTCCGCAGACCCCGACTCCGAGGCGGAAAAGTACATTGACGAGGAAAAGGGCGTACCCGACGCTGCTGCCGCTTTGCAGGGCGCTATGGACATTATTGCCGAGGATATTTCCGACGACGCGGAGCTTCGCAAAAAGCTTCGTGCGATGATTACCAAGAACGGTATGCTTAACTCAAAGGCCGCCGACCCCGAGGAAGAAACAGTATACAAAAACTACTACGATTTCTCCGAGCCTGTTTTCAGAGTGGCGGGACATCGCGTTCTTGCCATTGACCGGGGCGAACGCGAGGACAAGCTTAAAGTTTCCATAGTTATTCCCGAGGGCAGCGGAGAAAATCTTACTTCCGAGAAGTATGTGAAGAACTCCTCCCCCTGCGGAGAGCTTGTTAAGGCTGCTGCTGAGGACAGCTTCAAGCGGCTGATTTTTCCGTCTGTTGAGCGTGAAATTCGTGCTGACCTTACCGAAAAAGCGTGTGAAGCGGCTATCAAGGTGTTTGCTTCAAATCTCCGTCAGCTTCTTATGCAGCCGCCCGTTAAGGGAAACGTTGCTCTCGGTCTTGACCCCGGTTACAGAACGGGCTGCAAGCTTGCAGTGGTTGACGCTACCGGAAAGGTACTTGATACGGGTGTTGCGTACATCACTACCGGCGAACAGCGTAAAATTGAGCAGGGCAAGGTACTGGTGAAAAATCTTATCCAGAAGCACGGCGTTTCTATAATCGCTATCGGAAACGGTACTGCTTCCCGTGAGTCGGAGGCGTTTGTTGCCGACCTTATCAAGGAAATCCCCCAAAAGGTTTCATACATGGTGGTTTCGGAAGCAGGCGCTTCGGTTTACTCCGCTTCAAAGCTGGCGGCGGCTGAATTTCCCGAATATGACGTTTCTCTCAGAAGTGCGGTATCCATCGCACGCCGCTTGCAGGACCCTCTTGCGGAGCTTGTTAAGATCGACCCGAAAGCTATCGGCGTCGGTCAGTATCAGCACGATATGCCAAAGGCTCGCATGGATGAGGCTCTGACGGGTGTTGTGGAGGACTGCGTTAACAGCGTTGGCGTTGACCTGAACACTGCTTCACACTCACTGCTTTCCTACATTTCCGGAATAAGTGCAGCAGTTGCAAAAAATATTGTTGCATACCGTGAGGAAAACGGTTCCTTTACCGACAGAAAGCAGCTTCTCAAGGTCGCAAAGCTTGGTCCAAAGGCATTTGAGCAATGCGCAGGCTTCCTGCGTGTTCAGGGAGGAAAAAATCCGCTGGACAACACTGCTGTTCACCCCGAAAGCTATGAAGCGGCACAGAAAATCATTGACGAATGCGGCTTCTCCATTGCTGACCTGAAGGGCAGCAAGCTTGCCGAGATACCCGAGACTGCCGAAAAAATCGGAGTTTCCAAAATTGCCGAGACCGCAGGAATAGGCGTACCTACCGTAAAGGACATTCTCAAGGAGCTTGCAAAGCCGGGACGTGACCCCCGTGACGAGCTGCCTCCTCCACTGCTCCGCAGCGGCGATGTTATGGAACTGAAAGACCTGAAGCCCGGCATGGAGCTGATGGGTACTGTCCGCAATGTTATCGACTTCGGCTGCTTTGTTGATATCGGCGTTCACGAGGACGGTCTTGTTCACATTTCACAGATTTGCGACAGGTACATCAAACACCCTCTTGAAGCTGTCAAGGTGGGCGATGTTGTCAAGGTAAGGGTAATGGACGTTGACGTTAAGCGCAAGAGAATTTCACTTACCATGAAGCTGAACGATAAAAATAATTCTGCGAAATAATTAATTTAAAACGCTGTAAATGCTCCGATTTTGTAAAAAATGACGGACTGCATTTACAGCGTTTTTTTGCGCATTTTTATTTTAGTGCATTTTAACCGTATTATTGAGTAGGTTAATGGCAAATATTATTTATAGTCAATAAATTTGAACAAAATATTTCCTTTCAATCCAAATTTGCGAAACCTGCATTTACGGCGTATAATCAGTACATCAACCAAATGGAGGAATTAATATGAGTACCACTACAACATCTAAAAAACGTCAGGCTCTTTACAGAATTATCACCATAGGACTTATGGCTGCGCTGGCATATGTCGGAAATTATCTTCAGATAAAAATTCCCAACGGTATGCTTGTGACCCGTATACATCTGGGCAACTCCATGTGTCTGCTTGCAGGCTTGCTTTTCGGCGGTCTGAGCGGTGGTCTGGCTTCCGGTATCGGCGCTGCGCTTTACGACCTTTTTGACCCCGTTTACATCGTTTCCGCACCCTACACATTTTTCTCGAAATTTGCAATGGGCTTTACCGCAGGCGTACTCAGACGCAAGGGCAAAAACGAAAAAACCAGTGTACTTATTGCTGCTATCTGCGGTCAGCTTGTATATATTGTCCTTTATCTTTTGAAATCGTACCTTACCATTATTATTCTCGGCGGCACAAGCGAAGCAGCATGGGCGGCTGTCGGAACAAATGCAATTACGTCCTCGATAAACGGCGTTCTTGCGGTAATTATTTCCGTACCTCTCTATTTTGCACTGAGCAGAGCGCTTAAAAACACAACTATTTCTCCTCTTATCCATGGTGAAAAGTCCGAGAAAAATAATTGGTTCAATCCGCTTACAACAGGTCTTACGATTTTTGCAATCGTCGTTACTGCTATATTCTCTATCAATCTTGCGGCTACAAACAAAATCAAAAAAGCCGAGGCTGAAAAGGAAGCTGAATATCAGCAGCAAATTGACGAACTCAACGACAAGCTTGAATATCTTTACGAGCAGATGGGCGTTGAGCTCCCTGTGACCGAAGAGGAAGTCCCCGAAGAGACAAAGTAAAAAACGTTACCGCCGCAGGTCTGTATAATAGGCTTGCGGCGGTTGTTATTTATATCTGATATGTAAAAAATGCAGATGAGATTTGTTCCCATCTGCATTTTTATGTAAATTAATAAAGCAATGTAAGCAGCTTTTTCTTTTCCGCTGCAAATTCGCTGTCGCTGATAACTCCATTATCAAGCATTGTTTTAAGCTTCTTGACTGATGTTTCAAATTCTTCAAGAGTCATATTTTCCTTATGCGGAAGAATTTCAATCTCCTTTGCCGGTTCGGGCTTAGCTTCGGGTACGGGAGCAGGAGCAGGCTTAGGCTTGGACGGTTTTGCAGACTGAGGAGTAAGCTTCTTTGCGATCTCCTTTGAAGTGTCAAGCTCCTCAAAGCTGTTTGCAGCAGGCTTTTCTTCCTTGACTGTTTTGATCTCTTCGGGAACTGTATCGGGAATTGCAACTGCTTCAAGCTCATCAGGATTTTTCTGAATAGTTTCTTCCGGCATGGATTCGATGACCTTCTCGTCAGGCTCATCGGAAACAGCTTCCATAAACGATTCGGGAGCAGCTTCGTTTGCGCGTATACCGAGGATATCGTCAAGTCCGAGAATATCTTCAACCGTTACCGAAGAATTATTAGCATCCGTATCGGGTGCAGGAGCAGGCTTTGGTGAAGCCTTTGGAGCAGACGCAGGAGCCGGTGCAGGCTTAGGTTCACGCTTCGGAGCAGGGGCAGGTGCAGGAGCAGGCCTTGGTTCAGCCTTCGGAGCAGGTGCAGGTGCAGGTTTCGGTTCAGCCTTCGGAGCAGGCGCAGGAGCCGGTGCAGGCTTCGGTTCAGCCTTCGGAGCAGGTGCAGGTTCAGCTGCATTGGTATGTTTAGTCTCCGGTTTGATCATATCCTTATAGCCGCTTGTCATGCGCTCAAAATCATCGTCCTGAGCCCTTCTGCGTGCTTCAAGCTCTTTAAGCTTCTGAGCCTTTTCAAGCTCGTGCTGCTTTTCAAGCTTCTCATCAAATTCAGCTTTAGCGTCGTTTATAACCTTTACAATTTCATCGTTATTGCTGAAGCAGGGAAGAATAATTCTTCTGCGGTTGATTACACCCTTTGCATTGTCGTCGCACTGAATGTAAATCGGATTCATTTTATTGTTATTGTTAATATATATCTTGGTGATCTCCTCAAGACCGCAGCTGAAACGGGTATAAACAGGGTCTTCCTCTTTAGTTCCGGTCTGGTCGCAGATATAAGCAATGCCGTAAATATGCTCGGCAGTAACTGTAATGTTTACATCCTGCGGCTTTGACAGCTTGGTCTCTCTGTAAACCGCTTCAAAATAAGCAAGCTTTTTCTCACTGTATATACTTGCCTGGTTATCCATTGACAAACACCACTTTCGTATAATATTTCACTGTAAATTATTATAACATATATTCTTAAAATAGTCAAACATTATTAATAGAGATGTACATAAAATTTTAATAAGATTTTTTGACGTTATGCACAACATTTGCTGTCAAACCATATAAATACGGCGGAACAGCACTGACTGTCCCACCGTTGTTTTACTGCATTTTTTCAATTGCTTCTGCGGCATAATCAAGGAAATCCCCTGTGAAATCCTCTATAAGTCCCATATCGCAGGCGTGTGTGATATCGGGAGAGATCGGGATCTGTCCGAGAAGAGGTATACCGTTCTCCTCGCATACTGCGTCGATATGGCTGTTTCCGTACAGATAAATTTTCTTTCCGCAGTCGGGACATTCAACATAGCTCATATTCTCAACGACTCCGACGATGGGGATATTCATCATATTTGCCATGCTAACTGCCTTATTTACGATCATTGCAACCAGATCCTGCGGTGATGATACAATAACGATTCCGTCAAGCGGTATAGACTGGAAAACAGTCAGCGGAACATCGCCTGTTCCCGGAGGCATATCTACGAACATATAGTCAACATCGCCCCACACAACGTCGGTCCAGAACTGCTTTACAACTCCTGCAATTACAGGTCCGCGCCAAATAACAGGGTCGCTGGGATTTTCAAGAAGCAGGTTTACAGACATTATCCTGATCTCATTTCTTGAAATTGCGGGAAGGATACCGTCCTGAGTACCTTTTGCTCTTCCGCCTATGCCGAACATTTTAGGTATTGACGGACCTGTGATATCGGCGTCCATAACGGCAGTTTTATAGCCCTTGCGCGAGAAAAGCGTTGCAAGCATACCGGTAACAAGAGACTTGCCTACGCCGCCCTTGCCGCTGACTACGCCTATGACTTTTTTAACGCTGCTTTGTGCGTTAAGCGGTTCAATAAAGCTCTGCGGTTCGGCTCTGTCACCACAGTTTGCGCTGCATGATGAACAATCGTGTGTACATTCGCTCATTTTAACATTTCCTTTCAGAATTAATAATTATAACCAATGGTATTATTATACACCCTTTTTGTCAAAGTGTCAATAACGGGCAAAATTTATTGCTGAAAATTGTGGACATTTTCATTTTAATAGGATATAATGTTATTATAGCTATGTTTATCATTTAAGGAGAGAGCTTTATGGCAATTAATTTTATAAAAACCGACGATATAAACGGCGGACTTTCCTCCGGTTATCCCGAATATGTTTCAAAGTGCGAACAGATCTACAAGCAGCGGCTTTATGAGGCTGCCGAAAAAATATATCTTGACGCAAAAACACGTCCTCTTGTGCTGCTTTCAGGTCCGTCAGGTTCCGGAAAGACCACAAGTGCGCTCCGCATCGGAAAGCTGCTGCGTGAAAAAGGTCTGTCGGTACACATTATTTCAATGGACAATTACTTTCTGCCTGACGGCGTTGGAAAAATGCCTCTTGACGAAAATGGGAAAATCGACCTTGAATCGCCGCTGAGAATGGATATCCCGCTGTTTTCCGAGCATCTCGGAAAGCTTTTTCGCTGTGAGCCTGTTCAGCTTCCCAGATTCAATTTCAAGACCCAAAGCCGTACTATGGGCGATACGCTTTGCAGACGTCCCGATGAAGTTATCATTATTGAGGGCATTCATGCGCTGAACCCCGATGTTACGGGAAATACCGATGATTTCACGACCTGCGTTTATGTCAGTGTACGCACAAGGATCACCGACTGCAACGGAACTGTACTTCACCCCAGAACTATACGTCTTATGCGCCGTTTGTGCCGCGACAAGCTTTTCCGCGGAAGAAGCGCTGCTGATGTTTTTGAGATGCTGCCAAGCGTTACCAGAGGCGAGGAGCTATACATTATGCCATACAAGCACCGCGCACATTTTGATATTGACACGTTCCTTGCTTATGAGCCTTCGGTATACCGTTCAATGCTACTGCCCGAACTTGAAAAGTCTGCTGAACTTGCGGAATTCAGCGGAGATTACGGCGATCTGCTCTGCACTCTCAGAGAGCTTGAACCGCTGGATTCGGAAAATGTTCCGTCGGATTCTCTCGTCCGTGAATTTATCGGCGGAAGCAGCTTCAGCTATTAAACAACAAATATAAAAGAAGTCACAAGCGACGGTTTCCAAAGCTTCTGTCATAAACAGAGCATTGGTTTTTACCGTTGCTTTTGCTTCTGTAAAGAGCTATATCGGCATATTCGTAAAGCATATTCAAGTCCCTGCTGTCAGACGGATAGCAGCTTACGCCAAGGCTGCATGAAACAAAGCTGCAGGACTGTCCGGCGCATACTCTTTCGAAATTGCTGCAAAGCTTTTCGGCACAGTATAGCACGTCTTTCAGCATACAGTTTTTCATCAGTATAAAAAATTCATCGCCTCCTGCTCTGCCGATTATACAGCGGTCTTCTCCGAAGGACTTCTTCAGCGAAGCTGCAAAATTTGTTATTACTCTGTCTCCGAAAAGATGTCCGCGGCTGTCGTTCACGCTTTTGAAATCGTCGATGTCCGCAATTATTACGGCGTGAAATCCGTTTTTGCCCTCGCCGTCAAGAAATTTCTGCGCTGCACCGATGGCTGCTTTTTTATGCAGAAGCCCTGTAAGCGCATCACTTGCCGAAAGTCGTTCAAGCTCTTTGATCTTCCTATGCTGGTTTTCTATAATTTCAATAAGCTCGCCTCTGCTTTTTCCGCTGAGCGAGCTTTCAATATATATACTGTTCAAATCTGCCTCCGTATGCCGCAGTTATTCTGCTGTATTTTTGCTGCTTCGTTAGAATGTTTTTGTACAAATCAACGATACAGCTATTGACTTTATACATTATATGCTTTATAATTAAATTGTATATATTTTTTTGAGGAGTTAATGCTTATGACTAAGAAAATTACCAAATTTGCTGCAGCTGCTCTGGCGGCGGCAATGTGCCTGTCCGTTTTTGCAGGCTGTAAGAAAAATGACGGTGCGGCTGAGGAGTCAGGCAGCGTTTCAGAAGCGGCAGGAGAAAATGCAGAGGCTGCTTCCAATGCAGTTATCAACAGCGACTGGTCCTACGGTCAGGTCGCAATAAGCGGCGGCGGTTTCGTGACCGGTGTTTTTTCGACTCCGGAAGAAAACGTTTACTACTGCAAAACCGACGTTGGCGGAGCTTATTACCGTACTGCCGAAACAGGCAAATGGACTTCCATGAACTACTGGGTATCGGCTGATGACAAGGGTCTGCTGGGTATTGACGGACTCGCTTTTGACCCTCAGTCTCCCAACAAGGTCTATCTGCTGGCAGGTACGGAATATTTCAGCAACGGAAAGACCTGCATTCTTATTTCCGAGGATTACGGAAAAACAGTTGAAGTTGTTGACGTTACCGACAAGATCAAGGTTCACGGAAACGGCATGGGACGCGGCAACGGTGAGAGAATTGCCGTTGACCCCAACAACGGCAGTATTATTTTTGCCGGCGGACGCACAGGCGGTATGATAAAAAGTACCGACGGCGGCAAAACATGGGAAAGTGTTTCAAGCTTCCCGATAACTTCCACAACAAACAATAACGGTATAAACTGTATCCTTTTTGACCCGTCAAGCGCAAAGGACGGCGTTACTCAGAAAATTTACGCAAGCGTTTCCGCAAAGGGCGATGAGGCAGGAAATCTCTTTGTTTCCGAGGACGCAGGTTCTACATGGAAAAAGCTTGACAACAGTATCACGAATTTCATGGTTCAGCGCATGAAGCTTGACAGCAAGGGAAATCTTTATGTATGCTACATAAATAATGAAGGTCCCTGGAACTGCGCTATGGGTACGATCTACCGCTACAACACCGACGGTACGGCAGATAAGATAGGTCCGTCAAACGATTCCTTCGGTGATATCGTTATTGACCCCAACGATGACAACAGGCTGGTTGCCGTTACATCGGGAATGTGGGAAAGACAGGCAAACGGCGCATACGGAGATAAATTCTATACCTCAACCGACGGCGGAAAGACATGGAAAAACGTTCTTGAAAGCATGGCAATGGACGTTAACGGTATGCCTTGGATCGAGGGATGCGCTATTCATTGGTGCAGTTCACTTGCAATGAACCCGTTCAATGCAAATCAGATAATGGTAAATTCGGGCAACGGCGTGTTCTCCTGCGACAACATTTGGGACGAGACTCCAAAGTTCTATTTTGACTCTCTCGGTATTGAGGAAACTGTTCCCGAGGATATAATCACTATGGAGGGCTATCCTCTTATTTCCGCTGTAGGCGACTATGACGGATTTGTTCATGAGGATATTTTCACTCCCGCAACAAGACATCAGGACATGATAGGCTCTACAACAAGCATTACCATTGCTGCTCAAAACAGAGACTGCTGGGCTAAGGTCGGCGGAGACGAAAAGTCAATGGCTCTTACATACACTACCGACGGCGGCAAGACATGGAACAAGATAACAAACAGCCCCGAAGAGGGAAAAGTATTCTACAAAGGAAAAATTGCTCTGAATGCTGACGGAAGCGTACTTGTATGGAGTCCGTCAAACGGCACAAAGGCTTACTGGACCGACAACTGGGGCGAAACATGGAACGTTGTTGACGGTATAGTTGGCAGCAATATTTACCTTATCGGCGACCCAAGCAATGCAAGCTACGTTTACGGCTGCGGCAGCAGTGTATTCTACACCAGCACCGACGGCGGAAAAACCTTTGCAAGAAATTCCGCAATTTCTCCGAGCTTCCGCAGACTTTGCGTTGACCCCCATAACGAGGGTACTGTCTATATCGCAAACGGCGCAGGACTTATGGTTACAAAGGATTACGGAAAAACAGCTGAGCTTGTACCGGGTATCAAATACTGCGAGGCGGTCGGTCTGGGCAAGGCTAAAAACGATGGCGACCCTCTTGTTATCTATGTATGGGGTACTCCTATTGACGGTGATAAGCCCGGTCTGTACATGAGCGAGGACAACGGCGGAACATGGGTACGCATCAACGATGACCTGCACCAGTTCGGCGGAACCGGCAACGGAATTTTCGTAAGCGGTGATATGAACGTTTACGGCAGATGCTATATGAGTACCGTTGGTCTGGGAATTATCTACTGCGACAAGAACGAGAAGTAATATCAATATTAACATACAAAAAGCACGGTATCATTTGACGATACCGTGCTTTTTTATCCGTAAGCTTGTTTTATAATATTGCTTCTTTAAGCGATCTTACAAATTCGCCGACCTTGCCGCAGGAATCCTTTCCGTACTCGGCAATAATTTTTACAACGGCGCTTCCGACGATGACTCCGTCGCAGTAGGCGCTCATTTTTTTAGCCTGCTCGGGATTGGAAATTCCGAAGCCTACCATTGCGGGAACTTTGCAGCTTTTCTTTATCTCACCGAAAAATTCGTCAAAGTCTGTTTTAAAGCTGCTTCTTGTACCTGTTACGCCTGTTGATGAAACGCAATAGAGAAATCCCTTTGAATCGGAAGCTATACTTGCTATACGCTGATGTGATGTGGGAGCCACAAGGCTTATTGGGATTATTCCGTTTTCCTCGGCATAGGAACGTATCTCGTCCTTTTCCTCAAAAGGCAGGTCGGGTACTATAACGCCGTCAATGCCCTTTTCACGGCAAAGTCCGAAGAAGCGTTCTGTACCGAAGCGGAAAATCGTATTGATATACATCATAAGTATAAGCGGCTTGTCGGTCTTTGTGCGGAGTCTTTCAACCATTTCAAAAATGCCGTTGAGGTTCGTTCCTTTTGCAAGCGAACGCAGGCTTGCCTCCTGAATGACCTTTCCCTCTGCAACAGGGTCTGAGAATGGCACGCCTATCTCAATTATATCAGCGCCGCTGTCAAACATTTCAAGCACAAGCTTTTCGGTAGTTTCAAGGTCGGGGTCGCCTGCCGTAATAAAGGTTATAAGCGCTTTTTCATTTTTATTTTTAAGCTCGGAAAGAGCCTTGTCTATTCTGTTCATTATGATATGCCTCCCATCAGGAATTAACTATATTTTTGCCGCGGTAGCGTGCGATGGAGTAAACATCCTTATCGCCGCGTCCCGAAAGGTTGATGACCATTATCTGGTCGGGACTCATTTTCGGGGCTATCTTCAATGCTGCTGCGACTGCGTGTGCGGATTCGATTGCAGGGATTATTCCCTCTGTTCTTGAGAGGTACTCAAATGCGCAGACAGCTTCCTCGTCGGTTATGGGGAGATATTCCGCACGTCCCGACTTGTGGAGCATTGCGTGTTCGGGACCTATGCCGGGGTAGTCAAGTCCTGCCGAAATGGAGTAAACAGGGTCTATCTGACCAAACTCGTTTTGCAGGAAAAGCGACTTCATGCCGTGGAAAATTCCCGTTGTACCCTTTGCGGCGGTAGCTGCGTGCTTGTCGGTATCAACGCCAAGACCTGCTGCTTCTGCGCCCACAAGACGAACGCTTTCGTCCTTGATGAAATCGTAAAAAGCACCCATTGCGTTTGAGCCGCCGCCTACACAGGCGCAAACGCAGTCGGGAAGTCTGCCCTCTTTTTCCATTATCTGAGCGCGTATCTCCTCGGAAATTATCTTCTGAAAATCACGGACCATTGTAGGGTACGGGTGAGGTCCCATAACGGAGCCTATGCAGTAAAATGTAGTATTTACATTTTCCGCCCAGTCACGCATTGCGGCGTTGATAGCGTCCTTCAGAGTGGAAGTACCCTCGCTGACAGAAGTTACGCTTGCGCCCAGAAGCTCCATTCTGTAAACATTCAGAGACTGACGCTCAACGTCCTCTGCACCCATATATATCTGACATTCCAGACCGAACAACGCACAGGCGGTAGCTGTTGCAACGCCGTGCTGACCTGCTCCTGTTTCGGCTATGATACGGGTCTTGCCCATACGCTTGGCAAGAAGTATCTGTCCGAGAACGTTGTTTATCTTATGTGAGCCTGTATGGTTCAGATCCTCGCGCTTGATGTATATCTTTGCGCCGCCAAGGTCTTTTGTCATTTTTTCCGCATAGTAAAGCAGTGACGGTCTGCCTGCATAATCACGGTAAAGTGTTTTCAGTTCCTCTATAAATTCGGGGTCGTCCTTGTATTTTTCATAAGCCGCATCAAGCTCGTTGACTGCGTTCATAACCGTTTCGGGAACATACTGTCCTCCGAATATTCCAAATCTGCCCTTTGACATTATTTATCAACCTTTCGTACAATTTTCATTATCGCTTTTATCTTGGAAAGATCCTTGGATCCGTCCGTTTCAATTCCGCTTGAAACGTCTATGCCGCAGCCTTCGGGAAGGATCTTCATCGCCTCGGAAATATTGTTTATATCAATCCCGCCTGCAAGCAGATAAGGCAAATCCGTGGGAGTGCTTTTTATCAGCTCCCAGTCGGCAGTTTTGCCTGTTCCTCCTGCTGCGCTTTCGGAAAAGCTGTCAAGAACCAACATATCTGCGCCGCTTTTATCGGCACGGAAAATATCCTCACGGCAGCGGACTCTTGCCGCTTTCCATATCTTAGCCGATGTATGCTTTCTCAGTTCGGCAATATAATCCGGATTCTCATTTCCGTGAAGCTGGACGGCGTACAGTCCGATTTTTTTTACCGCTTCGAAAACAAACTCAACAGGCTGGTCAACGAACACGCCTACTGCCTTCGCTCCGCAGTTAAGCCCTTTCATAAGCTCTGCGGCAAATTCGGGAGAAACGGTACGCCTATACCCTTCCGCAAGAATGAAGCCAATAAAATCGGGATTTACTTCATTGACGTACTCAATATCCTCGGTACGGCGGATACCGCAAAGCTTTATCATAACAGGCTCCTCAGTTCCTTCATGGAGTCTGCTATGCTTCCGCTTCTCATAAGAGTTTCGCCTATAAGAACGGCGTCTGCTCCGCAGTCTGCAAGGTACTTCATATCCTCCGCATTTTTTATGCCGCTTTCCGAAACTATTACCGAACCCTCTGGAACTATTTCTGCAAGGGCGGAAGTCGTTTCAAGGGCAACCACAAAGGTTTTCAGATTACGGTTGTTGATTCCGCATATCGTACAGCCCGATGCGATAACGGCTTTCAGTTCACTTTCGTTATGACTTTCCGCAAGAACGTCCATACCCAGCGATTCGGCAAGGACACGGTAATCGTGAAGCTGAACGGGTGAAAGCACCGCCGAAATAAGCAGAACTGCATCTGCGCCCATAGCCTTTGCTTCGTATATCTGATAAGGATCGATGATGAAATCCTTGCGTAGCATTGGGATATTGACCGCTTTGCGTATCTGTCTGAAATATTCGGCAGAGCCTTTGAAGTAATACTCTTCCGTAAGGCAGGAAATTGCCGCTGCGCCTGCTGCCTGATATTCAACAGCCTGTTCAACGGGGCGGAAACCCTCGCTGATTATGCCTTTTGACGGTGAAGCCTTTTTTACCTCGGCAATGACCGCAGGTTTCGGAAAGGAAGTCAGCGCTTCACGGAAGCTTCGTCCGGTCGGGATTTCCGCAGCCTTTTCCGCTGCGGTACGCACCTCAATGAGAGGTACTCTTGCCATATCCCGTTGAAGCTGTTCCTTTCGCTTTTCTATAATATCGTCAAGTATCATTTTACACCTCAGATCCTGTTTGTGAATTCTTTCATCTTCTCAAACTTTGCAAGAGCCTTTCCGCTGTCAATGGACTCTCTTGCCATACTTATTCCCTCGTCAATGGAGGCTGCCGCACCTGTACAGTAAATAGCACAACCTGCGTTGAGAAGTACAATATCACGCTTTGCGCCCCGCTCGGTGCCGTTAAGAATGTTAAGAGTGATCTGCGCATTTTCGGCAGGGCTGCCGCCGACGATTTCCGACTTGGGAGAAATCTTGATGCCGTAATCCTCGGGATTGATCTCGTACTTGATAAGCTTTTTGTCACGAAGCTCGCAGACCTTTGTTATCCCAGAAACAGTGACCTCGTCAAGACCGTTGCCGTAGACTATCATAGCGCCTTTTACACCGAGATTCATAAGTACCTTTGCCATTATCTCAAGTAGCTTTTCATCGTAAACTCCGAGAAGAATGTAGTCGGAAAGTGCAGGGTTTGCAAGAGGTCCGAGAATATTGAAAACGGTTCTTACGCCTGTTTCGCGGCGTGCCGGAGCAACAAAGCGCATTGCCTTGTGGAAGGACTGGGCAAACAGGAAAGCTATACCTGTTTCTTTCATACAAGCGGAAGCCATTGCCGGAGTAAGGTTAAGCTTTACGCCAAGCGCTTCAAGAACGTCCGCTGCGCCGCTCTTGCTGGAAACGCTTCTGTTGCCGTGCTTTGCAACGTTAAGTCCCGTACCTGCAATAACGAACGAAGCAGTTGTGGAAATATTGAAAGTACCTGCAACATCTCCGCCTGTTCCTACAATATCAACCGCGGATTTTGCGGCAGGAACTATGTTTGCCTTGCGGCGCATTATTCTTGCAAAGCCTGTTATCTCTTCAATAGTTTCGCCGTTGCGGCGCATTGCCATAAGAAGTGCTGCTATCTGTGCGTCAGTTGCTCCGTCCGACATGATGATATTCATTGCGTTTTCGGCTTCTTCTTCGGTAAGGTGATTTCCGTCGGCAGTTTTTGCAATGTACTTTTTCAATGCTACTCTCTTTTCACGAGGCATTGAAATTACTTCCCTGTCGGCATTTTTGATTCCTGCAACATCGCAGAGGAATGCCGATATAATGCTTGCGCCGTGTTCGGTAAGAATTGATTCGGGGTGGAACTGCACGCCATATGTAGGGTGAGTCTTATGGCGTATAGCCATTATCTGTCCCTCGCCGTCGGTAGCTATAACGTTAATGCAGACGGGAATTGAGATAGAATCGACAACCAGCGAATGATAACGCGCGGCTGTTATCTTTTCGGGAAGTCCCTGAAAAATCGGAGCGCTTGTATTAAGGGATATCTCGGTACCTTTGCCGTGCATAGGCTTTTTGGCATGGATTATCTTTCCGCCGAAAGCCTCGGCAATTGCCTGATGTCCAAGGCAGATACCGAGAATCGGGATACGTCCGCTGAACTGCTTTATTGCAGGAATGGAAATTCCTGCGCCTGAAGGATAGCCCGGACCCGGAGAGATGATAAGCGCTTCGGGATTCATTTTTTCGATTTCATCAAGAGTTATCTCGTCGTTTCTTACGACCTTGATGTCGGGGTAAAGAGTACCGATAAGCTGGTAAAGATTATAAGTAAAGCTGTCGTAATTATCAATCATTAAAATCATATCAATCAGCCTCCTGCTCAAAGGTTAGCCGCTTCGGTGATAGCATTTACCACCGCAAGAGCCTTGTTCTTGGTTTCTTCATATTCCTTTTCGGGAACGCTGTCATAAACTATTCCTGCGCCTGCCTGAACGTAAGCCTTTCCGTGACGGAAAAGGACTGTTCTTATTGCAATGCAGGTGTCGATATTTCCGCTGAATGCAAGATAACCTACTGTTCCGCCGTAAAGTCCGCGCTTTTTGTTTTCCAGCTCGTCGATTATCTCCATTGCACGGACCTTAGGAGCGCCAGAAAGTGTTCCTGCCGGAAGCACTGACATAAGCGCGTCAAGAGCAGTCTTATCATCGGCAAGTCTGCCCTGAACGTCCGAAACAAGGTGCATTACCTTTGAGTAGCGCTCAACTCTCATAAAGTCGGTGACATTTACCGTACCGAAGCTGCAAACCTTGCCAACGTCGTTTCTGCCAAGGTCTACAAGCATTGTGTGTTCTGCCCGTTCCTTCGGGTCATTGAGGAGAAGCTCCTCGAAAGCCTTATCTTCTATTTCGGTCTGACCTCTGCCGATAGTACCTGCGATAGGCTTTGTTACGACAGAGCCGTCGGTAACGCTTACAAGCATCTCGGGAGAAGCGCCTGCTATGCAGTAGTCCTCATGGTCGAAATAGTAAAGATACGGCGAGGGATTGGTCGAACGGAGCATACGGTATACGTCAAACGGTGCGGGAGGGTCGTCTACTTCAAATCTCTGGGAAAGGACTACCTGACTGATATCACCGTCAATGATATGCTGTTTTGCGGTTTCAACCATTCCGATAAATTCTTCCTTGGTGACATTTGAAGTAACCTTAACTTCCTTTTTGCCGCCCTCGGAACGGAACACAGGCTTTGATTCGCTGAGAATTTTTCCTATTTCAATGGATTTTTCGATACATTCCTCATATTTTGCGTCAACGTTTTCGCCTGCGTTAATATTGAGAATTATTACCGCTTTATTTGTGAGGTGGTCGTAAGCGACTATCTCGTCATAAAGGAACATATTCGAGTCGGGCATTTTCAGGTCATCCTCGGGGACGTTCACAAGCTTTTTCTCAAAGCGTCTTACTGTATCATATCCGAAATAGCCTATCAAGCCGCCTGTGAGCTTGGGTCTGTTAATGAAAACCGGTGATGTACGCTTGCTGAGTATCTCATTAAAAAGCTCAATTGGATTTTCGCATTTTTTCTTCTCACTTACTCCGTTTTCGATTATTTCAGCTTCGCTGCCGTAAATGCGGACTTCCATTTTCGGGTCTATACCGATAAAAGAATAACGTCCCCATTGCTCCGAGTTGTCAACGCTTTCGAGAATAAAGCAGTTCTGATACTTTTCTTTCAGCACTGCGAACAGGCCCACCGGCGTACAGCTGTCGATAAGCATTTCATAAAAAACAGGAACTGTTTTGTAGCTTGAAAGCAGGTTTTTAACTTCTTCTTTTGACGGATACAACATAATAACACAACTCCTTCAACAAAAAAAGAGGTCTACCGTCCGAACAGCCGAAAATTTCGGCTGTCGGGACGATAAACCTCGTGGTGCCACCCAACTTCACGGATATAAAAATCCGCCTCATTCGGATACAAGCAGATGCAGAAACTTAAAACAAATCCGTACTATCAGTACGCCGCAAATGCAGTTATACCCTATCCACTAACGCAGGAAATCGGCGCAGACTACTTAGCCCTACAGCTGTTTGCCCTTGCTTCTCACAAATCCATTCGCAAGCACCGTTATGACCCGGACTCACACCAAATGCCGGACTCTCTGATTCATCGATATGCAAGCTACTTACCTTTGCTCAACGAATTTAGCATATTAAATTGTTAAATCTGATGATGTTATTATTTTACGCCTTAAATACGATTTTGTCAAGGGCTTTGACGGAAAAAATTAAATTTAGCCAATATGTACATTCTCATTATCGCATTTTTATACATATCGGCTAAATAAACTATATTCTATTTTGCATAATGAGTTTTTCTGTAATCAAAGCCTTCCTCATGCTTGTATTTTTCCTTGGCTTCAAACATTTTCTCATCGGCGGAAGAAAGTGCCTGCTCGACAGAGTCTATATTTTCCGTATCCCCGAAATAAACTCCGAGACTTACGCTTATCGAATAAGGCTTGTCGGCGGTATCGTTTATATTTTTCAGATATTTGCATATCCTGTCCGTAATTTCGGTTATCTCATATTGTGATATTACGGTCTTGCTGATGATAACAAACTCGTCGCCGCCTATTCTGAAGCACATCATATCCGGTCCGGAAGCTTCTCTGAAGGCGTCCGCAACAGATTTTATAGCAAAGTCGCCGTCAACATGACCAAAGCTGTCGTTTATGTATTTCAGATTATTCATATCGCCGAGGATAAGCATGAAATTTTGACCGTTGGCTCGTGCTTCATTGAAAACGCGGTCGGCATAAAGATTGAAGCCGTTTCTGTTATAAATGCCTGTAAGCAGGTCTGTAACGGCGTTTTCCTCCATCTTTTTATACATGAACTGCAAGTTTCTCTGGCGGCGTAAGCTTTCCAGTGAACTGCACACATATCTCATCCATTTACGGTATGTAGAAGAATATGAAACAGTTTTGCTTCCGTATGAAATTACGGAATATCCGAAGCACCTGTCGTTGAAATGAACAGGTCCGAAATAGAATGCAGTAGGCTTCGGACGACGTTCATAGATAGCGGGAAGCATTTCAGCAGTATCAAATTTCCTGTCAATATTTACATATGCAGTCTGGTCATGCTTATGAAGAGCCAGACACATTTTTTTGCCGTAGCCTTTTACAAGATAGTCTGGATTTTGCTCCGTCTCGCCGAGATTATCCCAATTTTCGCACATACACAGATAGAAATCTTCAAATTCTCCTATCTGATGAGCATACCAGCCAAGGGTATTCAAATACATTGTATAATCCTTTTCCGAAATAAGAGCATCCAGCATGAAATTATATGTAGAATCAAATTCGCCGTAGAAATCCTCGTCATGCCATGTGCCAAGCTTATCGCGCAGTTTTTCCGCAATATTTACCGAACAGCCGCAGCTCTTGGCAATGCTTATTTCCGCACCGCACGGAGTGTCCGTAAATTTTGTTCCGTTTATAAGGCTATGCAGCAGCTTGACGGCTCTTATACCGGTATTTTCAGCAGGGATATCCGATGAAGTTATGCTCGGAACATAATTTATTCCCGCTTCTACCGAATCATATCCCGTTACGGCAATATCCTCGGGAACTCGGATACCCCGTGCTTTAAGCGCCTCGCAGACGCTTATTGCCATAGTATCGCTTGCACATGCGATCGCCTGAGGCATAGGTCTGCCGTCGTCGAGAAGCGCCTGAACGACCTCCTCACCCTTATTGTACCAGAAATCGCCGTAAAATACACGGCTCTGGTCGATAGGCAGGTCATGCTCTATCATTGCCTCATAATATCCTGTAAGGCGGTTCGTTGCGTGCAAATGTCCTTTTATACCCGTCATAAACGCAATATCGGTAAGCTTGTGGACCTCGATAAGATGCGAAATTATTTTTTTGATATTCTGAACATCGTCTGTAAAAATATTTGAAAAGCCTTTTGTTTCAAGGTCTACAGAAACCACAGGCTTACTGAAATTTTTCTTTATATCCGCTTCGACCTGCTTGTCAATATCACCTATTTTAAGCGTATCCGGCACGAAAATGATGCCATCAAGTACGGAATAGTTTATTGCCGAATATATATTTTTTTCTCCGATATGCCATTCATCGGACAATTTATCCTTTACAAATGTTGAAAAAACTGCGACATCATAATTTAATTTAAATGCTTCGGAAAGGATGCCTTCAAGCAGCTTGGACTGATACTGAGCGTCCGCCTGAGCAGTTATGACTCCCAACAGCTTTCGGAATTTTTTCACAGCAGCACCTCCTGATGGTATAAAAACCCAATTTCATCGGATATATCGACCTCTCTTAACATTTTAGCATATTTAAATTAATTTGTCACTAAGAAATCGAAAAATATTACACATATTTTTTCATATGTATTTGTGCAATAAGCAGATATTTTTAAAAAGTATAAATTTTAACTTAAATATGTTGTACTTAGAGCCCGTAAGGGTTATACTTTTATTCGGCATATTTCCGAAGAAAGGACTTCAACATGAAATTTACATATAAGCACACCCTTGCAGCTTGCTATGCAGGCTATATAACGCAGGCGATAGTCAATAATCTGCCGCCGCTGCTTTTTCTCACATTCCACAATGTTTTTGACATTTCGCTTGAAAAAATCGCAGTTCTCATTTCGGCAAATTTTATAATGCAGACTGCCGTTGACATTGCTTCTTCAAAGATAACAGGCAGGCTCGGAGTTCGCAGAACGATGATCGCTGCGCATTTATGCACGGCGGCAGGTCTTTCCTGCATGGGGATATTCCCTTTTATTCTCCCCGACCCGTTTGCCGGACTTCTTCTTGCTTCGGCTTTAAATTCAATAGGCGGCGGACTAACCGAAGTTCTTGTAAGCCCTATCGTAGATTCTCTTCCCGGCGACGAAAAGGCTTCTGCAATGAGTCTGCTGCACTCGTTTTACTGCTGGGGACAGGTTGCGGTAGTGCTGTTTTCAACCCTGTTTTTCACATTATGCGGCATTGAAAGCTGGCGTATTCTTACGGCGCTTTGGGCAATAATCCCGTTCATGAACGCATTCCTTTTTGCAAAAGTTCCGTTATGCCCATTTGTTGAGGACGACAGCGAGGAAATACCTCTGAAAAAGCTTTTCGGCAGCAGACTTTTTATACTTTTCTGCATACTTATGCTGTCGGCAGGCGCTTCTGAACTTGCGGCTTCCCAGTGGGCTTCGCTTTTTGCCGAGGCAGGTCTGGGCGTATCAAAAACAACAGGCGACCTGCTGGGACCTTGTATGTTCGCTGTACTGATGGGTACTGCAAGACTTTGCTACGGCATCTGGGGCAAAAAAATAAAGCTTATACCGATGATATCGGCAAGCTCAGTTCTTTGCATATTAAGCTATGCTGTAATGGTTTTTGCGCCTTATCCTCAGCTTTCGCTGGCAGGCTGCGCTGTGTGCGGACTTTCCGTCGGCATAATGTGGCCGGGAGTTTTCAGCCTTGCTTCCGAAAAATACCCAAATGGAGGTACTGCTATGTTTTCGGTGCTTGCGCTGGCAGGAGACATAGGCTGTGCGGCAGGTCCGGGACTGGTCGGAATCTTCATAAAGCTTGCCGATAACGGCGGATTCGGATTGTTTCCCGATTCGGGCGCAGCTTCGTCGGGTCTTAAAACAGGACTTCTCTTTGCGGCTGTTTTTCCCATAATAATGCTTATCGGGATGAAGCTGCTTTCACGAAAAAAAGACGGATAGATTAATCCGTCTTTTTTTCTGCAATTATCCTGTTAGCCTCGGCATAAATTTTCTCTGCGTCAAGGGTCGGAAATTTTCCGTCCTCGTAAACTATCACGCCGTTTGAAACGGTCATTTTTACGTTATCTCTCGTACCTGCAAAAACAAGATTTTTTACAATATTATTCACCGGCTGCATATTTGGTCTGTCCATATCTATAACTACAATGTCGGCTTTCTTTCCGGGTTCAAGAACGCTGCGGTCATCAAGTCCCATAGCTTTCGCACCGCCGGTTGTCGTCGCCTTTAAAACAGCATCCGCAGGCATAGCGGAAGCGTCGTTCTCCCTTACCTTCTGGAGCACAGAAGCAAGGTACATTTCACGGAACATATCCAGCGCATTGTTGCTTGCGGGACCGTCCGTACCAACCGCAAGGTTTATACCCATACCGTTCATTTTTGCAAGAGGAGCGATACCGCTTGCAAGCTTACAGTTTGAGCAGGGGTTGGTAACTGCCCACAGACCGCGGCGCTTGAAAATTTCCAGATCCTCATCGGTCATGTGTACACAGTGGAAACCTCCGCCGCCGTACTCAAACATACCAAGGCTCTCCATCAGGGCGGTAGGAGTCATTCCGTGACGCTCAATGCAGCCCTGTACCTCGGAAGCAGTCTCGCTGTTGTGAGTATAAAGCGGCTGCTTATACTTTTTGGCCAGCTCAGCAATTCCTTTGAGAATGGAAATGTCGGTAGTATACTCCGCATGAAAGCCCATTTTAAAGGAAATCAACGGGTGCATACTGTTGAAACGGCTGAAATAATCCTCCAGACGTGAAAGTGCGGAATCGTAGTCCGCTTTGTTATCGCCGCCTGAAACCGCTCCGCAGAGGACAAGTCTCAGACCTGTATCGATCGCCGCCTGTGCAACGGAATCCGGGTGAAAATACATATCAAAAGCCGCCGTAGTTCCTCCGGAAAAATATTCGAGGGCGGCAAGCTTTGTCAGCTCATACACGTCATCGGGAGTAAGCTTTGCTTCCATAGGAAAAACCTGCTTGAAAAGCCAGTCGTTCAGCGGCATATCATCAGCAAATGAGCGCAGGAACGTCATTGCCGAATGGGTATGAGCATTCTTGAAAGACGGCATAATAAGGTTTCCGCAAAGGTTTATCTCACGGTCAAACTTTCCGTCCTGCTTTTCGGTACCGATATAAGTTATCGTATCGCCGTCGGTGCAGACCTCACCGCTGAAAATTTCTTTTCCCACTTCCGACAGTATCAAAGCATTGTAAAATCTTAACTTCATGTTTATAATCTTTCCTTCCAAAATATTGATATCAAAAGTAAAATCACCGTCGCCCAGATGAGTACGATGGGAATGGCATAATACCACTTTTTCGGCTTTCCGTCACGCCACATATCTTTAGCCTGCTCACTGTACATTTCAAGCTTTTCCTTAGGGATAAGCCTTATCGTCAGCGCAATGAGCGCAGGCAGAAGCAGAACGTCGTCAAGATATCCGAGGACGGGCACAAAATCGGGGATCAGGTCAATCGGTGACAAGGCATAGGCGACCGTCACCGCTGCAAGTATTTTTGCAATGACCGGAGTTTCCTTATCCTTTAATGCAAGAAATACCGCAGGCACATCGGTTTTAAGCTGCTTCGCCCTTGACTTCAGATCCATATTGCCGCCTCCGAAAAATTCTCTTTCAAGCAAATTATACCACAGCCTTAAAGGAATGTAAAGTATAGCCATGCCGTAATATTGCCTTGTATATACCGTTATGACGTATTGACAAAATTGAAAAATTGGGTTATAATAAATCAAATGTTTTAAATCATAAATTCTATTTCAATGAGGGATAATCATGCCGCCTAAACCAAAATTTACAAGAGAACAAATCGTTGAAGCCGCACTTGAGATCGCCGCAGATAAGGGCATTAAAGCGCTTACGTCAAGGAGTCTCGGAGCTGCCATGGGAAGCTCCGCACGGCCTATATTTACCGTATTCAAAAGCATGGACGAGCTTTGCGCAGAGGTGCGCAAGGCAGCAATGAAGCGCTTTGACGAATACACGGGAAAAGCAAAGGATTACGACCCTGTATTCAAGATGGTGGGATTGCAGATGGTGCTTTTTGCATCTGAACAGCCTAAGCTTTTTCATCTGCTTTTTATGAGCGAAAACGAAGAAGCCAAAAGCTTTGACGATATGTTTGAAATTCTCGGAGACACCGCTGTTCTGTGCATTGATGCCATTCAGCGTGATAACTCTCTGGATTACGAAAACGCAAGACTTATGTTCAGGCATTTATGGATATATACATACGGAATTTGTGTACTTATTGCCTCCCGTGTATGCAGCTTCACGGAAGACGAGGTCTCTGCAATGCTGAGCCGTGAATTCATCGGAATGCTCGCTGTGATACAATCCGGCAAGGCAAACAGCTGCACTATCGTTCCCGAAAAAATAAAATCAAATTGAACAGCAATATTTTGAAGCAGTACCAAAAGAGGCGACCCCTTTGTCATTCCGTTAGTTAATTAGCGAAATGCTCAAAGTTTGTGGCTCGGTACCGATAAATACTTCTTTATCGGTACTTCCCTAAACGGTGCTGCTTTATTCTTTTTCCCGATTAAGGGTCATATAGTCCTCAAGTATCTCGGCTGCCATTTTTACAAGGTCGCCGCAAGGCCTTTTTTTGTAATATTCTTCGCTGCGCTTTTCGGGAACGGAAGTACCCTCGGGCTTGTCCAGCCCGAGAAGCTCTTTGCATATTATGCTTCCGTTCTGCTTTTTGAATTCTCCCGCAAGCTCCTGTATCATTGCATAGGTAGCCTTTTTGCCCTCAAAATCCGTAGGCTCGGTGTATCCCATAACGATACTTGCCGCCATGAACATTCCCGAAACTGCGCCGCAGACCTCGCGCATTCTGCCCATTCCTCCGCCGAAGCCCGACGCCAGCGCCGCAGATGTTTTTTCGTCAAGTCCCGTAATGTCTGAAAATGCTATCAGAACCGCCTGTGAACAGTTATATCCGCTTTGAAAAAGTTCCTTTGCCCTATCTCCTCTTGTACTCATTTTTATCACTCCTGTTTTTATTTTTTACAAAGCTGCTCCAGCAGAGCTGCGCAGCCGTTGTATATATCACGGTATGCCGCACCGAAATCGCCGCTGTACCACGGGTCGGCAACGTCTCCGCCGCCTGCGTAGTCCATAAGCTTGCGTATTTTTCCGTCGTGGTCACCGTCAAGTATCCTTGTCATATTGCGAATATTTGCGCTGTCCATTCCGATAAAAAGGTCGTAGTTTTCATAGTCGCTTTTTTTCAGCTGAACGGCTCTCTTTCCTCCGCAGGATATTCCGTGCTTTGCAAGCTCGTCCCGTGCCGGAGGATAGACGGGATTGCCCCGTCCGCCGAATATCTCCTCGGTGCTTGTGGCACTTGAGGAGATGATAAATTCCGAAGAAATATTTCTTTTTGCAGCCATATCTTTCAATATGAATTCCGCCATCGGCGAACGGCATATATTGCCGTGGCAGACAAACATTATACGGTACATTTATGAAGTCCTCCCAAATGGCTTGTATTGCGGACAGCAGACTTTACTGCTGAAGATTTTAACACAAATCCGATTATTTTACATTATATCACAGTTTTCGTATTTTGCATAGTACCAATAAATAAAAAAACTCCGCAGATGCAGAGAGCCTGTCTGTTAAAAACACATCTGCACAAAATGTAACCTGCACGGGAACATTATGCTATTGAAAAAATACTTTCAGTGCTTTATAATATTGAACAATATACAAACAATCAATTGCGAAAGGAATGGTTACAAAATGTCAAATCCGTATCTTCCAAAGTGGGAATATATCCCCGACGGCGAGCCGAGAGTTTTCGGAGACCGCGTCTACGTTTATGGTTCTCACGACAATGCAGGCTCGGATAAATTCTGCGATTATGTTCTGAAATGCTGGAGCGCTCCCGTTGACGACCTTAGCAAATGGGTTTGCCACGGGGATATTTTCCACACGCAGGCAGACCGCGACCACGCTTCCGATACAGACTGGACAGGTGCAAACAACGAGCTTTTTGCTCCCGATGTTGTGGAAAAGGACGGGAAATATTATCTTTACGCATATATCGTAAACTCTCCCGGCTGCGTTGCCGTAAGCGACAAGCCCGAAGGCCCCTTCAAGCTTATTTCAAAGTATAAGTATACTATCCCCGACGAGATATGCTGCAATGGCTGGTTCATCGACCCGGGAGTATTCGTTGACGATGACGGCAGAACTTACATTTACTGCGGCTTTGAACGTTCCTTTATGGCTGAAGTCAACAGCGAAAATATGTATGAAATTCTTGACGGAAGCTGCATTGAGCATATTATTCCCTGCGAGCCGAGAGAAGAAGGCGGCTTTACCGAAAAAGAATCGCTTTTCTATGAAGCGGCTTCAATGCGCAAGGTAAACGGTACATATTATCTCATATATTCTCCAAAACGCGGCAGCCGACTTGCATATGCGACCTCGGACAAGCCTACCGGACCTTTCACTTACAGAGGATATATTGTTGACAACGGCGTTGATTACCCGGGCGGCAACAATCACGGCTCCATCGCCTGCATAAAAGGTCAGTGGTATATTTTCTATCACCGCATGACAAACGGCACGATAATGTCACGCCGCGGCTGCGTTGAGAAAATAGAAATTCTCCCCGACGGTACTATCCCACCGGTTGAGATGACCTCGCTGGGCTTTGAGGACTCGCTTGACCCTTACCGCATTACAGAAGCCGATATTGCCTGCGTACTCAAGGGCGGAGCGCTTATTACCGAAAAAAATGTGTTTGAAAGGGTAATTACAAACATTAAGGACGGCTGCGTTATCGGGTACAAATACTTTGATTTCGGCGAGGATTTTTCAAGCGAAACCATGGAGTTTTCCGCATACACAGACGGCTGCGGCTGCGACTGTCAGCTGCATATTCTTATTGACGGCGAAAATGGTGAAGAAATAGGCGTATGCGAAATAGGCAGAAACGGCGGTATCGTCAATACGACCGTTAAAAGCGTTACAGGGCGGCACAGCGTTTTCTTTAAGGTCACAACAGATTATCATGGCTGGACGGGAGAATTTTTTAAGGACAGGGCTCTGTTTGAGCTTCGCTCCTTTGTGTTTATGAAATAAATGTTGATACTTGCTTTACGAACAGGCAGCCGGACACGGCTGCCTGTTTTTGTCGTTTAACACACTCTGCATATGAAAATTAACGCTGTTATTTCAGCAATGTAACCAAAAATTAATTGACATTTTAATAGTTTGGAGTTATACTTTTATTATGTGTTTATTGTGCTTGATTGACAATTTTTCGTATAAATGAAAGGCAGGTCAATTTTTATGTCAGAATTTTCAAGACGTCTTCCCGTTTACCTTCTTCTGGATATTTCCGGCTCGATGGCGGGCGACCCTATCGAAGCTGTAAGACACGGCGTCCGTGCGCTTATTTCCGAGCTGAGAGGTGACCCTCAGGCTCTTGAGACAGCTTATCTTTCGGTTATTACTTTTAATTCCAGTGCAAGGCAGGTCACTCCCCTGACCGAGCTTATGCTTTTTAAAGAGCCGCAGCTTTCCGCAGGAGGCGCAACTGCTCTCGGTGCGGCACTGAAGCTGCTTTCCGAGTGCATCAAGGCAGAAGTCAGAAAGTCCACAGAAACTCAGAAGGGCGACTGGAGACCACTTGTGTTTATCCTTACCGACGGTGCGCCCACAGACGACTGGCGTGAAGCTGCCGCAGAGCTGAAAAAGACCAAGCCTGCAAACATTATCGCCTGTGCCGCAGGTGCTTATGCCGATACAACGGTGCTTAAAGAGATAACCGAATGCGTGCTTATGATGAATACTCTTTCCGCAGGCGACCTTGCACAGTTCTTTGCATGGGTTTCAAGCTCGGTAAAAATGTCCTCAAAGAGCCTTGATTCCAAGCCGGGAGCTAACATTGAGCTTCCTCCTCCACCCCAGGGATTTGTGATCGTTCCGTAACGTATCGGAGGTTTTGATGGAAAAAGAAAACAACATTAATGCAGAGCGGCTTTCCGACAGGGACGTTACTGCCCATACCGCCGCTTTGTGGAAATACAATCCCGTACCCGAAAGTCCCGAACCTTTTCCCGAGACTGTATGCCGTACTGAAAAGTCGGAATTTTTCAATGTAATTGCGGCTTCCGTAAGGGGAAAAAAGCACAAGCATGACGGTACTAACTGTGATGACAACTTTGCGTTTGAATTTTCAGACGGCACTGTCATTGCCGCAGTATCCGACGGGGCAGGCTCCAAGGCTTTCTCTCGTATAGGCTCAAAAGCGGCGTGCAGTGCTGTTATGAAGTACGCAAAAACACGGCTTTCCGCAATAAAAAGAGATAACCCCGATTACAGAAAGATACTCGGTATGCCGCTGGACAGCGCTGAATTCGGCGAAATGTGTTCTCAGCTTGCGGCAATGCTCCGTGACAGCTATGCAGAGGCTTTTGCCGCTGTGGAGGCTGCTTTTGAAAAGCGAAAAGATATTCCCGAATTTGAACAGGCTATCGGCAGAAAACCCGAGCTGAAGGATTTTTCCTGCACGCTTCTTGCGGCGGCGGCTATTCCCGTTGATACCGCAAACGGCAGAGAATACCTTACAGTATCGATACAGCTCGGCGACGGAATGATAGCTGCCGTTGACGAAAACGCAGACCTTCCCGGTGCGCTGATAATCCTCGGTGCTGCTGACAGCGGAAGCTTTGCCGGCGAAACGGAGTTTATCACCTCGGAGCAGTTCAGAAGCAGTGAAAGTCTTATGAGCCGCACAAAGATACGCCGCGGAAAGCTTACCTCGCTTATGCTTATGACGGACGGTGTCGCTGACGATTATTACCCCAACAATCCGCAGCTTCTGCGGCTTGCGCTTGATTTGAAGCTGAATGGCATTTTGCCGATACCGGATGCAGATATCCCGTCGGAAATAAATGTTCCCGAGCCTGTTTCCTACCCTTGGGTAAACGACAGTGATGTTTCCTATGCGCTTCAGTACGCAAAAAACGTGCTTTCCGAAATGGGACTTACTCTTGAACAGCTTTGGCGCAATTACGGTGTACAAAAAAAGGCGTCTCTTGCGGCGTTTGAAATAGTCCACGAAAAAGAGCCTGAGGAAATGCTGAAAATATGGCTTGACAACTACGTTGAGCGCGGCTCCTTTGACGACAGGACCCTTCTTATAATAAATACTGAAAATTAACGTAAAATACTTCGGAGGTTTCTATGAGCAGAATTGGTGAGGCAACACTTGCCGACGGACGGAAAATTCCATATGTAATAACGGATAATCCGCCCAGAGGCGGAATGAAATACACATATTTTGCTCCCGACAAGTCTTATGTGGTGCAGTTTTTCAATGAGCCCAACAAGGTCGACCGCAATATGACCGCCCGTCTTGAGGCTATTATCGGACGGTATAACCCTACCGTTTCGGAGGCAAAGGGCGGCGCTATCGGCAACGATGAAAAGCTTGCAAGCTATTTTGCAGGACGCTTCTGCTGGCCCACCGATCTGGTGGTTTCTCCCGAATTCGGCATCGTTTCTCCTGCATACCCCAAAAGCTTTTTCTTCGGTGAGAACGCTTCGCAGTTTCTCGACCTGAAAGGCAAGGACAAGAAAAGCAACTGGTTCACATCAAGCAACAGACGTTTTCTCAACAAAAGCGAACTGGGCGATTTCCGTTCTATGATACAGATGTCGCTGCTGCTTGCACGGTCGATACGCCGTCTGCATCAGGCTGGACTTGCACACTCGGATCTGTCCAACAACAACGTTCTTATCGACCCCAAAAGCGGGAACTGCGTTGTTATCGACATTGACTCCCTTGTAGTGCCGGGACTGTTCCCTCCTGAGGTTGCCGGAACACGCGGCTACATTGCTCCCGAGGTACTTTCCACTATGGAGCTTGACCGCAGCGACCCGAGAAGAATGATACCAAGTTCGGTAACTGATCTTCACGCTCTTGCAGTGCTTATTTACGAGTACCTTTTCTGCCGTCACCCTCTTATGGGTCCGAAAATTTTTTCTTCCGAATCTGCCGAAAAGGACGATTATCTCGGTCTTGGACCAATGGCGCTGTTTATTGAAAATCCCGACGATGATTCAAACCGTCCGTCGGTGCTTAAAACTACAATAAAAGATCTGGGCCCTATTCTGGAAAAGCTTTTCCTGCGCGCATTTGTGGACGGTCTGCACAATCCTCCGCTGCGCCCATCGGCTATGGAATGGGAACGGGGACTTGTAAAAACATGGGATCTGCTTCACAAATGTTCAAATCCCGACTGCGAAAAGAAATGGTTTGTACTTTACGATGTGAATAATCCTGTATGCCCCTTCTGCGGAACAAGAATTACAGATAAAAATATCGTCCGCTTTGAGCTGAATTCCGAAGTCCGCGGTCATGACGGCGAATGGAGAAAATATTCCGAGCTTGACGTTGTACACAATACTCCGCTTTTCAAGTGGCATATGTACAGCAATGTTTTTGCGGACGAAAAGGCTGACAAGGCTTTGCAGGCTTACGTCTGCTGCCACAATGGCGAATGGTTTCTTATAAACCGCAGCGCCGAGGGTATGCTTTCGCCTCAGGGGAATCCCGTCCCGGCAGGTCAGGCGATACGGCTTACCGACGGTACGATGTTCCGCGCTTCAAGACATGAACGTGGTATGCTCATCAAAGTTAAAATTATCTAATGCGTGAAAGGAGCAGTGCTTCCCGACAGTCGGGGGGCATTAATATAGATTATGACTTTTTCCGGACTTTCGGAGCGTGAGGCAGAGGCTTCACGAGAAAAATACGGCTTGAATGAACGCTTTTTCAAGCCGTCATTCGGCAGTGCGATTCTGCACGGAATATTCGGTCTAAGCTGCAAGCTTGCGGTGATTGCCGTACTTTGCGAAATAATTCTGATACTTCTGGGACTCCTTGAAATTACAGAGCCGTACAGCAACTACAAAAAGCTTTTCATACTCCTTGGAGCAGCGGTATTCTGCGCTGTTTTTGAGGCGATTTTGCAGTATCGTTCAGATTCGCTGCTTTGCAAGGTTTGCGGTTCTGCTGCCTCAGGTATGTACACGGTTTTCCGTGACGGCGGAAAGCAGGATAAAGTTCCCGAAAACATGCTTGCGGTCGGAGATATGGTGTTCCTTTCAAAAGGCGATACTGTTCCTGCCGACGGAGTAATGGCTGACGGTCTGATAACGGTCGACCAGTCCGTTTTCGGCGTACTCGGTAAAGCCGAAAAAACACCGCCCCCGTCCGGATTTCATGACAGCGGCGCATTGAAGCTGAACAGTCCGTATAAAATATACTGCGGCTCGTCTGTTGCGGTTGGCAGCGGAATTTTCAGAATTACAGCTGTTGGTGAAAATACTGTTATTGCTAAAAAAAGCAGTACCGAACCGGTCAAAATTTACGATGAAAAATTCGGAGGAATTATCCGTGCAGGCGGAATTATCTGCTCGGCTGCGGCATTGGCAGTTCTGATAATTTACGCTGTAAACGGCGCTTCGGAAAACGTTCTTGCAGGCTGTGTGAACGGACTTTCGGCGGCAGCTTTTGTACTGGCGGTATCCTGCTTTTGCAGCAGAAATCTCATCTGCATTTCACGCACGGCTGCGGTTTTAAAATGTCTTTCAAAGAAAAATGTTAACGTTTCAAATCCCGATATTTTATCCGGCGCTTCGGAAACAGGAATGATTTTTGCAGGAAGATCAAGCTTTGTCTCTGAAGATGAATGTTCTGTCAGCGGCTTTATCGACGGCAGCGGAAACGAGTTTGGAGATATTGAACTGCTTGATGAAAAGCTTGGCAAGCTTTTCAAAACCGCGGCAGTAAGCACGTCAGACGCACAGCTTGTTAACGGCAAAAACGTTCTCGGCGGCGGTAAATTTGAAAGAGCCGTTCTGAGATTTGCAGACATAAAACCGTCTGACACTGCTGCAATAAAAAAGCAGGCCTCTGTTTTTGCGGCAGGCGGCTACGAGTTGTCGGGAGCAACTGTTTCCTTTAACGGAAAGATGCTTACCTTCATCTGCGGCGGTGCGGAAATCCTTCTTGACAGATGCTCTGACAGCTTTACAGCTGATGGAAAAAAGCAGAAAATTACAAATAAAAATGCGCTTGTAAAGCTTGCGGCTACTATATCGCTCACTGGAAAGGACGTTATCGCTTATGCTGTTTCGGAGCGCGGCATAAAGGGCGGCAGACTTCCCGAAAGCGGCTGCACGCTTATCGGGCTGACAGTTCTGCACGAGCATTTCTGCGACAGTGCGGCGGAGTCGGTAAAACGTCTTGAAAGAGACGGTGTGAAAACAATCCTTCTGACCGAAGCAAGCCGTGAAACTGCAATTTTTACCGCAAAACGTGCAGGAATAAACAATGGCAAGGGAGTAATTCTCAGCTCCGAACAGCTTGCCAAAATGAGCGACAAAGAGCTTTCAAACAGACTTTCAGATATAAGGGCGATCGTAAGAGCAAGACCGTCCGACAAAAAGCGGCTGCTTAGTGCGGCTAATGAAAACGGAATCAAGGTTCTTGCGGTAGGAACAAGAGAAAACGACGTACAGGCATTTGAAAATGCCGATATAACGGCTGCTTCTTCAGCCGCTTGCGGAACGGTAAGAACCGCTGCCGACGCTTCCGCAAAAAAATGCGGACTTGAAGCGGCAGCTGATATTATTTCATACTCTAAAAAATATGAAATGGTCTGCAAAGCTTTATTTACAGCAAGGATCTTATGCGCTGTTATTGCGGCAATTGCGGCGGTAATTTCAATTCTATTCGTTGGGCGGTGATTTTTTGGCGGAAACCGATATTCAGCAGCTTCTTGACAATCCCGACAGCATGGGCAGAGTAACTCTGCCGCAGGGCGAGTTTGAGGGAAAGTTTATTATCCGCAAAAGCTGCAAAGTGAACGGAAACAAAACTGTTTTGTGGAATTCGTCGGGTCCCGTATTGGTGACGGACGCTGAAAATGTTTCTCTGAACGGCGTTAAAATAGAGCTTACAAGCGATAATATTCCAGATGAACAGCACGTTTCGATATACTGCCGATACCCTGACGTTAAATTTTCCGAAACGGAAATAAACGGCAGTCTTATTGGAGTTCCCGAAGAAGAACAATACTGGGGGATACCTAAGATAATTTCGCTGGGTACTCTTGCCGCTGAACGTGAACAGTCATTTGCAATTGAAATATACTCTCCCGTTCAGGCGGAAATTTTCTGCGGATTTCACGATATTACCCTTTCGACAGATACGCTGACAGCAGGCTATAACACGGTTACGCTTACAGTCGGCAAAATCAAAAGCGGCTCGGTGCTTTACGGCTATATAACCATAAAATCGGCAGTGGAAAGAAAAATTACGGTCAGCGGTCTTATCGGCGGAAACGATGAGCCTATGCCCGAAAATTATATGCTTTACTCGGTGGACAGAGAAGCTCCCGAACGCTGGCGCAATATGCTTGAATCGCTTGATCCGGTTCAGCTGGCTTCAATGCCCGACCCGGAACAGGAAGAAGTATCCATTCCGCTTGAAGCTCTTGATGAGGACAAAACCGAGGACGGCTTTGACGAAGAAAACATTCTCATTCCCAGCGGAAAAAGAGTACCGATATCTGCAAAAAAATATAAGCTGTCTCTTGAATTTAAGTCTGCCCGAAGCAAGCTTGACATCGACGGCTATATGTTTATGCTGAACGACAACGGCATTGTAAGTGCCGACAAGCGGATGATTTTTTTCGGAAACGACCATTCTCCCTGCGGAAGTGTGACGTATCTGAACGCTCCTGACAAGCGGGCAATGTATGTGGATTTCCGCAGGATCCCCCGGGATGTAAACCGCATGGTGCTGCTGTTTTCGATTTACGGCAACAATCCGTCTCAGCTTTTTGACAAGCTGGACGAAGCTGAGGTAAGCATACTCTGCGAAAACGGTGTACATATGCACCTTCCGCTTGAAAACGGATTGAACTGCAAAACGATACTTGCCCTTGGCTTTGAGCGCACAGACGGCATATGGGAAATGATCGCATCCGGCAAGGGTGTTGGTATGCCTCTTGCGGATATATGCCGAAGCTATGGCGTTACCATTATTTCTTAAAAAATATAACCCAATAAGACAACAAACACCGTCCTAAATTGTACAGTTCGTACGATTTAGGACGGTGTATTTATTTTGGTTCTCAGGCTTAGATTCTATATAGCTGCCGCGCCTTAAAGTTAAGAACTAAGCCGTTGTTATATTTTGTCAATTTTCTTTATGCGGTATTTCTTTTTCCCACCGTAAACTACTTTCAGCTTACGGTTGTTCGGCATTATATCGGGAAGTGTTGTAAACAGCAGCAGTCCCGAATTAAATGTACCGGCGAATGAACCGTCTGCCACGCCGCCGCCTGAGGATACATCGTTGATATGCTCCTTATATATTACGATCGCATATGGCGAAAAGCTTGTACATTTAAACTGGATACACCATACATTATCAATATCCACGACTGCACACGGCAGAACTTCCAGCCTTTGATCGGAAGATTCTATCCACTCGACCTCAGTGATCTCCTCGACGTCGGGATTGTCATTGATATGCACTACAGTAATATAATCCCGGTATGCTATAAGCTTATCCGGTATAGGCATTGTTATCGTCACGCTGTATCCGTCATTCGGGTCAATCTCAATAAGAGTGCCCTCCTTGTAAATGCTGATATCAAACGGATAGATTATAAAGCTCTTCAAGCCGTCGGCATAGTGCTTCAGCACATCTTTAACGGCATTTGTCGATTCTTTGTTTGTAGTAAAATAAACGTCAACCGACTCGTCAAATGCATCATGGTTTGCCTTTGCCGAAATATACTCGCTGTGGGAAATTCCATAAGGCGTCGTACCCTTGACGTTAAGAGTTCTGTCAACATCGGTCGTTGAGCCTGCTGTTGGAATTGCCGAAACAGCTATTGAATACTCGCCATAGTAGCGCTCGCCGTTTATCGTCTTAAACGGAGCAACCATATATGTGTATTTCTGACCGTTTTTCAGACCTGTATGAGAATACTTTGTCTGGCTTGTAACGGTAATTGGTTCAAACTCCATTGTTTTGGTATTATAAAGATAAACCACATATCCCTCTGCTCCGGTCACCTTTGACCACGACAGGTCTATTTGACGGTTTCCTGCCGTAGCTGTAAGGTCTATTGCCGCATTAAGGGAAATTCCTATCGTTACGGTTATCGACTTGGTAGGGTCGCTGTATGTACGGACACCGTTTACGGTTTTATATGCAACAAGATAGTACGTCCACACATCGCCGTTGGAAAGTCCTGTATGCTGATATTTGGTTTTGCTAACGTCAAACTGTAATGTTCTTCCGCCTGAATAAGCATAGAGGATATAGCCTTCAGCTCCGTTGGATTTAGACCAGCTCAGATCGACCATTCCGTCAGTGGTAACGGCGGTGAAATCCTTTGGGGAATCAAGCTTATCGCCTACTATGATAGAAACGGTAACAGACTCCTGGCTGTATACCCGTTCGTCGCTGACATCCTTATACGCCACAACGTAATAGCTGTAAGTATCGCCGTTTGCAAGACCGGTATGCGTAAAGCCGGGCTTACTTAGGTCGATCTGCTGCCATGAGCCGTTCTGCTTTTTGAAGTTAAGGATATAACCGTGAGCACCGTCAACCTTTGACCAGTCCACCTGTATCATGCCGTCCTTGGTAGAAAGCTTCAGGTCCTGAGGAATACCAAGTTTTTCACCGACAATAATAGACGCTTCGGCGGTAGGAGCGCTTTCAACTCTCTGATTGAAGCCGTTATCGACTATTTTATATGCAATTACCTTATATGTATATTCATCACCGTTTTTCAGCGGCTTATGAGTATATCCGGGTTTGCTGAGACCCTCAAAGCACTTCCACTCTCCGCTGCCGCGGCGGTAATAAAGGTCATAGCCGTCAGCGTCTTTTACTGATGACCAGTTTATCTTAACCAAACCGTCCTGAGTGGAAAGTTCAAGATCCAAAGGAGTGCTGAGTTCACTTCCGACTGTAACTATTCTTGCATCACTGAAGTTACTGAACAGCTTTGTAGGGTCTTCCGCATTATCGGAAGCAACGTTAGTATATGCCTTGACACGGTACGAATACTGATCGCCGTTCATAAGGTTTTCAATAGTGTACTTTGTTACGTCGCCTACGTCGATATATCCGCAGTCGCCAAGTCCTGAGGTTGAATTATCATAATTTTTCAGCTTTTCAATATAAATTCTGTAACCGCTTGCATTGGGAACTTTTTTCCACTCCAGCGTAACCTTTCCGTCCACTGTACTTACGACCAGATTGCTTGGCTGACCAAGAACTGCATTTATCATTCCCATAGTGGAAGAAACCGGACCGTATAATTTCTTTACTCCGCTTCTGTCGGCATCAACATACGGGAACACATAATAATAATATGGTTTGTCATTTACAAGCGGATTGCGCTTTGCGTCATATTTATCGGTATATGTATTATTTTTGCTCGGACTCAGCTGCTTAGCTTTTCCCTGAGCCTCCATGTCCATAATATACTTATAGAACATCCACGAGTTTGTTTCGTCATCATAATAAACAGGGTTTCCATTTGCGTCTAAAATCGAAGTAATGTCGGTTTCCTTAAACTCTGTTTCGCTTCTGAAAAGATAATATCCGTCAATATTGCTGTTTCTCGGTTCTTTCCACTCGACCTCAAGGGTATCCTTTTCGTTAGAAATAACTGCAAAGTCTATGACCTTTGCGGGAGGAAGCGGAATACTGAGCGTATCCGGTCTGTTGGTATGATCGCCGCTGTCGATAATTCCGTCTCTGCCCTCAACATAATCCGTACCACCGAACATATCGGTATATGCTTTTACATAGTATTCATAAATACTTCCGAATTTAATATCGTTATCGCTGTATTCGATTATATCTGTGCCGTTTACCCTGTGGCTTTCGGCAGAGAAAGGCGAACCGACCATTTCATATTCGCTTTGACTGTTTCCGGAATAATCAATTCTCTTGCGGTATACTACATAACCGTAAGGCAGATCTCCCCTAATATTGTCTCTTGCGTCATGGTTCCAGGTAAGGCTCACGGCGTTGCCTGTATACTTGATATCAACAAGGCTTACCTTTCCGATAGAGCCGTTGGGCGTTCCGCCTTTTGAAACCGTTGACTGTCCAAGTTCCTGATTGCTGCCCTTTACCACATATATTTTTTCGCCTGTTGCCGGGTCTGTAACCGGGTTGCCTTCCTGGTCAACATCAACCACATATGTGTTAAGATTGGTATACGGTATAACAAAAAACTTATAATTTGTATTATCAAGAAGCCCTGAAAACATATACGTTGTTGTTTTACAGGTTTCCGTTACAATTGTTGATTCGCCGTCAATGATATATCCGACACGGTATGTAAAGTTGCTTACTCCGACATTTTCGGCAGGGTGAGTCCATGTAAGCTTTGCGCAGCGGTTTGCAAAAATCGGGTCATTTATGGACTCGACAACAAGCGCTTTGGCTTTTTCATAATCTTCTTTCAGATAATAATATCCGTCCTTGCCTGTAACAGGAACATAGTCCGAGTCAGCCGCAAAAACTTCCAGATCCAGCTCAGGAACTACCATCATCACAAACGAAGCCGCCAGCACTGCCGAGAGAAGCCTTCCCCAAAACGGCTTTTTAACATATACGATATCGTCCTGTCTGCGTGTGCGTATCTTCTCTTCCCATTTCATTCCGAGAAAGTTTCCGTGCTTGTCCGAAAGCGCCATATCGACTGTACACAGTACAGCATACCACAGCTTCACGAACAGCTCCGCCGTTACGCAAGGAAGCCACAAAAGCTTATTTTTTTCACGTTTTGTACGCAGTTTGCGCAGTATTTCCTTTTTGGTATTAAAATTCAGCATAAATACCTCCGATTATTGTAAAACGGGATATTTTTATACCCGCAAAATATTTCAGCCGACAATTATCCATTCTTCATAATAATACCATATTTTCGCCCAAAAGTAAAGCGGTTTTTCCGTACAATTTTGCACAAAATTATACATCATTCATAAATAAATTGTATAAAAATCACATCTGATGCCTTACCACGCCGTATTCGTCGTCAAGGCGGTAATACGGACAATCGTAGTTTGAGCCGCTTAAAAAGCGTCCCATTTCGTCCTCGTCAAGATTCACCATGCATACATAGCACTCGTAATCCTCGTCGTAGACATAGTTTGTACAGCTTTCACAGTTTGTCATTGTTAGGTTTCCTTTCAAAGCTTTATTTCAACGGGTTTATTTATTACCATGCTTTCGGGCGTGACTATGCAGTCGTATGCAAGAATTTTCACACCCTGCTCCGAAGCGGATTTCAGTGTGTCCGAAAATTTCGGGTCCGTAACACGGTTTGGAGTAAAATATTTTACTTCGTTCATCTGTATAACAAAAAGCAGGTACGCTTCATAGCCCTCGTCCAGACATTTTATAAGCTCGGCGACGTGCTTTGCTCCCCGTTCGGTGGGCGCGTCCGGAAACATTACTATACCATCGTTTTCAAGGGTAACTCCCTTTACTTCAAGTAAAATTTTTCTGCCGTCCTCTTCAATATAAAAATCAAAGCGTGAATTGCCGTACTTATACTCCGCACGGAGCTTGCCATCGGGAAAAAGCTTAGGAAGAAATTCTGCGGCGGCAAGGTTCGGCGCATAGCTGTCCATATTTATAAGACGTTTCCCCTTTTCAACCGCCACAAGGTCAAAAAGAGTCTTTCTTGCGGGATTTTCGGCACGTTCAAGATAAACCGTACACCCCTCTGTGAGAAGCTCTCTGCACCGCCCCGTATTTTTCACATGACATTTTTCAATGCGTCCGTCAACTTCGGCATAAGCTATAAATCTGTTGGGACGGGAAAGAAATTTTCCTTTTGAAATTCTTTTGTAATTCATATACCTGCTCCGGAATCATTCATATTTTTAATGATATCAGACTAACACATTAACTGCCTGTTGTCAATAGTACCCCTTTCATAAACCGCATATTTTATACATATACATATAATTATACTCGGACCAGACATTTGCAAATTTAACAAAATGTATAGACAGCCAAACTTATTTGTGCTATACTGAGAATACTCGGCAATTTATTTGCCAATATTTTTTTGGAAGTGACCTTATGATAAAACTGCTTACAAAAACCTTTATAAAGGACAGTGAAAACACCTCTGATAAAACCGTACGTCAGAACTACTGCGTTCTTGGCGGTATTCTGGGAGCAATTTGCAACCTTTTTCTATTCGGACTCAAGCTTGTCATCGGTACACTTATGAACAGTATCGCCATTACCTCGGACGCTTTCAATAACCTTTCCGATATGGGAAGCTGCGTTGTTGCCGTTATCGGAGCAAAAATGGCGAACCGTCTTCCCGACCGTGAGCATCCTTTCGGTCACGGCAGATTTGAGTACATATCATCGCTCATTGTTTCATTTATTATTATGCTCGTCGGCTTTGAGCTTTTCAAAAGCGGCGTTGATAAGATAATCCACCCCGAAGAGCTCAATTTCAGCATTGTAATGACAATAATTCTCGCAGCTTCCGTGCTTGTAAAGCTCTGGATGTATTTCTGCTACAGCTTCATTGCAAAGAAGATAAATTCCTCCGTTATGAAGGCGACCGCACAGGACAGCGTAAACGACGTTATTTCCACAAGCGCAGTAATTGCCGCAACCGTTATCGGCTGCTTTCTGCCCTTCCGTATCGACGGCTTTATCGGCGTAATAGTTTCAATTCTTATCATGTACAGCGGTATAAAGCTTGCAAAGGAGACTATCGACCTGCTGCTGGGTACTCCGCCGTCCCGTGAAACCATAAACTCGATTGCTGGAATCGTTATGTCAAATGAAGAAATTGTCGGTATGCACGACCTTATCGTTCACGACTACGGTCCGGGAAGAGTTTTCGCTTCGGTACACGCAGAAGTCCCCGACCATGCGGATATGGTACATATACACGAAATAATTGACGAGACCGAGCGGAAGATACTGCTTGAAACGGGTATCCAGACGGTCATCCACACTGACCCGATTACCGTAAACAACGAGTACGTTGACAACCTCAAAGCTATGGTAAAGCAGTGCGTTGCGGCTTCAGACCCCACCTGCACTATCCATGATTTCAGGATAACAGACGGCGAAAACCGCATAAACATTATTTTTGATATGGTCATAAGCAGCACTCACAAGCCTGCCGAACGTGAAAAGATCGTTGAAGCGGTCAAGGAGCGCATACGCCGCGAGGACGAAAGATTCTTCCCCGTTATAACCGTTGACGAGGCTTTCCATGACTGATATAAGGACGCTCGTCTGCGGAAACAGAGAGATAAAATGGGTGCTGACCCGAAAAAAAGTCAAAAATATCAATCTGCGCATAAAGCCCGACGGAATAGTTTATATAAGCGCCAATACACGGGTAACAATAAAGTATATTGAGAACTTTATAAGAGAAAAATCGGATTTTATCTTTTCTGTGCTTGACAGGTTTTCCGAACGTGAAAAAGAACCAGTGCTTCCGAAAAAGGATACTTTCTTCCAAAACGGCGATACCCTGCGCTACTTCGGGGAGAACTATACTCTTAATATAGAGATATCATCAAAGGAAAGCGTGTTTTTAAGCGGCAGAGAAATGGTCGTCCGTGCAAAATCGGAGGAACATACGGGAAAGCTTCTGGAGAAATTTTACACGGAGGAGACCCGCAAGCTGTTTGAGTCCCTTAACAGCAGGACGTATGAAATGTTTCTTGCCAAAGGATATAACGTACCGAAAGCAGCTTTACAGATACGGGAAATGCGCTCCCGATGGGGAAGCTGCCATATCTCCGACGGAAAAATCGTTATGAACAGTCGTCTTGCGCTTTACCCCGAAATGTGCGCATCTTACGTTTTTATTCACGAATACGCACATTTTATCGTTCCAAACCACAGCAAGGCGTTTTATTCTGTCGTCTACAGACTCATGCCCGACTATAAAATATGCGTTAGTATTCTGAAAAACTGAATTGATTTAATCGGCTGAATCACAGAATTTTTTGAAATATATCAAAAAGAATATTTCAAAAAATTCGGGCAATTCAGCTTTTTTATGTTTTTTTTGGATTTTTTTCAAAAAACTCTTGCAAAATCTGAAATAATGTTGTATACTTATTTTTGTACGGCACAGGTGTACGGATATTGAACCGTATCGCCGAAAATTTTACATTTTTATAGGGAGGATTTAAACAATGGCGTTTAAAAATGAGTATCTCAAGGGCGTTTATGAAAAGGTTGAAAAGCGTAACCCCGGCGAAAAGGAATTCCTTCAGGCTGTAAGAGAGGTTCTTGAATCTTTCGAGCCTGTTGTTGAGAAGGATAAGTCCTATGAAACAAACGGCATCATCGACAGGATCGTTGAGCCTGAGCGTTTCATTCAGTTCAGAGTTTCATGGATTGACGACAACGGCAATGTTCAGGTAAACCGCGGCTACCGCTGTCAGTTCAACTCCGCAATCGGTCCTTACAAGGGCGGTCTCAGACTTCACCCCTCCGTTTGCGCTTCCGTTATCAAGTTCCTCGGCTTCGAGCAGATCTTCAAGAACAGCCTTACAGGTCTGCCTATGGGCGGCGGTAAGGGCGGCTCCGACTTTGACCCTAAGGGCAAGTCCGACAGAGAAGTTATGGCTTTCTGCCAGAGCTTCATGACAGAGCTTTGCAAGCACATCGGCGCTGACACCGACGTTCCCGCAGGCGATATCGGTACAGGCGCACGCGAGATCGGCTATATGTTCGGTCAGTATAAGAGACTCCGCAACGAGTTCACAGGCGTTCTTACAGGTAAGGGTCTTTCCTACGGCGGCTCTCTTGCAAGAACAGAGGCTACAGGCTACGGTCTCTGCTACTTCACAGAGGAAATGCTCAACTGCATGAAGAACGACAGCTTCAAGGGCAAGACTGTTGTAATTTCCGGTTCCGGTAACGTTGCTATCTACGCTACACAGAAGGCTACACAGCTCGGCGCAAAGGTAGTTGCACTTTCCGACTCCAACGGATATATCTACGACCCCAACGGAATCAATCTTGATGTTGTTAAGCAGATCAAAGAGGTTGAGCGCGGCAGAATCAAGGAATATGTCAACAGAGTACAGGGCGCTACATATACAGAAGGCTGCAAGGGCATCTGGACTATCAAGTGCGATATCGCTCTCCCCTGCGCTACACAGAACGAGATCGACGGCGAGTCCGCTGACATCCTTATCAAGAACGGCGTAATGGCTGTTGCTGAGGGTGCTAATATGCCTTCTACACCTGAGGCTATTGAGAAGTTCCAGGCTGCAGGCATCATGTTCGGTCCTGCAAAGGCTGCTAACGCAGGCGGCGTTGCTACATCCGGTCTTGAAATGTCCCAGAACAGCGAGAGACTCAGCTGGACATTTGAAGAGGTTGACGCTAAGCTCAAGCAGATCATGGTAAATATCTTCCACAACGCATACAATGCTTCCAAGGAATACGGTCACGAGGGCAACCTTGTTATGGGTGCTAACATCGCAGGCTTCCTGAAGGTTGCTGACGCTATGAAGTGGCAGGGCGTTGCATATTAATTTCCCCGTTCAGCATAATTAAAAAGGCTGCTGCAGAGGTACATAAATTAGTACCCTGCGGCAGCCTTTCTTTTATATTTTTCTTGCTCTCATAGCGTTTACAACTGCTATCAGGCATACGCCTACGTCTGCAAAAACAGCAGACCACATAGTCGCAATACCGACTGCGGCAAGTATCAGAACTGCTGCCTTTACCGCAAGAGAGAATACGATATTCTGTATCACTATCCTCTTGGTCTTTCGGGAAATTTTTATGGCTTCAATAAGCTTTGAAGGCTCGTCGTTCATTATGACTGCGTCGGCGGCTTCTATTGCGGCGTCTGAGCCGATTCCGCCCATTGCAACGCCTGCATCTGCACGCATAAGTACAGGTGCGTCGTTTATTCCGTCGCCCACAAAAACAGTCTTGCGCTTGCCGCTGTTTTTTATTATCTCTTCAACAGCTGCTACTTTTCCGTCGGGCAGAAGCTCTGCGTGCCACTCGTCAAGTCCCAGCTTCTTTGCGGTGATTTCTGCGGCGGCACGTCTGTCGCCCGTAAGCATAACAGTTTTGATTCCGTATCTTTTCAGCTCCGAAACAGCTTTTTCTGCATCCGACTTAACGCTGTCGGAAATCTCTATAACGCCTGCATAGACACCGTTTTCGGCAATAAATATCAGCGTTCCGGCAGACTCAATTTCAGGAATGTTATTTATACTGTTTTCTTCCATAAGCTTTCGGCTGCCTGCAAGAATAGTCCGCCCTGAGATTATTGCCTTTACTCCTCTGCCTGCAATTTCGGTGATATCCGCTTTTTCTGGAACGCCCTCAAAGCCACGCATTACCGCCATTGCCGCAGGATGGTTTGAACCCTGTTCGGCTGCTGCCGCAATAGCGAGAAGCTCTTTTTCGGTACGGTTTTCCGCAGGAATTATTCTTGTAATTTCAAAGGTCCCGTCTGTGAGAGTACCCGTCTTGTCAAAGACAACAGTTCCGCATTCTGCAAGCTGTTCCATGGCTATTCCGCCCTTGATAAGTATCCCTCTTGCCGAAGCGCCGCCTATTCCTCCGAAGAAGCTTAGCGGTACGGATATTACCAAAGCGCACGGACAGGACACTACAAGAAACGACAGTGCGCTGTAAATGTATTTCGTATCAAATCCGCTGACCAGCGAAGGAACTGCCGCAAGCAGCAGCGCTGCAATTACAACGCAGGGAGTATACCAGCGTGCAAAACGGGTAATGAACTGTTCCGATTTCGCTTTTTTGGCGGAAGCATTTTCCACAAGCTCCAGAATTTTCGTAACGGTGGACTCGCCGAATTTCTTCGTTACCCTCGCTTCAATAACTCCCGTAAGATTTACGCAGCCGCCCATTAAGCTTTCACCCTCACCTGCCTGACGGGGTACGCTTTCGCCCGTAAGGGCAGAAGTATCGACAGAGGTCTTACCGCTTGTTACAACGCAGTCAAGAGGAATTTTTTCTCCCGGCTTTACAACGATGATATCGTCTATCTCAACCAGCTCCGGAGCAGCCTGCTCAACGGTACCGTTACGCTTTACAAAGGCAACGTCGGGACGGATATCCATAAGTGAAGCTATGCTTTTTCTTGAACGTCTCACTGCATAGCCTTGGAACATTTCTCCAAGCTGATATAATATCATTACCGCCGCACCTTCGGGATACTCACCTATACAAAATGCGCCGAGAGTCGCTATCGTCATAAGAAAGCACTCGTCAAAGGGTCTGCCTTTTATAATATTCTTTCCTGCCGTGATAATCACGTCCAGCCCGACAATAAAGTATGCCGCAAGGAATATCCACATGGTATATGATTTATCATGCAGGAACATTCCTGCCGCAAAAATCACCGAGGCGGCGATAATTCTTGCAATGCTCATTTTTAAATCTGACGGGTCATCGTTATCCTCGGATGCTGAAACCGCCGCACCGTTTTCGAGCAGAACGACCTCCACGTCCGGTTCAAGAGACGCAGTTATTCTTGATACCTCTTTAAAAACCGTCTCGCTGCTTTCCTTTGCAATATCAAGCGAGAGCTTCTTTGCCATAAAATTCATTTCCGCTTTCTTTACAAGCGGATGCTTTTCGCTTTCCGCACGAATTTTTTCCGCACAGTTGGGACAATCAAGTCCTTTCATATACAATGTTATCTGCATAATAATTTTACCTCTATATCTTTTTCATTACTGCAAAGCCTATCGACATAAGACCGTTATGTTACTCCATAATATGCTCGAACGCCTGATTGAAAATAGTCTGGATATGGTCGTCGGCAAGCGAGTAATAAACCGTTTTGCCGTCACGGCGGTATTTTACAAGTCTTGCCTGTTTCAGTACCCGAAGCTGATGTGATATCGCCGACTGGGTCATACCAAGCACATCCGCAATGTCGCACACGCACATTTCGCTTTCAAACAGCGCACAGATGATGCGCACTCTTGTTGAATCGCCGAACACCTTGAAAAGCTCCGCCACGTCGTAAAGGAGCTCATCGTCGGGAAGCTTGTCTGCTACTGCTTTTACAACTTCCGGATGAACTTTATCCTCACAGCATATTTCCACGGTATTTTCATTGTTTGCGCTCATAATAACCGTCCTTTCATTTTATCATATGAATTATTGTTCATATGTATTATAATTCATTTAACCAATTATTAATACAGATTTTTTGTAAATATAATATGTATAAAGTGTAAAAGCTAACGCAGAACAAGCAAATTACAAATTATTAAATATATAGAAATATTTTTGTGCTATCATTATACTGAAAAATTGTAATTGTACGGAGGTGATTCGGCAAGTGAAAACTGATACCCGTGAAAAATCACAGGGCAACGAGGTCGTTGAGGCTCATATTGATTTGCGCTATCAGGACAAGGCTTACAACGAAAGCTTTAAGCAGTGGCGGAAGCACAAGCAGGATTCCATCGGATTTTATTTCGCAGAAAAGCCGAATCAGCGCGTATATCAGGACGGCGTGGGCTTTATCAAGGATTACCCAGAAGCCCATGAAACAAAGGCTTTTCATCGTGTTCTGACTATCCTCGGACTGATTTTGCTTTACAGAGTCATTTTTGATACTCTTTCAGTGTATGTTGTACCATATATTCTTGAACAGCTTGGATTTGACATTCATTTCAGCTTTTTTTCCGGCATACGTTACGGAAATGAAACTCTGATGATAACCATCGACCTTATTTCACAAATTATAGGGCGTGTCGTTCCCATTGCTATTCTTATCAAGCATCTGGAAATGCCCTTTTCCGTAATGGTTCCCATGAAAATTACAAACAAACCAATGTTTGTTTTCAGTATGCCTGCGGCTTTGCTGACGGCAGGCTGCTGCGGAATTTTATCATACTTTTATGAACAGGTTTTATCGGCATGCCATATTGATTCATCTCGCTCCTTTTTAGTGCCGGAACATACCGATGATATTATTTACAGCTTTATCGTTCATGTTATTATCATTTCCCTGATAAGCGAATTCTGTACTCATGGTGTAATTCTTCAGCTTACACGACAGTTCGGCGACGGTACGGCGCTTGTTATTACCGCTCTCATCACATCGGCTTCTACTTATGATATAACGCAGTTCCCGTATGCTGCTGTTACTTCGCTCATAATCGGATATTTCACAATACGCACTGGCTCGGTTATCACTGCGCTTATAATGCGTATTATAATCCGTATGTCCACTTATACTCTGTATTATCTGGATTATAAGACAGATCCGCTGTACAGCGATACTCTGGTTATTGCTTTTCTGTTCCTTATAATTATGATAGGTATGATAGCTACTGTACATTTTCTTTGTAATCACAGCGACCGTTTCGGTATGACTATCAAGCCGAGATATATGTCCTTGGGAAGCAAAGTTCTTGCGGCTTCATCAAGCATACCTGTCATTATTTGGTTTACTCTGACATTCCTTCTCACAATAAGAAACCTTAATTTGCAGATTTGAAGCATTATCCGAAAGGAATTTTTTCATGCAGTTTATGAATGATGAATATTATATGGCGGCAGCTTTGAAGCTTGCGCATGAAGCTGCTGCCGACGGTGAAACTCCTGTCGGGGCTGTTGTTGTACGGCAGGACGGCTTTATTGCCGGCAAGGGCAGAAACAGGCGTGAAAAGGGCAGAAACGCTCTTTATCACGCCGAAATTTTAGCGATAGATGAGGCGTGCCGCACTCTCGGAGGCTGGCGGCTTAGCGGATGTACACTTTATGTTACCCTTGAACCGTGTCCCATGTGCGCCGGAGCAATTATAAACTCGCGTATCGACAGGGTAGTTTTTGCCGCACAGGATAAGGTTTCCGGCTCGGCAGGCTCTGCGGTAAATCTTTTTGAAACAGGCCTAAATTACCGTCCTGCCGTTACTGCGGGAGTTATGCAGGAGGAAAGCGAGACTCTTCTAAAAGATTTTTTTTCAAAGCTCAGGGAGGAAAGAAAAATGTTTAGAATAAAGCTTATTGAAGTAAAAACCGATGTGCAGATAGAAAATACCGCTGTGCTGGCGGACGAAATATGGCATGAATGGTTCCCGTCGATACTCACAGGCGAACAGATAGATTATATGGTTGAAAAGTTCCAGTCGGTCGGGGCAATCACCGAGCAGATAGCTTCGGGCGGTTACACATATTATATCATCAGAAAGGGAAACGCTTATATAGGCTATACTGCGATACGTCCTGACGATGACGGCAGACTGTTTCTTTCAAAAATATACATCAAAAAAGAGTACCGCGGCAACGGCTATGCCAAGGAGGTTTTTGAGTTTCTTAAGAAATACTGCCGTGAAAACAGGCTAAATGCTATCTGGCTTACGGTAAACAAACACAATGACAATTCCATTGCCGTGTATAAAAAATGCGGTTTCAGTATGATCGGCGAAGGTGTTGCCGATATCGGCAACGGTTTTGTTATGGACGATTATTACTTTCAGCTGGATATTACCGGCTGATTCAAAGGAGTGATGTTATGTTCCGTATATTGGCTAAAGCCGTTTTGGACACGGTAAAACCTAAACGTGTTGCTGCTTTCCTTTTCATGCTGCTTCTTCCTTTTACTGCTGCTGCGGCAGTTTTTCTCAAGCGGACTCATTTCAGAAACGGCAGCGGTACTGAGACAGATATGTATATTATCGGCAAAAAATGCAATCCCAAAGCCGCGTTCGTTACAAACGTAAAACGCAAAAAAGCATTAAAAATGCTCTCAAAATGCTATTTAAACAGCAATTTTACCGAATAATTCTTCAAAATTATTACAATTTTTTTGGCAAAAAAAATTATTTATCCATCTATCGTGTAAACTCACCAAAAAATCAAAACATATGTCATAATATAAATATCTCGTTTTTTTCGAGTTTTCATTTTGATTTAAGGGGAGGGTTCTCATGAAGCTCAGAATTCGTGATTTGCGTGAAGATAATGATTTATACCAGCGTAATATTGCTGAATATCTTAATTGTACTCAGCAGACCTATTCAAGATATGAAACAGGCGATCTTGAACCATCTCTGCCCGTTATGGCAAAGCTTGCCGAATTTTATAATACCAGCGTGGACTTCCTTATGGGTCTTACAGACGTGAGAGAGCCTTACAAGCACAGTACAAAAAACAAATAAACGGAGAATCTTGCTATGACCCGAAGCGAATACCTTGATTTCTGCGGTACAATAGCCGCTGCGGTATCCGACTGTCCTTTTGAAAACGACGCCGAAAGCGTCGTTATTCGCCACCGTGATACTCGAAAATGGTTTGGAATTATTATGGAATTGAACGGAAAAACGATTGTTAATCTTAAATGTGAACCTATGGAAGCGGATTTTCTCCGCGCTCAATTCGCCGGAGTTACTCCTGCGTATCATATGAATAAAATTCACTGGAACACGGTATATCTCGATTCGGACGTTCCCGATGATGAAATAAAGCGTATGACTATGAACAGCTTTTATCTTACCGAAAAAAATACAAAAAGCAAACGGAAAACAAATTAGTTTTGTTTTCCGTTTTATTTTTCTTTTATTTGCCTTTTTCCATTCTTTCATATTTTTAACACATTCGGCAGTTATAATATAGCCATAGTCGGAACAAGATATTTCCGAATTTCATATAGTTTGAAAATTCTTTTTCAAATTTCTCTCCTTTTACTGCCGGCAGACAACGCCGGTGAAAATCAAGCGGCTCTGCAAAAAATAACAGGGCAAATCGCTTTTTGTTATAATATTGCCGTCCGGCAGCCTTCGGAATACTCAAAAGGCGGATGGGCGGCGTCCAACAGCAGCCTGTTAAGGGTACACCTCCCCTTGCAGTTTTATATAAAAGCCTTCGGGATCACAAGCTCCCGAAGGCAATTTTTTATAGCGGAAACGGCGATTTTGCTTGACAAATCCGCAAAAAAACGATATAATATTATTGTTATTTTTGTTACGCGGGTGTGGCGGAATTGGCAGACGCGCCAGACTTATGATGCGATAAAGCGTTGATTATGTGCTTGTTTTCAGTCTCTTTTCACATTGTTTAAAGTTGCTGTAAACGGCTATTTTACGTTGTTTGAAGGCAAGAATCATTTAATTGTCTTGAATTTCCAATTTTGTATTCTCTGAGATTTGGTTAGAAAAAGTGTTAGAAAGATCGTTTGCCGTTTGACATATTTTTTGTTCCTTGAATTAACCTTGTTTGCGGAATAGGGTTAGTTGAGGGAATGAATAAAATAAGGATAGTAGAGCTTTGTGGGCTTTACTATCTTTTAATTATACAACTATGTTATAAATACCAATGTGTTAACTTTCACCCATGTACAATAATTATTATTTTATTGCCCAGATGCTTGTGCTAATGCGAATATAATTGCTCCAACAGTAATAATAGCAAAATAAATTTTAATTGACTTTTCTATGCTTTTTATAAATAATGTTGCTGTATGTTGACTTTTAGATATTTTTTTTAATAATTCTTCATTTCTTTCTTGCTTTTTACATAATCTATATAACAATGCTGTATTTATTTCATTTTCATCTGGATAAACAATTTTATAATAATCAGGACTTTCGCCTTCTTTTTCTTTTACAGTATAATATTTCTCTTTTTCACTTTCAGATAAATTTTTGGTTTCTTTCTCATATACTTCTTCATCTATCGAAACATATTCAGCTAAATATTCAAGTAAATCGTCTTTATCCATTGCCATAATAACATCTCCTAAATTTACTATTTAGTTACATTATATACCCGAAAATATTGTTTGTCAATATAATTATCCATATCACACCATTTTCAACCTAATTTCGAACTGTGTTAAATTTTTAACAATGTTACGAAATCCCAATGTTTTCAAGGGAAAATGCACATTCCGTTAAAACACCAAATAATGGAAAGTACCTCTATAAACCCTCAAAAATCCCTTATTTTTTCTACGATTTCTCCGAATAAACATCAATTCCCATTAATTAGTATGAAATAACAACAAAACACCACTCCCAAAACCTCAAAAAACGGCTTAAAACCGTGGTTTTCCTTGTATTTTCGATTGTATTAACCGAAAAGCCTTGAAAAACCTTGATTTATAGCCGTTTTTATGCTTTTATATGCCGATAATCTCATTAAATTCCTTGATTTTTCAAGGATTTCTGTGTGTTGCTGCTCCTTTTGTTCCCGAATGTTCACGAAAGTATCTCCGATTCCTTGAAATATCAGTTATTTGCTTGCTTTTCGTGTTCCTTTATCAGCTTATCCAGAGTGGGGCGTGAAATTCCTAACTGATGTGCAAGCTCCGTTTTGTTTAGTTCTCTGTGTATGTACTTACAATATAATTCATCAAACTTATCCGATGAAAAAGGCTTACGTCCTTTATATACTCCGTTGCGCTTTGCAAGCCTTATGTATTTTAGTTTTCAGCAAATATCAATTCGCTTTCGATTTCTTCAAGTGCTGCGTTAATAGCTTGTGAAAGCAAGTAGCATCTTATTGTGCTATCGAAATAAGCATAATCACCAGCGAAAAACTTATCAACGATTTTTTCTTTCTCTACGCAGAATTCAATTAATGCTTCTTTCAAAAGGTTTTCATTACCGTTCAGATACTCCCTTGACGTTTCATTGTCTGCATAGTCATCTCCGCCGTTTCCTGTGATTGTGCTGTCAATCCACAGATCATCTTCAAGCATTTCTTTTAATTCGTCAATGTCGGTAAAGTCTGTTGTTGTAACCTCATCACGGATATAGTTAATAATATCCTGTTTCATAGCTTCTAAATAGTTATACATAATTTGTACCTCCTGTTTGGTTTTGCGTTTATTTGCGTTTGACTTTTTTTGATTTGTTTGTTATAATGGTTTTGTAAGGGATTTGTTATGTCCTTTACTGTCTATTATTGTACACTATTTAGTTTACAAAGTCAATATACTATGTAAACGAATTAGTGTATAAGTTTTTGTATATTTTGTACATTATTTAATTTACAAAAGCAAAATACATAAAAGTAAAATTATAATAAGGAGTTTTTTAATGTGACGATAACAACATTTATTAAAGAGCGTTTGCAAGAAATTGGAATGACTCAAACAGAATTAGCTACACAATTAAATACCACACGCCAGAATCTAAACAATAAAATGTCAAGGGATAATTTTTCAGCAAAAGAATTATCGGACATTTCAAAAATACTTGACACGGAACTAATAGTAAAAGATAAATCAGGAAAAGAATATAACATATCATATGAATAATGTACACTATATAATGTACAAAATTAATAAAAGTATTACGGAATAATTATAGAATAAGTCAATTGACTTTGTACATTTATTAGTGTACAATATAATCAAGAAATAAATCACAAGCATAAGCTTGTAAAGAAAGGTCTTGATTATATGATGAAATACTTTAACAACTGCAAATCAATCGAGGATGTAAAGAAGCTGTACAAAAAGCTTTGCAAGCAGTATCACCCAGATTTAAACAAGGACGATACAACCGAAATAATGAAGCAGATCAATGCAGAATATGAAACAGCCTTTGAACGCTTCAAGAACATTCACGAAAGCGCAGACGATAACACAAAGACCTATACAGCAAGCAAGGAAACAAGCGAAACAGCAACCGAATTTATGGTTATCATTAATAAGCTTGTAACCTGTGAAGGGCTTGAAATTGACCTTTGCGGTCGTTGGATTTGGGCAACTGGTACAACATTCCCACATAAGGACATATTAAAGGGTCTTGGCTTCAGATTTGCAAGCAAGAAAAAATGCTGGTATTGGCACAAAGATGAAGATGCTTGCAGAAGTCGTAAAAATATGAGCCTTGACGAAATCAAAGAAAAATACGGTTGCGAAACGTTCAAGGGCGTATCTGCTCCCAGACTTGCAACAGCATAATATAAACGTGTGGACAGCACCCACACTATAATAAAAAGGGTATAGCCGTTAGAATGGTTATACCCTTTGTTTTTGATTTGGAGCAGGTATATATATTGCTGTAATACTGCTGTAAATGCTTTGTATGGCTTTGTAATTGCTTATGTATAAATTGCTTTTAAGCGATACAAAGCTGTTGTATGACGTTCTGAACGGCTTTGAAATGGTGCTTTGTGTTGCTGCATCGGGAGCAGTTGAAACGGTATATAATAGGGGGTATGGGTGTGTATGGGGGGGTACTTTACATCTTTAAAACCTACTGTTTTGGTGTATATAGGTATAGTAGTTCCATTCTATTCACAAGCGGATTTTTGAGCATCGAAGCGAAAAACGCTTGACAAACACTCACGAATACTATATAATAAAAATGCAAATTGATTAATAGTATTAATGAAAGGTGATTTTATGAATATATCTTCAGATGATAGAATAAAACAAGAAATAACAGAACGTCTTTTAAAGCTTGATGAAGAAGTATCATTGGCATTAGATGATACTGAAACCTATTATGAAATGGTAATTGTCGGTGGTGGAGCATTAGTTTTAATTGATAAACTATCTCGTGCAACACAAGATATAGATGCAATAATGTACCCAAAAGAGTTATATCCGTTCCTTGAAAAATATGATATTAACAATCACGTTCTTGCATATATGACGAATTTTGCACCTGATTATTATGATAGACGTATTAGGATTGATATACCAACAAAGAAAATACATTTTTATACAGCTTCATTAGAGGATATTGTAATATCAAAACTGTTTTCAGATAGACCTAAAGATAAACATGATATTATGAATATAGAAATAATCAACGCACTTGATTGGAACAAGATGGATGAAATAATTAACAGCGAAGATTTTAATGATAATATTCTGAATGACAGACTCAGAAATGTATTTATGTACAACTACAGAGATTATAAAGAGGAGGCTTTGAAATGAGGCAGCTTACATTATTAGGGTTTCTTTCTGGATATGTCAAATCATTATCGGAGTGTAATTCTTTGAATATTCACAAGCTTATTCAAGAAGTTTACAACGGTAATGACAGACTCAGAGAACCATTATTTATGTATTGCTATTATAATCATAAATCAGAAGTGCTGTCAAAGTATCTTACAGAATCCGACAAAACGGAATACAAGCATATTGTAAATTTGTTAGACAATAATCTCACACATAACTTGCCTATTGATTATCTCAAGGTTGTAAATTCATATAATCGCAAAATCGGAATGAAAGATAATGACGATCATATTAAAGAACTTATGCTTGACAAAATAGTTAAACTCAAAGACCAAAAGAATATCAGCAACTATCGTATCTATACTGAATTGAAGATTAATGCAGGTAATTTCAATGACTTTATTAAAAACCGCAGCTTAAATAAACTTAGTTTGAATAAGAGCAGAGAAGTATATAATTATTTGCAGAATTTATAATTTTATAGCCGTTACTCCATAATCGGGGCAACGGCTATTTTTTTACGCCTATTTATATATGGGTAGGAGGGATATGTTTTCATCGAAAAATATTTAAGTACCTATATATAAGGGTATAGGGGTATATTTGAAACGGTTTTTATTGATGAACTTTCAGATTGAACCTGTACCCTGAATTTGGGTAGTGGTTTATGATATGTGGACAAAATGACTACACATATTCATTAATAAGCAAAGCTCTTGACTGCCTATTGAATTTTAATGCTTCGTTAAAAGTCACACGTTAAACGTATCGGTCAGAACGATACCATCATACTGAAACAGTAGCAGCGTTTGAAATACCATTAGAGATAACGAAATCTGAACGCATTTTAGGACGGTCAATGCTCATAGGGTAACTTTACCTATAAAGCACCAGACAGCCATAAATCCCATTCAGATTTGATAATTTTAATGTGGGAGCAGGTTTTTAGCCAGAATACAAAGTAATTTAACTATGATTTTGAAATCCTATGTGTTCAAAGGTAAAGCTACTATGCTGGGAGCAGGTACATAAATTCAAAGATGTTTTTCTTTTGAAATCAGGCAATTGCAAAGCACCGAGATTTACAAATCACAAATACGCTGATATTTTTCACAAGAATAAAGAAAATATCAGAACATCACTATTATGGGGATGAGTTACCCTTGTAATGGGTATGGGTAATATTTTGCCTATTTGATTGAAGATTTTGAGGTAACTTAAAACCTTTGCAGGGGTTAAGGATTTTATCGTAGTTTTTTTATCCGACCTAAACCGACAGGAGCGGTGAAATTGAAACTTTGAAAGCTAAAAATAAAATGTTGTCTGGCAAATCAGACATTATTAAATTTCGAAATCACATTATTAACACGCTTTTTTATTTCTGGAGATGATGGAACTACTAAAAAAGATGACTTTCTTGCCATACGTTTTTTTAATTCATTCGATGTATTGGGGTCACTGTAGATTTTTTCAAATTCAAAGTTAAGGTCATCTATGAAATCAAAATAAAATTCTTTTAACAGAGCTGAAATTTCATAACCATAATCAATCATTTCAGTATATCGTTCACTTGTATTCAAAGAAGCGTATTCACAAAATTCTAAATATTGATTCAGCACCTTATACAATAAGAGCATTCTACTATATGCGTGATACTGAGCGTGTTCATTTTCATAAATATACAGTTCATCTAAAACATATTGCATTTTAACAACTAAATCATATACAGTATCGTTGATTGTTGAATTTTCAAGTTCTTGTTTTCGGGTTGAATACTCTTGTTCTTTTGTTCTGTATGGAGAAACCCCCAGCATATATTCGATAGACACACCAAAATAGTTTGATATTTTAATGAGTTCATCATATGATGGCTCGTTGTTTCCATTAAGATAGTATGATAATTTTGAACTTGAATATCCCAAATCAGATGCTAAGTCCTTGAGCATAATATTTTTTTCAGTCTTGAGTTCTTTAAATCGTTGATTAAATAAAGACATTGCTAACACCTCTCTAAATGTTGTTATTATTATAACGCAATTAAACCAAAATGTCAATATTTCAAATCCTTTAAATTAGTAGAATTAAATTCAAATATTTTGTGCATTTAGCACGTTGACATTGAGAGTGCTAAATTGTATAATGATATTGTGGTAAGGTAAAAAAATACCTCCTTAACGATGTGGTAACGTTAAAGAGGCGTGGTAAATATTTATGTGAGCAAAGCCCACTAATGATGTTCTTGATTGTTGTGGTAAGTAATCAAGAACTATGTATAAATGAATAGTGCAAATTACCTTGACGGTAATCTTACTATCCAGTAAGATTATATCATAGTTAAATAACAAATGTCAAGGTATCAGCGAAATAATTATACTTTAATTTATGGGTGTAGTGTTTCAACTGATACCTTTTTATGTTAAATAGGATTTGCTCTATTATAGAAAGGATTGATTCCGATGTAATATAGCACGTCCTATTTTTTACATTTACAGAGACTTTCCGTAAGTGAAAATAACGGTAAAAAGTTAAAGGAGCAATTAATATGACCGAATTTGAAAAAGAGAAAGCATTGGCGTGTTTTATAATATTAACACAAAAAGAAAAAGTGTTTACTTTATCATCATTTAAAAATGTATGGAAAAAGACATGGGGAATAAACGGAACACATATTGAACAGATTTTCAAAGAGATATATCCGTTAGTAAAAACTATGAGCCAAGATGAAATGATTTCATACAGAGAAAGCTTCCGAAAAAATGTAGTTCCCGATGAACTCAAAGAAAGGGCAGCGGAATTTGGACTGAATGTTTCGACAGGTAAATACAATAGAGAGTTATCGGGATATAGAATTTGTGTAATTCCAGAATCTGCAGGGTGTATTGTTGCAGGGAAACATTACGATATGACTTATGATGATGTATGTAACTTCTTTATAGATTTACCTACTTTATCATCTATTAAGGAAATGGAGTTATATATTGTTTCTAAAATAGATTTAGCCCAAACAAACGATTCGACTTCTATAAAATTACTAAAAAATTATTATGCACCTTATTTTACGTTTGATTTTGCAAGAAAAATAAGACTTTACGAAGAAAAGATATGCCTATAGAAGCAAAGAAAGCTTTAGTTGAAATGGGAAATCGACTTGGTATAGTAGATTTATCAAATCATAATGAACTAAGAGTCAAGAAATGAAATAACATTCAATATTACTCATAGTCTTTAAACAGCGAAAATCATCTGAGTGAGAGTAGGATACCAGCATATAGAAAAAGAATGATTGGAGTTATAAAAATGGAAGATTTTGTTTTTGATTTGGAAGAATACCGTGCAAGAAAGCAGGAACGTGAAGCACATTGGGAACAGAAAATGAAAGAGTATGGTGTTGAAATACCTTTTAATACTTATGCTGAATGTTATGACGATGTTTTTAGGTATATGAATAGGCATTCTGACCTTCCATATATATTATTAGATTTCAAAGATAATTTTATTAAATACCCTACTGTCTATCAAATGCGCTTGTTGATTGAAATATGGGTTGGTTTAGAGTTATCATCTTCAACTATCCGAAGATCAGTTAATGCAACACTTAGAAAAATATACAAATCTGAATCAAAAGAATTTAAAAAAGCCCGTACAGAAATAATAAAGGATAATCTTAAACCTCTGAATGTTATTAAGCATGATGAAAAAGGGAAAGAGTATATTGACGTATATAGAGGAAGTAATCATTTTAGTGCATCACCTGATACTGCTATATCGTGGACTTGTGACATTAATACAGCGAAGTGGTTTGCAAATCGTTTAGCGTGTCTGCATAGAGATGATAGATGTTGTAGATTATTACATGGCAAGATTTTTATAAAAGATATAATAAGCTGCGGATTAAATGACAGAAAAGAAGATGAAATAATAGCATTGCCTAATGCTTTTCAGAATCAGATGTATACTAACTTGAAGAGATGACAGAAAAATATACGCCCTGCTGGGTGGTGGGGCGTATATATGTTTCTAATAGATAACTTATTGTGTTTTTCAAAGGAGTTTTTATGGAATGTCTTAAATATAAAGATATTATAGTTTTTTTAAATTGCTTGATAAAATTAACAAAAAATGACAATATAATATGGAAATCAAAATTATTAGTTGATAAAGTGAAATATTGCACATCAATTCCTAATTCCGACATCAATATTATATTATTCAATTCATCTTCTGTACCAGACATATTTATAGAAACAAATATAGGAGTGCGTAAGTTGAGATTGATAGACTCAAAATTCATTTATAAAACTATACAACCTGCCGAAGAAGCAGCCATTAATTTGGGAATCGCCGTTTCAGATCAAGTTTATAGAAATGAAGTTCAGCAGATTGATAAGCAAATAAATAATTATTTGAAATCATTTTAATCTGAAAATTTTTTTAATATTCCAATTATTCCAGATACCTCAGCAACATAATTACAATTTTCAGATTCCCAATATTTAATTACACTATCTCTTATTGTTTTAATACCACCATTAATATACCCCGGTACTGGAATTACTTCAGAGTTAGGATAAAATGAGGCAAACAATTCACAATGTTCAGAAACAGATCCGTCAATAGCAGATGTTTCTTGATAACTCAGAAGAAATAAATAAGAATTATCCTTTCTAATAAAAAAGGATTTGTCGTTATAAAAATCTACAAATTCATTGACTTCCATCATCATTATTTTTTCTGACATATATTCATTATCGTGACAATAATCAACATATTCATTTATTGGTCGCCATTGTAATTGAAATGATTTTGTTTTTTCATTTATGTTATTTAACATGTATTCAATTCTATCAGAGATCATGTAATTTTCCCTCTTTTTCAATGATGGTTTTTATCAGTATTATATTCTTTTTAAGTTGGTTATATAATTCAGCGTTCGCCTTGAACTTAGATAAATTTTTATTAAGGAAATTATAAATATCAGCTATTTTTTTCTTATCATCCCAAATTCCTGAATCAGAGTAAGATTTAATTCTAGAAATTGTATCAAATAGAGCATAAATAACTTTATCAGAAGTGTCATTTTCATTTAATACTGAAATATGGGTATTAAGTTCCTTTACTAAGATTTTATATTCTTTTTTAAAGGCGTTGTTCATTTTTGATTTTGTTATAGCTTTTGAAATGGTATTAGTATTTTTCACAGCCCAAAAGCTGGCTATTAAACTTATAAAACCGAATATTGTTCCTAAAACAGTACACCATTCTAAAAATGTAGTATTCATATTTATACTCCAATATTTAATTCAATTATACAATAGTGTTAATATTTTTCATTATACCACTTTGAAATATTAAATACAATAAAATATACTATTTTTAAAAAATTTGTTGCATTTAACAATTGAATTATTTGTAAATCGTTGAATTTCACTAAATTACATTAATAACTTGTTTTAATGTAATAAAATCAAAATTTCATTCAAAAAATCGTGTCCGCAAGTGACGTACCTACGTTGTTTGCGGACTTGCTATTTTCATAAATCATAAAAAATAAGAAAGCGAGTGATAAAATGGCCTTTAAAAACTTAGATACCTTGTTTAAGCATATCCAGAAGCAGGTAAACGATACAATGAAAAATGAGGTTGCCGATGCTGTTAAGGATAATATGGCTGAAGCGGTACAGACAAGCGTTTACGATGCTTACAGCCCTATGTATTACAAAAGGCGTATGCAGAACGGCGGTCTGATTGACAAGGACAATATGGAAGTAACAGAGATACCAAACGGAATATCTGTCCGTGATGTTGCTCCGTTAGATAACGGGCGAATCCGTAGTGACTTCAGCCTTGATGAAATTATCGTCAATGGGCTGGGTAATCAGCCTTTCAGCCGTGATATGTATGCTGAAACAGAAGATAGGTTATCAAATAATAATGAGCATATAGAAGCTTTGAAACAGGGCTTGAAAAAAAGAGGTATTAACGTTAAGTAATGAGAAAAAAGAAAGTTATAAAGAAAGAGCCTGAAGCGGTATACAAATGCCGTTGGTGTGAAAAAGATAAACGTGGAAGTCGGTTTTACCGTTGCGCTATTACCCACAAATCCTTTATTTGCAAGGATTGTATTGATCGTAAATATGATGAGTTAGCCTTGAAGTATGATAAAAACAAGGCTATTTTTATTATC
>CAMCPM010000007.1 GCA_945876755.1 uncultured Clostridia bacterium
TCTTTTGAAGCTACCGCTTCAAAATTCACCTTTGCGGAGCGCTTTTAAGGCGGCGTCTGCGGAAGCCAAATGCAAGCATTTGGCACCAAGCTAAGAGTTTCGCGCTCTGCGGAGCGCGACCAAAGGGCTTCCGCCCTCTGGACACCTGACCAGCGCGGCTGCGCTGGACCAGCTTGAGTCGCTTCGCTAAATTCTCGTTTATCTCATACTAACGTTACCGAGCGACAAATGAAAAGATTTACACAAAACTAAATTACGGAAAGGGTGCAGGCTCAGCCTGCAAATTCTTGTTTATCTCATGTTAACGTTACCGAGCCACGAAAGTAAATATTTGCGCAAAGTAAATTACGGAATGCCTGCGGCGGCTCGCCGCTAAATTCTAATTTACAGCGCGAAAAAAGGGTACGGAAAAATCCGTACCCTTAATTTTATTTCAACAATGTTTTCACACCTGAGAGTTATTATCAAGGAAGTCCATAACATCATCAACAGTTGTGAATGCAAGAGCAGTACAAGTATCAGCACAGCCATAGTAAATGCAGATTCTGCCTGTGTCAGCGTCAACAAGGTTAGCGCAAGGGAATGTTACTGCGTCTGTATCACCAACAAGCTCATAGTATTCCTGGGGGCTGAGGAGGTAGGAAGCGCCTCTCTTGAGAACCTTCCAAGGCTCGTCCTTGTCAAGAAGTGCAGCCGAGAAGCTGTAAACATAACCGTTGCAGGATGTAAGTACACCGTGATAGAAAATGAGCCAGCCGCGGTCTGTCTCGATAGGAATAGGACCTGCGCCCATCTTTGTGGATTCCCAGCCCTTAGAAGGACCCATAACGTGTCTGTGCTGTCCCCAGAATGTGAGGTCGGGAGACTGGCTGATGAACATATCGCCGAAAGGTGTGTGACCGCTGTCGGAAGGACGGCTCATCATCATGTACTTGTCATTGATCTTTCTAGGGAACATAACGCCGTTTCTGTTGAAAGGCAGATAAGCGTTTTCAAGCTGTGTAAATGTTTCGAAATCGTATGTATAAGCGATACCGATAGTCGGCTTCCAGCCGTAAGCGTTACACCATGTAACAACGTACTTGTCCTCAAGCTTGCAAACTCTGGGGTCATAGCCGTACTGCCACTGTGCAACCTCAGGAGCAAGACCTTCAGTATTGAAGTGAATTCTCTCTTCATTGATATCCCAGTTGATACCGTCCTTGGAGAAACCAACGTGCAGCTCCATGTTTCTTTCTCTGTCATCAACACGGAAAACGCCTGCGAACTTGTAGTCGCCCTTTTCAAAAGGAACTACCGAGCTGTTGAAGATAGAGTTTGAAGGCTCTCTGTAGCCGTTAGCCTTCTTAACCATAATGTGATCGCGCTTGATGATGGGGTTTGCGCTGTAGCGCCAAACAACATCTTTGCATCCCTCGGGCTTGTCCTGCCAGGGAATATTGGGAAGTGATGTACCGTTGATAACTTTAACTTTCATTAACAATACCAACCTTTCTGAATAATAAAAATTCTCTGAGCCTTCGGGACTCACATTACATTAATTATACCTTATAATTGACCAAAAATCAATAGTAATTTATTTACTTAAAGGTATTCGTCACAGAAAATTAAGAAAAATTTTTGGGAATAATTCAGTCATTTTTTCTATTAGGATTAGATAAAAGCAAAGCCGCTTCCAATATATCGGAAACGGCTTTTGCAATTAAGATTACATACCTGTAAGACCCGAACGAGCAATACCCTCTGTGAAGTTTTTCTGCAAGCAGATATACAGCACAAGTATCGGCAGGATAGATATCAGACAAGCTGATTCCATCCATACGATGATCTCACGGGTGTTGACCTGTGCGTTTGCGTCGCCGAAAACAAGCACCTTGATGTTTGCGCTGAGGTTTTTCAGCGTAAGCGCGATAGTCTCATTCTCGGTGAAGAACGATGTACTTACATAGTAGTCGTTCCAATACCAAACGATGGAGAACAGGAATACTGTCAGGAACGTTGAACCTGCATTCGGTACCATGACCCTGATAAATGCAGTAAAAGGCGAGCAGCCGTCAAGTGCAGCAGCGTCCTCAAGCTCCTTGGGCAGTCCGCGGAAGGACTGTCTGAACAGGAATATGAACAGACCAGCACGAAGACCATTCGCAGTCAGCGCCGGAAGGTACATAGTTACCGCAGTATTGATAAGGTTGATATAATCGCCTGTAATTGCGTTATAGATCCATAATGGATTGAAATAACGGAAGAACATATACTGTGGAATAAGTATGATCTGGGGAGGAACAAGGATCATCATAATAACAACAAAGAATAAGATCTTCTTGCCCTTGAACTGGTAACGAGCAAAGCCGTAACCTGTTACCGCACAGGTAGCAACCTGTACAAGAGAACAGCCTATGTTAAGCACAAGCGTGTTTCCGAGGGTCTCCCAGAAATTCATAGCCTTGATAACATCCTTGAGGTTTGACAAGGTCAGATGCTTAGGTATCCACATGATAGTCGGGTCGTTCATGTCCGAGCTGGGACGGAACGCCGAAGAGATCATAAAGATAAGAGGATAGAGAATGATAAAGCACAGACCGAATACAATAACGCCTCTGAATATAGGCCATACAGCCTCTACAAGCTGCTTGCGCTTTAAATATCTCTGCTCTTCGGGAGTAAGGCATTCAAGTCTTTTCTTGAAGCGCTCCCTTTTTTCCTTACGGGTCAGCTTTACCTCGCTGAGAGTAGGCTCCTTTTCCTTCTTCTTAAAGATGCCGGAGAAACCCTTATTTCCTGCCATAATATTAGCCATTGTATTACTCCGCCTCCTTAATCATCGTACCAGACGAGCTTGTTCATGATTGCGAATATAATTCCCAGCGCCACAAGTATGATGCCGAAATAGCTCCACGCCATAGCAGCGGAATAACCGTATTTCCACTCGTTCTGTACGCTGAGCAATCGCTCCATGACCTTGTTGGTCGGGTCTGTAAACGCATCAATAACCGTATAAACGATATTTACAAGGATCATCGGGGAAATGTAAGGAAGAGTGATCTTCCAGAAGAATTCCCATGAAGTAGCACCCTCAATAGCGGCAGCCTCCTTGGCTGAAGCGGGAATACCCTGAAGAGCGGAAAGGAAGATAATGATCTGAATACCGCACTTCCAAACCAGGTTCAGAATATCCGATGTGATCTCAGTCAGCATCTCGGTGAACGTTGTTCCGAAGCCGTAAATACCTATAAATTCAAGCAGCTGGTCAACCATGTCCGCCTCGAACATTGTGGAGAACTGAGCAGCCTCGCTGTTTCCTCCGGTATCGAGGTCGCCTGTGATAATAGCGTAAACAGGACCGGTGGCAATGATTACCGGCAGGAAGAATACAGCTCTTGCGAAGGTTCTTCCGCGGAACTTCTGGTTAATGATTATCGCAACAAAGAGCGAGAATACAACGATAACCGGAAGGTTCAGAGCCATATCCTTAAGAACCTCAACAAGATACTGTCTGAAGTTCGGGTCGGTCATAAAAGCGTTTTTGTAGTTAAGAAAAATGTTAGTCTTGCCTGTGAGGTTGTCAACCAGAGGCTTGATGTCAAGATAACCGGTTTCCGGTGTTACCACATGGAATGAGTAATAGAACGACTTGATGAGGGGAACAATGAAGAACATCAGCGCACCCACAAACCAGAGAGCGATAAAGCCGTAGCCGTAAAGACCCTTTTTCTTTTCGTATGACAAATTAAGTCTTTTCATCAGCCGATTACCTCCTCTCCGACATAGTCGTAAATGCTGATAGTTTTACCGTTCTTGGTAACGGTCCTGTCCTTGAGATTTACAAGGGTTGTCGTACCGTTTGCATAAACAGTCTCGATCTCAGTATCGGACAGAACGTTGTAATCTGTTATCTGAACGCCTGCCAAATCGGAAAGGACTTCCTCTGCGAACTTGTAGCAGCCTGCTGCGTCCTCCAGCCAGTATTCGTAATTTGCATAGTAGAGAACGTCATAGCGAGTATCCTTCAGTTCATCGGCAGTTTCCGCAACCAGATCAAATCTGAGGTTTGAGCCGCAGGCGATAGCCCTGAGAACAAGGTCTGCAACCTGAGCGTCACCGTTTACCGCAGTAGTAGAAACCGGCTTGAGACCGCTCATAACAAGCTGATAGAACGGAATGTCCATGTCGAACACATCGCACTTGCTGGAGCTGAGGGGAACATCTGAAACATGATCCACATACTTGAGAACATAAGCGTTTGCGCCGTCCGCAAGAATTGAACCTACCGAGCCCTGAAGCTCTTCCATATAATCCTGGAGATTATACTTGAACATTTCTCTTGAAACGGACTTCTTTCCGTAGTCGCCGTAAATAACGGTAGTAGCGCTTCCGAGAGAGATCGTGTCAAGACCGTATTTGCTGTAGCTCTTGCCGAGGTTTGCAAACATCTTTGCATATTTTCTCGGACTGAGCAGCGACATAGCGTCATAGAACTTATTTTCAACGCCGTGAGCAAGGTCGTATTCGATCTGTCTCGAATAAGCGTTTGAAACTCTGATAGCGGTATCGGTCATAGTAAAGTAACCGCTTCCCGACTTAAACGTAAGATTATCTACCGCAGGGTAAACGGTGATGCCGTTAGCCGCAGCGTAATCCATCAGCTCGTTGAAATCGCTCTTTCCGCCGAGTATCGAAGCCGGCTTAGCCTTGTCGGAAATCTTTTCCTTGATATCGGAGGTAGTCCACTGATTGTAGTTTACTACCATGTTGTCAACGCCGAGAGCCTTGAGCTGTTCAAGAATTGTTTTAGCCTCGCTGAAGGAGGTCGTCTCGTGCTGCATTGTAACAGGGAAACCGAGAACAGTTTCCTGCTTCATAGTAGCGCCGTAAAGGTCAAGATAAAGCGCACTCTTGTCAACAGCTTCAGACTTTGTAACACCCTGAGAATCTGTAAGATAATTTCTGTAAGCGCCTGCAATGTCCGTATAATCCACCTCGGACTTGTCAGCCTTTGAAACGGGATAATATCTTATCTCTATCTCAGGAACGAGAATGCCTCTCTTTTCAAAAACCTTGAGAGGGTTAGCCTCGCCGCCCATCAGATATTCGTCATCGGTTCTTATTTCAAAATCGAAATAGCAAGCATTGTAGCTGGTCTTTTTCTGACCTGCAACATAAGCGTTTATCGTAGCACAGGTGTCGCCCTTGTCAGCAACGACCATCATACCGCTGTTGCCCTTAACAATACCGAACATCGGCAGATAAACCTGCTGTGTTACCGCAGGCTTTGTAGTCTCAACAGCAGTAATATCTCTGCCGTAGACCTTACCCTTGTAAACCTTGTAGCCCGCCTTGTTATTATTGAAATTGATAACAGCGCCGCTTCCGTCGGGGATAACGAAATAGCCTTCCTCGTTCATGTCGGCAGCACCGAAGGTACTCAGAAATGCAAGGGAAGTAACGATCTTGCTTTGAGTTTTTTCGGTAATTTTTGAAGTATCGACATAAAGGTCAAGGTAATCGTCGTGAAGAGTGTATGTAACAGGGATCGTGATATCAGCCGAATTAAAATCGTATGTGACCTCAAGACCTGTTTTAGTAGCCTTCATTTTCGCTGTACTCTTAGCCTTGCTGTGATTTTGTGTAGTACGTCTTAAAGCCGGTTCACCGAAAATAAGCGTCATACCCGATTTAAGCTCCTGCTTCTGAGCAGCCTTGCCTGCCGATGCGTCAGCATTGATAGGATTTGACCACCATATCTCGCCTGTATTTTTGTCGACAAGTGCAAAAGTAATGTCCTTGTCATTGTAATATAAAGCCAGCTTGTCGTTTTCGACCGCAAGCTTCATTTCAGCCATTGCCTGCTCGTCTGTAAGCAGCGGTTCGTCGGTTTCCATAGCATAGTCATCCTCGGAGATAGCCTCGCTGTCGTCGGAGGAAGTCTCCGTCTCGGAAGCAGTATCTTCGTTATCAGAGCTTGCCGGGATAGCGCACAGCGGAACCATCATAGCCAGACAGCAAAGACAAGCAATAAGCTTTTTTATCTTTTTCTGCATTCGTTATTTCACCACTTTTCGTTTTTAGTATTTAAACTCTGAATCTGTAAGAAAGCTCTGTGTAGATGGAAAGAATGAATATCAGTACCTGCTGGAACAGAGTAAGAAGAAGAACAAGCAGGAAGAGGATAGCGACCATCGCCACAACTGTAAGAAGCATCAATGCAATTGTCTTGCCGAAGCTGAACTGGTGTACAGCCTTTATTCCCGAAATCAGAAGAACGAAGCTCCAGCAGGTTCCGATGATCTCAACGGACTGAATGAAGATGTATTCGTCCTTGATAAGGAAGTGGGACATTACAGTACCGATAAGGTAGCCGGTAATGTACGGGATAAGCGCATAAGCTGAGTTTATGAAGATGTTCTTCATAGTACCCTCGCCGTCGAACAGCGTACACATAGCCCAGTTTGCCACGACCCAAGTCCCGAAGAGAATGAAGCTTCGGAAGATGTAAGGCACGATGTTAAAAATTTTGTCGTAATCAGAGTAATACTGAAAACCGTAAAGTCTGCTGTATGCGATCTGCTGAACGAATAGCAGGCATACAACAGCAAATGCAATACCCATTGAACCGCTTTTTTTCCAGCGCAGATCCTCAAAGCCCTCGAACGGGTGCATTATAACGTGTTTAACGAATTGTCCCTTTGTCAGATCCAGCATATCACACACCGCCCCTTCTGTTTTTATCCCACGGATAGACTATCTTTCCGCGCTTGCGCAACTGCTTGTAAACTATAATAAGAATTACAAGCACCACGATCACAACTATAAGCGTCATGTAATTAGCCTTCAGCCACTGGTCACGGTAACCCTCAAATGCTCTGTTGTAACGTCCGCGGCTTATGGATATCTTGAAGTATTTCATAGCTTCCTCGTACTCATACTTATTGTAGAGTGCGTTGCCGATACCGATATAAGCCCGGCGGTAGTTACCGTCATACTTCAGAACGTTCTGCCACGGTTCAAGGGATTCCTCGTAAAGACCATCATTGTAAAGGTTGGCAGCGTTAGTAACGATCTCGCCGAAAACTGTTCTTGTGAATATCGTAAGGTTATTCTTTCGTGAGTCAAGAACATAAAGGTGGTTGTCATGGCTTTCGATAGCGGAAGCCGCCTGGAAGAGTCCAAGCTGGTCGCCCGTACCGCCCATGATGAACAGCAGCCAGCATTCCTTGTCGTACTGGAAAATACGTCCGTGCTGGAAGTCGAGAATGTTCAGCTCGCCGTTTGGACCAAGGTCGATATCGGTCAGGCTGGACCTCTTTGAATAGATAGAGTAGTATGCAGGCGGAATATCACCGAAGGTCATATCCGCAACGCCGAGAGAGTCAAGAATGTTGTCGCCTCTCGGATTAAGCTTTTTGACCAGGTCAGTCTGGATATCCTGAGAGTCAGTAACGGTAAAGATGAAGCCGTCATCATCAATATCGAAGTTAGAGAAGCCGATAGGGGTCTGCTTTGCGGAACGCTCTCTCTGAGCCTCTGTTGATATCAGATTCCAGAAAGCGTTTGCAAGAACCTCAGCAGTCTGCTCAACACGGTTTGCGCCGTAGAAGCCAAGGAACTCGCCCTCAGCGTTGAACATTACCGCACCCTTTGTCTGAGACTTAACAACTACATAAACGTTGCCTGCCTTGTCAACAAGTACCTTGCTCGGGTTATAGGTAAGGTTCTGGTCGTAAAGCTCGCTTGTAGGCTTTTCAAAAAGTCTGTCAACATTGCCGTTTTTATCGCACTTGATAACGCGGTCGTTTTCGGTATCACATATATAAATGTAACCGGTGTACTGGTCAACAAAAACGCCCGTTGGCTTTTTCAGAGTAAGAGTCTCGCCGTTATAGCTGAACTCCTTCATCTCGCCCTTGAGATTAAAATCAAGGTCGGTAATAACGATTCTGTTGTTGCCCTTATCCGCTATGTACATCAGTTCGTCGTGGGAAATATACATATCCGCAGGCTCAAGGAAGTTTCCGCAGCCGATAATTTCGCCGTCGACATACTTTTCAGCGGTATAACCCGCCTGTGAAGCGACAGGGTCGCCCCATCTGTCATAGCTGTAAGGGTCATATGCTTCCAGCGCGGAAACGTTCACGGCAAGAGCCGAAACCGTCAAAGCCGCAGCCGAAACCAGTGAAAGAAGCTTTTTCAAGCTTGACATATTATCCCTCCATAAATCAAAATATAAATCAGTTCCGAAAGAAACCGTAATGTTCCGTAAACCGCAGACTAAAGATTTGAAAGCTTTAGTCCTTCATTCCTGCGTGAGCCATAGTTTCCATAACGTTGCTCTGTGCAGCAATGAAAATAGCCAGCGGCGGGATCATCAGAACGACTGCAGAAGCCGCAATAGCGCCCTGTCTTGCAATACCGGCAGCAGCGATCTGCTGAACGACAGTAGGTATTGTTTTCAGCGCCTCATCATAAACCAGCGAGCCGCCGTTTGAGTTCCAAGCCGCCTGGAACTGGAAGATGATAATAGTCATAAGAGCAGGCTTAGAGTTAGGCATTACAATGCCCCAGCAGATACGCATAAGGCCTGCGCCGTCAACCTTAGCAGCCTCGATCATAGCGTCGGGTATCTGACCCACACTCTGTATCATAAGGTAAAGACCCATTGAGGTAGCGATAAGAGGGAAGATAAGCGCGGAATATGTGTTGATCATGCCAAGCTTAGCCATTACCATGTACTGCATGATGTAAGTAACCTGGCTGTTGAACAGCAGGGCGATAACAACGATCTTGTTGATAGCCTTGCAGCCGGGGAATCTGCACTTTGCCAGGATAAAGCCTGCCATACACGCAAAAATAACATGGAAAAGAGTTGCAGCAACAGTAACGAAAATACTGTTGAAAACGTTTCTTGAGAAGGGTACCCACGAGTTGTTTGCAACAACGAAAAGGTCCTTGAAGTTGTCAAGAGTGGGGTCCATCGCATACAGACGAGGCGGCATGATGAAGATCTCATTTACCGGCTTCAGCGATGTAACGATTGCAATATAAATAGGGAGCAGCATAAACGAACCCAGCAAAGCAAGGAAAATGAAAATACCGATATCATTCTTCCAGCTCTTGCCTACCTGCTTGTTGGAGCCCTTTGAGCGCTCCATTTTGCGGTGCTCCTTTTCACGCCTTTTTCTCAGAGCCTCAAGAGCAGCGGCGTTTTCCGCCTCGATTTGCGCCTGGATCTGAGAAGGCTTCAGTTCTTTTTTAGCCATTATGTAATCCTCACCTCGTTTCTCAGTTCATGTACTTGCCGAGTACCTTTGAAATAAGCTTGTTGCACAGCAGCATTGCAAGGAACAATACAAAGCAAATCGCCGAAGCATAGCCCATCTCGTAGCGTATCCAGCCGTAGTCGAATGCGTGAGTCATAATGGTGTGCGCCTTATAGTCTGTAGACGGGAAGCCTGCAAGGCTTCTGCCGACCAGGTCAACGGTAAAGGAGGAAACGATCTGCATTACAGCCGCGAACATGAGCTGCGGTCCCATTGAAGGGATAGTGATGTAGATAAGTTCCTGCCATCTGTTGCTTATGCCCTCGATAGCGCCTGCCTCGTACATCGCCTTGTCGATACCCTGGAAGCCTGCACGCATCGCAAGGAAGCCTGCACCCATGGATACCCACAGCTGAACGATGATTACACAGGTAAGAACGTAGTTGGCGTCGGTAAGCCACTGGATAGCAGCTGTTGTAATGCCAAGCTCGCTGAGGAGAGCGTTAAGATAACCGTATGCGTCGCCCGAGAAGATGAGCTGCCATACGAAGTAGATGTTGCCCGCCATTGACGGCGCATAGAAAATAAGCGTAAATATAGTTTTGAGTACCGGGTGAAGCTCATTGATGAGCCATGCAAGGAAAAAGCTGAGTGCATAGCTGAGAGGTCCGGTAAAGATAGCGAATATCAGAGTAGTTCTGATAGAGCCGATGAAAACGTCGTCCTCAAGGAACATGGTGTAGAAGTTCTGGAAACCGACGAACTTCGGTGGAAAGTGCGCCATATCGAAATCGGTGAAGCCGATAGGCAGCGACATACAAACGGGAATGATCGTAAACACGAGGAAGAACGCCATAAACGGAAGAAGCATAAAATAGCAGGTCTTGTTTCTCTTCATTTCGTGCCATGTGTAGCCCCATTTTTCTTTAAAGGACATTTTGCGCTCATTGGGCAGCAAAATTTCCTTCTTTTGAGTTTCAGCAGCCAAAGGTTAACCCTCCATTCTTAATCTTCTTCGTCAAGACCGAGATTTTCTCGTTTTCTTGTAATTTCTCTGTTGATGTCGATATTGTACCAGCGGAGCGTCTCGCGCGGATTTTCCTTATCGTTAACAACCGAACGGAACGCGTTCATGATACTTCTTGTAACAACGTAAGCTGACGGAACAATGGGTATCTCCTCAAGCTGATCCATCTGACCGAGGATCTTTTCAAGGTCCTTGTTTGACCAATTCATTTCCTTGAGAGCCTCAACGTTTGCGGTATCAAAGCGTCCGAGAGGACCCATAACGCCTTCAACGTTCTGACCGTATTCGATCATTGTATCGGTTTCGGTAAACCACTTAATGAATTCCCATGCAGCGTCCTTATCCTTGCAGTCGGAAAGGATGATAGCACCCGAACCGTTTGAGTTTGAAGCGTGAGAAATTGTGCCGTCCTCTCTGAGAGTACCGGGAACCTCGCAGAAGTCCCAAAGACCCTTTATTTCGGGAGCCGCAACATTAAGCTGGTTATAGAACGTGCAGTAGTTCTGGATAACGATAGGAGCCTCGCCCGTTCTGAAACGTGTAAATGGGTCATATGTCTGGTCAAACTTATATACATTATAGAAGTCTGTCCATTTTGCGAATGCGTCAACAGCAGCCTGACTATCAAAATTTGTAGCAGTCTGCTCTTCATTATAATAGTTTGTTCCGGACTGAAGCATAAGCAGAGCAAAGGTGTGTCCTGCTTCTGTTGCGGGAGAAATAGAAACGCCGTTTACAACACCGGGGAGAACAAGACCGGGCTGCATATATTTTCTCTGAATAGCGGGGAGCATATCAATAAGCTCATCCCATGTCTCGGGAGGCTCAGTGATACCTACCTGTGACAGCATATCCTTGCGGTAGAACATCATCGGGAAGCTCTGGTTTATCGGAATACCGTAAACATCGCCGTTGTATGTATACTGAACCATAGCATTCCTCTGGAAACGGGACTTGACTTCATCGAAGCCCTCCATATCGTTCAGCGGAATGATAAGATCACGGACAGCCAAGTTAACGGGGAATTCACCGCCGACAAACAAAGCAACGTCAGGACCTTTACCTGCAAGAACCGCCTCCATGATAGCACCCTGAACAAGGTTAATGGAAACCTGAGTGTCATGGTTAGGGTTGAATTCAGCGTCAGCCATCTGCTTGATAACGTTAGTCTGGTCACGGCCGAGAGAAACCCATACATTTATGGAATCGCCGGTAGTATCGGAAAGAACGGTGTAGTCCTCAAAGAATGAATTAATGAATCCCTTGAAGCTGAATGCAAAGCTCTTGCCGAACTTGGACTTAACGGAAGTAAACTTGCCGTCAGCGGGAGCAAGCTCAATAAAGTCTATTTCAAGGGGCTGTTCGCGGTACTGTCTCATCCATGAAGAAACAGAAGCAACATTATCCTTGATAGAGTTATTGGATATCATATCGGGGATCTTGTTCGGCTTGTCAGCAGCCTTTTCAAGAACAGTTGCAAGTCTTTCAAGAGCAGCAGCCTCAGTACCCTTCTGATTAGCAAGCGCCTCAATGTTAGCCTCTTCTTCAAGAAGCTGTTCGGAAAGCTGTGTGAAAACGTCAACGATCTCAGGGATCTCCTTGTGGATAAAGTAATCGGTGTACTTATCCGGTGTAGGACCCGTGATCATAAGTATCTGCATATAGTATTGGTTAGCAGTATAAACAACACTGTCAAGACGGCGCATTGACTCGCCTATCTCGCCCGGGATAACCTCCAGCGACAGCTCATGCTTGCCCTTGTCCAGATAAACATAAGCAGGGTCGCCGTTTTCATCGCAGGGAACAACAGTTATCCAGTCATCATCGTACTGGAACTTTATCTGTGCAAAAGCCTCATTGGGGACTTCGCCGTCAATTCTGAGGCGGCGGTTGGTGTAAAGACCGCGAAGCTCGTTCTGACGCGCCTTGATACCGACCTTGTAATAGCCGGCGGTTTCAACGTTCATTTCCCATGTAATAGCCTGACCTGCGGTATCCCAAGTACCGTCACCTACTGTATTGTAGCGCTGTTTTGACGGATGGGAGGGTTCAGTAAGGTAAGAACCTCTGTCATAAGTCGGGAAAAGCGTCTGGGAGTTTGTGTAAGCGTACTGCTCACCCTGAAGCTTGATAACTTCAGCGCCGCTGTTAGCGGAGAGTTCGGAATCCGAAGGCTTTGAATACTTTTTGTAACCGTTAACATTGCAAAGCTTTATGTACTCGATAGCCACGGAAGCACGTTCCGACTCCAGCGAAATGGTATGTGAACCTGCCTCAAGGTTGAAGTAAAGCGGTTCGTTGAAGAGACCGTCCACATCATAGATCATGGTCTTGACCCATCTTGGAGCCTGTACCTGAGGGGGACGGACCTCATTATCCTTGGAGTCAACGCTTATAGGGTAAGCACTTGTCCAGATATGAGGGAGCGCCGCACGGGTAGCGGTATCGTATGGGGACTCGCCGTCCAGCAGGATAGAAAATTCAGTCGTAGTAGCACCGTCAGCAAGCGGATAATAGCTTACCTCAAGCTGATAAGCGCCGGACTGTGGAACATCGACAGTAAAATCGACCCGACCCTCCTGATTAGACCATACCAAAACATTGTCCTTACCCTCGAAGGTTGTCACTTCGGCTTCAGCGATATCGTCCTTGCCGGAATAAGCAAGCAGCGCCTCAGCGTTCGGGCGCGGAACGTTTGCAATTTCGTCGAAGTATTCGCTGTAAGTTTTCTGCTTTACGAAAGCAGCAGCAGCTTCGTGGTAAGTCGCCGCCGCAGTAGCAGCAGGCTTCTCATCGTCGGCAAAGGCCGGGAAGCATGACAGCACAGGAACACAAACGAGAACCGCAAGTGCCGCGGACAAAACTCTCTTAAAATTCGTTTTCCTTGACAACAGATAGACCACCTTTCATATAACCTAACTCGAAAAGACCAACGGTTTGCGACAAAAAACAGCAAAAACAGTGCAAACCATACAAGTTCAATGTGTAATCATAGTGATAATTACACAAAAAATGTGTTATACACCGATAAAAATATATAGAGTTGTATAATTATTATATCAATTTGCCTAACAAATGTCAAGCATTTGTCGTTAATTTTGTTCAAAAGCGAGCTAAAAAATATGCCAAGAATTATATAAAACGTTTAAGTAAAAATAAAAAGCGTGTGGAAAACCACACGCTTTGGGTAAAAAAACGGCACTGTCCGTTCTGCATACGGACAGTGCCTATTGATGTTAGAATAACGTTAATTACAAATAGTAACCGTTGTTATACTTTCATGATTTGCTGATAATCAGCAGGCAATTAGCCTCTCTTCTTAGCAACAACAGCAGCAGCAGCGAGAGCTACAGGGATAACTGCGAGAGCTACAGAAGCGTTACCTGTTGTAGGGTTAGAAACCTCAGGAGCAGCAGCGGGCTCGTCAGCGGGCTCCTCTGCAGGCTCGTCAGCGGGCTCATCTGCATCGTCGTCTGCGTCGATGTCTGCACCCTCATCGTCATCTGTGTCGAGAGTATCCTCGTCGCCTTCTGTGCCAGCGTCGGAAGAAACATCGTCAGCCTCACCAGCTGTGAGAACGAGATCCATAGAATCCCAGAACCACATACGGGATGTAGCGAGCTTGAGAGAACGTACATATGTTGCAAAGTCGTTATCAGTCATAGCGCCATCCATGATAGCATCCCAATCGAAGGAGAGGGAAGTAGCTGACCAATCGAAGCGTTCTGTCTCAGAAAGGCTCATTGTAAGAGCTTCGTTAACTACGAGAGCACCAGCGAAGAGGTTTTCACCTTCCCATTCATAACCTTTGTACTCTGTTCCCTCAGGAGCATAGAACCAGTCATAGAGGTGCTGACCGAATGCCTTGTACTGAGCGTCGCCTTCCCAATCGTTAGGAGTGTAAACATATGCTGTGTACTTTGTGCCATCTTCCTTAACGAGTTCCTTGGACATAACGTTCATTACAGCAGTGTTGAATGTGAATGTAACGTTGTCGTAGTTAGCGATAGCGTCATTGATAACAGCTGTTGCGTTAACGTATGCCTTATCCTTGTTAGCGCCTGCGAGAGTATTTGTGTTCTCGAGGTACCAAAGGATGTTTTCGTTGCCTGTGTAGTTAGTCATGAAAGGAGCCTGAACCTTTGTAGGAGCAGAGTATCCGGAGTAACCAGCGTCACCAGCAACACCGTTGAGGGAGATAGCGAACTTGCCAGCAGTTACCTGAGCACCAACTGTACCAGCATCCTTAGCTGTGATGCAGGGCATTGTAGCTGTTACAGTGATGTTAGCTGTTACAACATCCTTAGCAGCCTCAGCAGCTGTGTAGTTGATTGTGATGATATCACCAACAGTACCAGCAGCAGCAGCGATACCGTAATCAGCAGCTGTCTTGCCGTCAGCATCATAGTAACCAGCAGGAACTGCAGGTTTACCAGCTGTAGCAGGTGTGTATGTGTAAGTCTTACCAGCTACTGTGTAAACAAGAACGTCAGGTGTAGATGCTCTGAGAGCTTCGAGTGTTGCAATGGTAGTAGCATCACCTGTAGGATCAAGGTCAACAGCGTCGGTGTCATTATGCCACTTAGCATCACCAGCGGGAACTGCAGGAACAAGAGCCTTCCATGTAAGAGTTGTTGTGCCTTCCTTAGCAAGGCCGCTCTTCTTGTAGAATGCGCCGTTGATTGTAGCAACTGTGCCGTTGCTTGCAACTACTGTGAGGTATTCCTCGATACCCTCTGTAGCAGCAGCATCGCCACCGATGAGAGCAGGAGAACCATCGTTGATAGCCTTAACAGGAATGTCGATGAAGTGGTAGTAACCAGCAGCATCAGACCAAGAGTTCATCATGTCAGCAGCTACCTTGTTGTAGCCCTCTGTCCACTCATCCTCTGTGAATGTGATGGGGTTGATAGCCTTGTTTGTGTCAATGTACTGACCGCTTACAACGATCTTATCCTTCCAACCGTTGCTGTCAGCAGGAGAAACAACCTTGATTGTAACCTTATCGCCTGCAACAAGCTTAACGTTAGGGAATGTAGCCTTGATTGTTACCTTACCATCCTGCTGGTTCTGAAGAGTAGCAACGAGATTGTAAGAAAGTGTCTTGCTCTCGAGAGCGGAAACTGTAGTAGCCATTGCAGATACAGCTACTGCGCCTGCTGCGATTGCAGCAATTGTCTTTTTCATGTTCATGAAAAAATCCTCCTTGTTTTGTTTTAATTTTTCTTTATTTATTTCCAAATTTAAATGGAAATCAAATAGAATATTATGACAACATCAGCGTTACTTAAACGCTTTCTGTATATCACGCTATTATTCTAACATTTCGCGCTCAAAGTGTCAATGTACACTTACGACAAATTTTCAAAACCATTTTCGGTCCAAGTGTACACTTTTCACTAAATTTTGCAACTTTGAAAGCAAAATATGTCGTTTGCCGGTAACCGTTTAGAAACAATCGTAACGGTTTTGTAATTTTTTCTGTATTTTCCGCACACTGAAATTTCGCCGAAATTTCAGCAAATATCCTTGACAAAGCCGGCACAGCCGAGTATAATATGTATAGAGGGCATACCGGTAGGACGGTTGCTTCCTTGGTTTTAGTTAAAAAAATAACCGTCAACTTTGGAGAGCTGGGCGGTTATTTTTTATTTATGTAAATAAAAAACGACTACTTTTTCTTGTTTTTGAATACAAGAAAGCATAGCGTGATAATGTCAACAATGAGTATCATAAACTGGATCAAGTCCGCTAATGTTACCATCTCGATTATCACCTCCCTTATGGGAGCAACCGTCCGCCGTCTGGTATACCCAAAACGTATTTTATCACATTTTTCCGCATTTGTCAACAAAACAAAACCGCCGCACTGATTAAAGTACGGCGGTTATTTTTATCAGTCTGAAACGTAAGGAAGCAGAGCAATGTATCTTGCACGCTTGATAGCAACCGTAAGTTCTCTCTGATGGTAAGCACAAGTGCCTGTAACACGTCTGGGGAGAATCTTAGCTCTCTCTGTCATGCACTTTCTGAGTCTTGCGATATCCTTATAATCAATTTTCTCCACTCTGTCAGCGCAGAACATACAAACCTTTTTGCGGGTTCTCTTAGCGCCGCGTGGAGCCTTTTCTCTATCCTTCTCCATTATGAAACCTCCTTGTAAAATAATACGGTAATTCGTTATCAGAACGGCAGGTCGCCGTCGCCGATAACCTCTTCAAAATCACCCAGATCTCCGAACGAAACGGTAGGCGCAGGAGCGCTCTGCTGAGGAGCAAACTGCGGCTGGCTGTTCTGAACGGGCTGTGACTGATTATACTGAGGCTGAGCAAACTGCTGGGGCGCATAATTTCCGCTTGCCTGAGCAGCAGCCTTTGTCTCGCCGAACTGGACATTATCCGCATAGACCTCCGTCACATAGTGACGAACATCAGGGTAACGCTTATCGTCATAGGTTCTGGTCCTCAGATTACCCTCAACGATTATCATTCTGCCCTTTGCGAAATATCTGCTGATAAATTCGGCAGTCTGACGCCAAGCGACAACGGTAATAAAATCGGTCTGTCTTTCACCGTTCTGGGAAGAATAGTTTCTGTCCACAGCAACGGTTATCTGACAGGTCGAAACACCTGTCGGAGTCTGTCTCAGCTCTGGATCGGCAGTAAGTCTGCCCATTAAGATAACCTTGTTCAACATAAATACTGCCATCCTTTCGTTTTAGCGGTACGTTCAATTACTTAACGGTAATAAGTGAACGCATAACGCCGTCAGTGATCTTGAATACACGGTCAAGCTCAGCAGGGAAATCGGGCTTGCAGGTGTAAGTGTAAAGCACATAGTAGCCCTCGGTCTGGTCGTCGATCTCATAAGCAAGCTTTCTCTTGCCCATTTCCTCAACGGATTCCATAGTACCGTTAGCCTCGATAAGCGCTGTGAACTTGTCGTTAAGAGCCTTAACGCCCTCTTCGCCGTTCTTCAGGCTGTAAATAGCCATGGTCTCATAAGTTTCGTTTACCTTTGCCATTAAAAACACCTCCTCTTGGATTACGCCCGTGACGATACGCGGACGAGGATACTTTACAAGTATAACACCATTATACCTGCTTGTCAAGAACAAATTTTCATTTTTACAAATTTAGTGCAATTTTTGGTCAACTCATATTTTAAAGGAAGAAAAAAGTCGGCCCTAATTGTCTGATATCACAAATAATACTAATTCCTAATCTCCTTATATACAACGTCTATAAGGAGATTAGCCTAAAAGGCGGCAAGTCAAAACCTGTGGTTTTGACGGAATTAGTATTGAACGGCTTTCTTGCGGCTTCGCCGCACCCACCGCAAAGCGGTGGAATCAACCTATAGACTTTGTCTATAGGTTGATTAAGAAATAGTATAAAAGCTAAATATTGCAGTACCTGTCATAATAACAGCTTACCTTTGTAAAGATACCCTTTTTAGCGTTTCCACATATGTCCAGAGCGGATATCTCCGCTTCCGTGCCGTCGGGAAAAACCACTCTGTCCCTCAGCTCCTCCCCGGAATATCCAAGATAGCTCAGGAACCTGCTCACGCACCCTCTCTCCGTAAAGTTCAGACGGTACTGCAAGCCCATGTCGTCCAGCGCAGTAAACTGCTTGTCATAGGCAACATACTTGTGACGGATTATCCCTCTCGCCGCTGCAAAGCCGTCGGTGTAGTTATAGCTGTACGAATCATTTACGTCCTTCATGTGATAATGGCTGACGATTTTCGAGTAATCTCCCGTGCTGCCCTCCTCAAAAATTTTTGACGGAGAGACCGTCATAAGCTGCTCCTTTGGCGTAAGCCTTATCTCGTTCACCTCTCCGATATAGGGGTAATCGCCGTGCAGAGTCAGCGACAGACTCACAACAGCCGACCACTGACTGTCATGCTCCTTGACGTAAATATACCGCACCGTATCGGAGCTATCCTGCCACGTCACATTGGGAACTATCATCTTTTCGCTCATAAGCTTGTTCAGCGAAAGCATCGTCAGCAGCCCCGGCGCAAGCTCATTCTGAGCAAGCATAGAGGAAAACCCTCTTGAAGATATCCTCATTACAGTTTTCCCGCCGCTTTTGGTAACGGAAAGATCATCCATGATCCCATTGTGAATGACTTTTCCGTCAATTTCAAACCGTACCTCAACCACGTCCAAAATAAAATCATCGGCAAGAGCAGTAACGGTAAGACTGCTGTACGGCGTGTACCTTTCCTTTCTGCACCTGAAACCGATAAGCCTGTCCGTCTCAAAAACACTGCCGTCTATCATTTTAAGCTTCAGCAAAGCACTCATACTTCCGTGCCTCCTAAAACAGAAGAAACAGCCGCCTCACAAGTGAATTCAACAGTAACTCTCTCCGAGCCGCCGCTTTTCCCCTCACATTTGTATGAGGTAAGCACAGCGTCCGTGAACTGCATTCCCCCGTAAATAAGGTCAAGAGCCGTACCATTACATAAAATTCCGTCAAGAATATCCGCACAGGGACTTTCGGCAGTACCGCAAAGCTTGACCCTGACTGCCTTTCCTCCGCCGTTGAAAAAGGAAACGCTGCCGTTTGAAAGCTGAGTTTCCCCTGCCGCCGCCGAGCGTGAAAAGGAGTATTCCTCAACGAAAATATTCACACCGCCGAACAGAGCAGAATTTTTATCAGCCGCAAATGTCATAGCCGCACCTCCGAACGTCAAAAATTATCTCACAGTATACCCTGTCGGACTTCACATCATAAAACGTCTCCGAAATCTCAACTCCGTAAATTTCCTCGCCGCAGCCCATCACCGCAGGAACAACGACCTTTTCGGCGGCATTCTGTATAACAGCGCCGTCAGCCCCGAAAGCCTGAACCGTCACACGCACCTGTACAAAAGCGTCCGAAACACCGTTTCTCAGCCTGTCCAGCTTTATTTTCTTTATCCCGGCGTAAGCGTAAAGCCTGCCCCTCGGCAGGTTATACCCCGTAACACGGCAGTATTCACGCTCACAATCAATACCTGCCGCAGTCACCGCCGAAATTATATTTGTAATAATGCTCATGCCGTCACTCCATTCTTAAAAAGAGAAACCCGTCATCACGGATAATTCCCACGCAAAGCGCCTCATAACCCTTGTAAAGCTCACGGGCATAAGCAAGACGTGAGGAATATTCCGCTTCCTGAGGAACAGCCCCCGTTTTTGTCAGAACAATACGTTCCCTCGCCGCCTTTATTTCCAGCACCCTGCAAAGAGTCTCCGCCGCCGCAAGATAGTAAAGACGTGGGTCGGCATTATTTTCATCGCCGAGTATTCTGCCCGAGGTGTACTCCGCCGCAAGCTCCGCAACGGGAACAAAGCTGTCAGCGTCCTCACCATCATAAAAAAGCCTGAAAACCGAAAATACCCTGTCAACATCAAGTACCATAAAATACTCCTTTCATTTATAATGTAGGGGCGGATTAAGAGCAGTACCAATAAAGAGGTTTTACCGGTACCGAGCCACCGACTTTGAGCATTTCGCTAATTAACTAACGAAATGGCAAAGGGGGCACCCCTTAGGGCAGTGCCAATAAAGAGGTCACCCCTTCCGCCCCAGAATATTTATTTCATCATATACTCCTCACAGCTTCCGACATTTTTCCCTGCCGAAAGAGAGTGGCACAGCTCCTCCAACTCACAGTCGGAAAGCTTGTCCTTAACGCTGTCAAAAATCTTTTTTGCATAGCCGTCGGGATTTTTAAGAACAAGCGCACGAATGACCCTCGCCTCAGCATCGGCACGACCTTCGGAACATTCCTCTCCGCCAAATCTTTTTGTTACTCCTGCACAGACCTGAGCAGGCACAGCCACAAAGCTCCACTCATAAGCGTCGGAAATGTCCTCTAAAGTAAAAAAGCATTTTTTGCCGTCATAAGTCCTGCCCTTAACGTGACGGCACGCCTTGACGCGCCTGTCAGCACCGCATACCGAGCATACCTGACGATTCGATGAGCATGAAACGGATACTTCCTTTTTGATTCCACCGTCAATTTCACGGATAAGGTCAGCGTTGGACTCCGTCCGCACCATGTAAGCATAGCCTTTAAGATAAGCGTACTTCTCCCCGACGGAGTTTTCACGTTCTTCCTCAATGACTTCGGTCATAAAAAGCCGTGCGGTCTGATTTCCGCCCTTGGGGTCGTGGTCGAAGATTCCCGTAACGCCGATAAACTTTTCCGCCATCTCATCAAGGGACTTCCGTGAAAAACGCTCGTTGTCACGGTCAACCTCGTTATCGCAGAGCGTAACGGTAAAAATGTAAACTTCGTCCGCCGAAAGCTCACGTCTGGTAAATCTGTTCAGCTGTTCAAGCAGCATATCATCGTTCATAGATATTATCATCTCCTTGTTTTGTGCATTACTATAATTAAAGGGCGGCGTTTAGCCGCCCATGCAAAATATTATAAGCCAATTTGTAGGGGACAAGTCAGACAACGCTTGCGTTGTTTTCGTCACGAAGCTTATTGTTTATTACGCAATATTAAGTACCTTTACAGCGCTTGCGGAAATAACCGAGAAGCCTGCATTTACAGCCACAGCAGCAGCCTCGGAAAGCTTTGAGATAAGCTTGTCCACCTCAACAACTACCTCTCCGCCGCGGATAAGTTCAAGAGCGCAGTTTCTGTCGATACCGATGATAACATCGTCGCCAACCGCAGAGGAAACAACTATCTCCGCACCGAAAGGAGTAACCATTCTTCCTGCTTCTGTGGAAATAGTCTTGTTCATCTCGTCAAATGCGAGGATCTTCGCCGCCACAGCAGGAGAGCATACAACAGCGTTCATGTCGCATTCGGTAAAGCTGCCCCAGAAAGCCGCCAGCTCAGAGTAATTGAAAGTGCCGCCGACCATATCGGAAGCGACCACGCCGCTTGTAAGAGCAGTGACCGCAGCACCCTCAACAGACTTTGCAAGCTTAGCGCCCACCGCACGGAGAGCAGCCGCAAAAACATCAAGTCTCTGCTGTCTGACAGCCTCGTAAGGAGCATTGATAAGTCTGCCGAACTTCTTGAGAGCAATAGGTGCAGATGTAAGAGTAATGCTGCTTTCGGGAAGAGCACCGCCCACGGCAGTTACAGTATCATAACCGACCTCACCGTCCGAAAGCACGATACCGCGGCAGTCAATACCGTCAGCAACGCTTACAGCAGCGGTGATCTTGCCAAGACAACCGCTGTTAAGACCGCTTTCAACAGCACGTCTTACAAATTCGGGGAAGAGAAGAGCGCTTTCGGCAGACTGAAAGAACTTGTCCACCTTGTCGGCATTGATGCCCTTTACCTTGATATCGAAGCGCTTGAGCTGGCGCTCGAAAGCGTCCATCTTGCGAAGCGCCTCTTCGGAGTAATTTGCTGAAGGGTCAAGAGCCTCCAGTGCCTGAGAAAAAGACTTGCCGGAAAGATCATAAAGACCCTTTTCAATTTTAATAGTATTGTACATATGCAACTTCCTTTCAAAAATAAATCATTGTATAGGACGTTTTTTCGTCCCGTAAATTTTGATTTGTTAATACGAATAAACCTTCCGACGTTTTACGGTTTTGCGAAGCAAAATTTCTCTCTGTCATGACAGTCACGACAGATGAGAAAAGTAAAACTCGGAAACAAATGCGTCAGCATTTGTTTTAATTACGCATTACGAATTAAGCATTCAGAATTAAATCAAGCTCCCGCTCGATCTTTGCCGCCTGAGCGTTATGCAGTCTTGCCTGAGCAAGCACAGCCTCATCCTGAAGATTAATGTTGTCCCACTCAACAGAGACCGTACCGCCTCCGCCCAGAAGCGCAAGATACGTCTCGCATACCTGCCTTATAACGGGAGTAAGCTGCCTGCGGTAATACTCCAGCTCCGAGGTAAGAATATCCACCTGCTGCGTAGACATTCTCTCGGTAGACGACCAAGTAAGACCCAGCAGAAACGGCGGAACGGAAAGCTTTGCAACTATCTGTTCCAACAGCTGTCTGACAGGTATCTCCGTGTCAATGACCTGATTGTCCGCACCGATGACCTTTATGCCCACATCGCCCACAGCAACAAAATCTCTCACCTCGCCGCAGCGCATGGCGTTCATACCCTCGCTCCATTCCTTGGCTATCTGCTGAGCGCGTTCCTTGGCGAAAGCCATCTCGCTGCTGTCGGAAGGCTTGTAAGTAACAGCATAGCGTACATTCCCCACACGGTCGAAATTCTGACCGATACATTCATAAATGCGCATAAGCACCGCCGAAATGCAGGGCAGACCTCTGAGTATCGACTGCCCGTCGGGATTTTTCGCCGTAGGATTAAGAGCGCCGTAAACCACAAACTGAGGATACTGTACAGCGTGCCACTCCTCGTCGTCACCGAGCATAAAATATCTTCTGTCGCAGGGATTTGCCCCTGCACGGCAGCAGAAACGGTTCACATTGAGCGCCGCAAGACCCTCAATATCCCCCGTCTGACTGTTTACGATAATTTCGCCTGCCGCCGAACCGTAGGTGAGCAGACTGTCCAGAAAAGCGTCAGTAAACGCATAAAGGGACCTGCCGCCGACGCCGACGGGAACTTCATCGACAAATCTGTCCATCTCCTCCTGCAAACGCTCATCGGAGCAAATTACCCTGTAACTGCCGGTCAGCCTGATAATTTTCTGCAAAGCCGCGTCCACAACAGGCACCGAGTACCGCAGATTGTCATAAAGCTGACGTTCATTCACACCGCCTGGCTGTAAAGTGAATAAATTTACACCTTTTTCGGTAAATCTTCCGCTTGAAACAGCATTGCATTCCGCAGGAACGATATCAGCGCTGCGGCTCAAAAGCTTTTTAATAATGTTCATCTGAATTCTCCTTTTTTAAAATGGTAAATTTGCGGCTCGGTAATACTGATTTGCCGACCCAAACAAATACGTCAGCATTTGTTTTAACTTGCCGACCCACACAACCTCCCGACGTTTTACGGTTTTGCGAAGCAAAATTTCTCACGGAGTGAGAAAAGTAAAACTCGGAAACAACCGCTTGCGGTTGTTTTAATTCCGCATTACGAATTATCTCTTCACCGCCCCTGCCCAGAAGCCGCCCTCCGAGCCTTGAAAAAACGAGCTTGTGACGAAATACCTCATGTCGTCCATGGCATGGTCGTTTTCCTTAACGGGAACATCACCGCCGCGGCTCTCGTCCCAGCGGTATAAAGAAAACTCCCTCAGAATATCCGCGCAGCATTCGGCGAACATTATCCTGCCGTCCCGTAAAGCGTCGGAACAGCGCCTGATGCCCGAAACAACATCATTTTTTGCCGCAATAACGGGAAACTCGCCGTGCCGTCTTATGCACTCAATAAACGAAGCCGCCGACGGGTCAACGATAACGCCGTCCACCGTCCTGCCGCCTATAAGCTTACGAAGCCCCTCGTAGTGCTCCTCATCGGTACGGGATATACCCTCCCGTTTCGAACTGTAATAGTATTCGTCAATTCTGTACCAGGTTTCTCCGCATTTGCCCCACAGCCCGAAGGACGAAGGATTCACCGTGCCGTAATCGCAGGAGACCGCAAACCGTTCAAACTGTTCTGGAAGCGTTTTTGCAATGTGCCTTTTTTCGGAGAACATCGGATAAACAAGGCCCTCCGCCGCCACCCATTTCCCGAGAACGAACCTGTCGTAAAATATCCCCGAGTAAAGCCGCCTGTACCTTTCCCTCACCTCGTCCGAAAGAGAAGGGTTGTCGTCCATGGTAAAGTGCAGATACAAAGCGTTTTTCTCACGAGCTTTCAGTATCCATTCACGGTAAAACCAGTGGTACGGATAAGATGGATTGCAGATGAACCACAGCTTCGAGCCGTCCACCGAGCATCTTGCCAAAGCCTGCTCCACAAAGGAACGGGGCATAAGCACCACCTCGTCCAGAAGCACTCCGCAAAGGGTAATACCCTGAATAAGCGCCGCAGAACCTTCATCCCTGCCGCCGAAGAAATAGAAGCGGTTCGTCCTGCCCCCTGCGGAAATATCCGCATAAGAGCCGCTGACCTTTTCAACGCAGGAAAACCCGAGTCCCCTTAAAGCGGAAAGCAGCGGCGCCGCAACATTTCTTTTCAGCGAAGTAACCGTCTTGCCGCAAACGGCAAAAACGCCGCCGTTAAAATTCGCCATAGCCCACGCCGCAAATGATATGGACATACAAAGAGTCTTACCGCTTCTGACAGCACCGTCGCAGATGACAGCGTCACAGTTTTTATAGCGTTCCGACCTCCACCATGTCAGAACAGTTTTCTGCTTTGGGGAAAAGCGTTTAAAATCAGCCAGACAAAACACCTCCAAAATTCTTTACCATTCAAAGCGGGAATTATTCTCCGCCCTTTTCAGCAGCGCTTCCGATAGCGTCGAAGAAGCTTTGGGCAAGACCGTCCACCGCCCTGCCGCTTTTTATCTCGTTGAGCTTTTCGATAGCCTTCAGCCTGTCGGCGAACTTCATCTCGCAAACGCCCTTGCCGACCTTCAGCTCGGTAACATTATAAAGGTCGAGCCTGCGGATATCCTCATCGGAAAGCTCCTCGGGATTTGTCCTCGCCAGAATAGCCGCGTCGTTGATACGTCCGTTGATTATCCTGTCAAGGGACTCCTCCACAATGTCTCCGCCGAAATTTTTCACCGTAACAGCAAGGTCTGAAATAAACCCCAGTGCCTGAGGGTGTCTGAGTATCTTCATCCCCTCCTCATAAGCGGCAGAAGCAGGAATACCGCAGGCAGCGGCAGCCTCGGAAATATTTCTGCTTTTGAGGAAATGGCAAAGGAACTTTTTCTGTCTTTTCGTAAGATTTTCCGCCACAAATTCACCTCCTACCGTAAAGCACGGCGGCGCTTTACATCAAAAGGCGTAAAAATAAAAAAAGTTGCACGCGAACGTGCAACTAAAGAAAAAATATTTTTAATTTTAAATAATAATCCGCACAATGCACAAAAGCAGCGTGCATTTATTATAGATTTGCTTCAACAGTAACTTCCCCAACGGAATCGGGATATTTTTTCAACACCTCCATAAACCTGTCAAAATTCTTTTCAAACAGGTCTACAATAGCAGGATCGAACTGCCTGCCCCGCTGTGAAATGATCTCATTTTTAGCGTCAGCAGGGGCCCACGCCTTTTTGTAAGGCCGCTTGCTGACCAGTGCGTCAAAAACGTCCGCAACGGAAACGCATCTGGCATAAAGATTAATATCATCGCCCTTTACGCCCATATACCCTTTCCCGTCATATCTCTCATGATGATGGAACGCAATATCCGCCGAGACCTTCATAAGCTCTCCGGTAGACTTCTCCAGAAGCTTTTTCCCGTACATAACATGAGTCTTGATAATTTTAAATTCCTCATCGGTAAGCTTTCCTGGCTTGTTGATTATCTCCTGAGGTACCATTATCTTGCCCACATCGTGCAGAGCCGCAGCATTGCTGACCTCCCAGACTTCTTCATCACTCATGCCCAAAGCTTCGCAAAGTATCCTTGTATATTCGGCAACACGCTTGACGTGCTGACCGGTCTCCTGTGACTGAGCCTCTATCATCTCGGCAAGCGAAGTAACAAGTATCTCCTGTTCACTGTAAAGCTCATCATTTTTCTCGGCAAGACCCCTGATAAGCTTCTGAATTTTCGCCGCAGTGCTGCAGCAAATAACAGCTATCGCCGTAAATTCAAGCACACGGGGCAGAATACCGTAAATGATAACACCATGCATAGTGACCAGCGGCTCGTCTGGAACGATCTTCAGCTGAAAAGCTATCAAATGCGATACTATCATGACCGGAATGCTTAGTACGGAAGCATAAATAACGCTTTTGACATCGCAGTACAAACACGCAATTACCGTAGGAAAAACAAGCATGATAATAACGTGATAAGACAGTATAGCATACAGCAGTCCCGACATTATGACCACAAGTGTCAGCACAAAATACCTTACAAAAATATAGTCAAGGTGAAAAAAGTTGTACAGCACAGTGGGCACAAACATAATAAAAATAGAGACTGCAAGCGTAGGATAAATATCATCGGATATCTTAAAAACGTGCAGCAGATTAAGCACCAGCGCCGCCGCCATAAGTCCCATCATGATCCTGCATACAAAAGCCATAGTCAGATTGGCCTTTTTTTCATAATCAAGGATCATGAGCCTTGAAAATCCTTTCATTTAAAACGTACTCCCGAGATCTGCGGGATACTTCCTCCTTTCATAAGCCGCCGGCGTTCACATATTTCCGGTCAGATTCATAATTATCGCCGTCACCGCAACAGGACAGGTCTCACAGCGCAGTATCCTTTCTCCGAGCCATATCTGCTTTGCGCCTAAAGCCGCAGCAGCTTCCGCCTCGGAGCGTTCAAAGCCGCCCTCCGAGCCTATCATAACAGCAATGCTTCCGCTTTGGGGCAAAGCAATGCTGTTCAGCCTCTCGCCGCCGTTTTCATAGCAGAAAAGCTTGATATCGGAATTTTTCATATCCTCCAGCGCAGCCTTAAAGGTGACCGTAGGCGCAATTTCGGGGATTATCCCCCTTCCCGACTGCTTAGCAGCCTCCTCGGCGATCTTCTGTAAACGCTCCCGCTTCTTTTCCGCCGACTTCTCATCGGGACGTGCCACGCATCTTGCGGAAATAAACGGAACTATCCTTACAGCGCCCAGCTCAGTTGTTTTCTGAACTATCATCTCCAGCTTGTCCTGCTTCGGGTATGCCTGATAAAGCGTAAGCCTAACCGTCGGCTCCGAACGGCTGGGTACAGCGCTTTCAACACGGCATAATACCTCGCTCTCGGTAATGCTCTCTATTCTGCAAAGATAATCAGTACCGCCGTGACAAAAGGTGATCTCCTCACCCTTTTTCATTCTCAGCGAATACCCTATGTGTCTTGCGTCGCTGCCCGTAACTGAAATAACATCACCGGCAGGCTCTCCGATAAAAAATCTCGGCATAAGATCCTTCCCAATCAATAAAATAAGCTTTTACTGCTCCAAAACCTTTTTCCCGAAAAGCTCCGCACCGTCCATACGTGCAATGCCGTAGTCAATGCTGACCTTTTCTCCGGTATAAAGCCTGTTGAAACACTCAATAATTCTTCCTGCGACCATGTCGCCGTTTTCCTCATTAGCGTCCATAAGAATAACAATAAGCTGCTTGCTGGAATATCTTGTAGAAACGTCCGACCTGCGCAAAGAGGTATATATCGCCTTTTCAAGCAGCTCCAGAGCAAGCTCCGTCTCGGCAGCGTCCGACTCCTGAGAACTGTTTTCACATACGGTAAAAAGCACCGTCTGAACATCTCTGCTGCTTCTTTCCACAAAGCGGCGGATAAAGTTATAAACATGATGGAAGCTTTCAAAATCAAGCAGATAAGCACCTCTGCCACTGTCGGCACGGCTCATGAATTCACGCAGATAGTTCAGGTCTACGGTCTTGCTGCCGCGGCTGTTTTCCTGCTGTACCTTGTCGCTGAAAAAGTGATAGGAATTCTTGCCGTTCTGCTTGACGTAATAAAGCGCCTTGTCCGCAGAATTATAAAGCTTGTTAAATTCCGTACCATCCTCGGGAGTCTGCGCAATACCGATAGAAACCGAAGAATTTGTTTCAAACTTGCACTGCTCTATCTTGTAGCATAGATCTGAAATAATATCCGCAGCACGATTGCTCAGTTCAGCCTTTGAGGTAATACCGTTTATAAAGACCACGAATTCGTCACCGCCTATACGGCAGAGAACGTCTCCCTCATCTGAAAATGTCCGCAAAGTATCCGCAAACATTTTCAGAGTACGGTCGCCGGCAATGTGACCGTAATTGTCGTTGATAGCCTTGAAATTGTCCATATCTATCATCAGCAGAGCGCCCTTTGCACCCTCGGATATCAGCTCATTGACCGTTTCCTCGGTGTGCGCCCTGTTCCAAAGCCCCGTAAGAGCGTCCTGACGGGACTTGCTCTTCATGTCCGAAACTTCCCGTGTTTTCTGTTCAAGCCTGTCTGCAAGACTGCGGCGCAGCTCCTCCAGTTCAAGCACCCTGCCGATTCTGGACAGCATAACTTCCGGAACAAACGGCTTGGCAATAAAGTCTATCGCACCCTCCTTAAAGCAGCGTGTCTCCGTCTCGGTGTCGTTATCTGCCGTGAGAAATATAACCGGAATATTTTTGCACTGTTCCATAGTCCTTATCTTTTCCAGCACCTCAAACCCGTCCATTTCGGGCATATTTATATCCAGAAGAATAATGTCGCATTCGCCGTTTTCGAGATAGGTAAGCGCCTGTGCTCCCCTCATAACGGGAATTACCTTGTATGCGTCGCTCAACACCTTTCTTGCAGCAGCAAGATTAAGCTTGTTATCATCAACGACCAGAATAGTTTTCATACAAAACACCTCACTCATTTACATATAACACACCAATAGCACCGGGGCCGCAGTTTCCCGAAACGGTAGCCGAAGCCTTTGTAACAATGATCTCATCAAATCTGCAATACTTTTCAGCCAGCGACTTCACATCTGAAACCGTTTTTACTGAACAGCACGCATGGGTAATAAAAAGCCTTTTCATATTTATTTTTCTGTTGTGTCTCAGCTCGCTTTTTATGTATTTCAGAACAGCCTTGTCATAATTGCCTGTTTTAATACTCTTCAGCGTCATTTTTCCGTCTTTCATGTGCAGTACAGGATGAAGATTGAACATCTCGGTAATATCCCTTACCTTTTTCCCTGCCCTGCCGTTGCGGTAAAGATAATCTGCGCTTCGTGTAATAAAGCTGCTGGATACCTTTTTTTTCATACTCTCCATTTCAGCAGCTATCTCATCTGCAGAGCTTCCGGCGTCACGCATTTCAACAGCCCTGATTATCATATGACCCATGCCCGTAGAAAGATGCCACGAGTCGATAACATGGATCTTTTTCCCGTTATCCCCCATAAGCTCCAGCGCCGCCTTGGCATTCCTTACCGAACCGCTTACATAGCTGCTGATGCAGATATGTATTATCTCATCGTATTTTTTCAGACTATTCTCAAAAAACTCCTTGTACTCACCGGACGTTGGCTCAGCAGTTTCAGCCTTTGTACCGCCTCTTTCGAGATATTCGATAATGTTCTCCGATGTTATCTCATATCCGTCTCTGAATCTTCCCGTACCCGTCGTAATGTAAAAATATACTATATCTATATCATGGATCGCCAGATACTCTTCGGGCAGATCGCATACGCAGTCAGTGGTTATCCCGATCCTTTTCATTTATTCGACCTCCCTTGCAGCTTCGAGCCTTGCGATCTCCGCAGCGGCAGCGTCATATTCAAAATCCTCCGCCAGTTCTGCCGCCTTGCCGAAATAATCCTTCAAAGGCTTGCCCCTGTAAGAATACGCCGCAGCTTCTTCCGCAATAGCCGCCATAGTATCTCCGTCAAATCCGCCGCAGGCTTCCTTTGCCTTGCTTATGTATTCGTCAAGCGCCTCGCAGGATATCTCCGTAAGCTCGGTATTTTCAACCTGCTCCGTGACTTCCTCTTCATCATCAAAGCCGCCCAGATATTCCGAAGCAATATCAATAACCTCACTGTAAAGCCTTGAAAGCTCACCGTTTTTCTTTTCAACAGCGTCATATCTTTCCGACTTTCCGGCAGCTTCAAGCTCCTTTGCAAGCTCCGAAAGCTTTATTGCTCCTATGCTCAAAGAGGTGCTTTTCAGCGCATGAACTTCTATTATGTAATTCTTCCAGTCTTTTTTCTCAAACAATTCGTCAATGTACTTTCTCTTTTCCTCACCCTTTTTGATATAAAGCGCAAGTATCTCCCGGTAAGCCGAATCATCGCCGCCCGTATAGGAAAGTCCCTTGTCAGGGTCGAACATGGGTGAACTCTCATAATTCTGCTTAACAGCCTTCCGCCTGTCAGACTTCCCGTAATCGCCGCCTGCGGGAGCCTGCATATATTCTTTCGGCAGATAGTTTCTGAGCACTCTGTCAAGAGCGGAAAGCTCAATAGGCTTTGCAATAAAATCATTGAAGCCCGAATTTATAAACATTTCTCTCGCACCGTTCACAGCATTTGCGGTAAGAGCAATAACAGGCAGCTTTTTGTAGTAATCGCCCTCCATGCCCCTGATTATCTCCGTAGCCTCAACACCGTCCATTTCGGGCATCATGTGGTCCATAAATACCAGGTCAATGTCCTTTGAACGAAGCATTCTAATTGCCGCAGGACCACTTTCCGCCGTCATTATCTGCATATTGTACGGCCGCATAAGCCCTGCCGCTACCTTTAGATTAATAACGTTGTCATCAACGATAAGTATCCTTGCCTTTGGCGCAGTAAAGCGTATATCAGCCCCCCGGCGCTCGTTAAGGTTAAGAACCATGTTTTCATTATTAAGAGCCGAAACCATCGGTATAGCATAAAACGGCTTGTAAATGCACCTTATCTTATCCGGCAGATTAACAGAGTCCACCCTGTCCTGAATAACAAAAATATGTGAGCTGTCCGAAATGCCCCTGAAGAATTCTTCTCCACCGAGGTATTCCTCCCTGCTGACAAAAATATGGGTAATTTTTTCGGACTCCGCCATTTTTTTCAGGCCTGTAATACTGTCTGCACACTTGAAATCAACATTGAGCCTGCTTCCCATATCAAGGAAAAGCTGTCTGTACTCTGCTGCAGCGTCCGTTTTGCCGAAGCATCCAACAGCGTGAATGTTCATCGGTTCTTTTACAGTAATGAACGGTCTCTCGTCGGAAACTTTAAGCGGAATAACAAACCTGAACTCCGTTCCGACGCCGTATTCGCTCTTTACGCTGATAAAGCCGCCCATCTGTGTTATGAGACTCTTTAAAATGGCAAGTCCCAGACCCGTTCCCTCCACGGAACGGTTTTTCTTGGTATCCACCTGACGGAAGCTTGTAAACAGCTTTTCGATATTTTCTTCGGTAATACCGATACCCGTGTCAGCAACGGAAACAAAAAGATTTATGCCGTACTCCTGTTTTGACCGTGAAACGGTAAGAGTAACGCTGCCCTTCTCGGTAAATTTCACAGCATTGGTCATCAGATTGATGATTATCTGCCTTATACGTACCTCATCGCCGATGATCCCCCTCGGAATATCCGGGTCGGCATTGACAAGAATGTCGATTTTCTTGTTTCCCTTTCTCGCCTCGGACATATTGATAACATCGTTGATAGTCGAAGCAATGTTGAATTCGTCGTTGATAAGCTCCATCTTTCCCGACTCTATCTTTGAAAAATCAAGGATATCGTTAATGATAGCCAGCAGACTTCTTCCCGAAGTCTGAATGTTGAAGCAGTTTTCACGAGCGCTCTCGCTCAGACCGCTTTCACGGAGAATAAGCTCGCACATACCCACAATAGCGTTCATCGGCGTGCGTATCTCATGGCTCATGTTTGCAAGGAAGTCCGATTTATAGCGTTCCGCCTGTTTTGCATCTTCAACGCTTTTCAGCATTTCCTCCTCGTTTTTGTCCATAGCTTTTATAAACGCCATAAGGAAAAACTGCGCCGTAAACATTACCGATACTCTTACAATAAATTCCGTGACCTGTATCGACGTATCGAAAGGTATACTATTTAAAATAAAGATATGAAAGAGTATGCCGCCGGCTATCAGCAGGTTATACCAGAAAAGCAGCCGTTCGTTTTTATATACTGCAATAAGTATAGATGCCCCGATAAAAACCGATATGGACGGATAAATATTCTCCTCCATAAGACTGCATACAAAAATATTCAAAAATGAGAGCAGCATTAAAAATACAGACTGGAGCTTTACACTGATCTTCGGACAAAATGTCATAAGCGTAAGAACGGAAGCATTTATATAAAGCATTGCCGAGACCCACGTTTCCCATCCGCTGAAATGTGCCATAATAAGCATTATAGCCGTGCAAAGCACATAAATGAGCCACGCCGCCTTAGCCGCAGTTTTTTTATTTGTTACAATATCCGTATATTTCATTTTATTTTGCTCCCTTAAAATCGAATCTTCTCTGTCAACAGAACGAAAAAACTGCCTGATAAAAATTAATTCAGAATAATTATAACATATTCCTTTATATGTTTACAATAGCATAATCAAAAATTTGACAAAATAAGCAAATTATATTTAACAATGTCCTGCTTTTTTATCATAATAATAACCAATTAAAAATTGCACAAAAAACAGCTGTTTTACGTCGAAGGTAAAACAGCTGTTTTTTTACTAAACCGCCTTTTTGTTTCTGCCGCATAAAAGCAGTATCATAAACGGAATGCACAAAACCGCCATAGGCAGCAGATTTGTTATACTTATATAAAATTGCTGTGATAGAAAGTCTTCTTCGGTAAAGCTGCCTGCTACAAAAAAGCTCAGCATTGCGTTGGCAATATTGTTGTGTACCGAATGGCATATGCAGGCAGGATATATTGAGCCTGTTTTCTCCGTAAGCCATGTAAAAAGACAGCCCACAAAAATGCAGAATACCGACATTGCAATATATCCGCCCCAGGGATAAAAGCTGTAAGACGTGCCGAAGTTGTGTCCCATGTAGACAATGGGAGCGTGCCATATTCCCCAGATGATCCCGCTGACGATAAGCGCCGCAGGCTTGCTCATAACAGCTTCAAGCTTCGGAGTAAGGTATGCCCTCCAGCCGTATTCTTCCCCGAAATATAAAGGAAACACCAAAATGCTGAGAGAAACTATCTTCAGGATGATATATACAAATTCCGCAGCGGTATCTCCGTTCAGCGCCGAGCTTATGCTGTATCCCTCAATAAATGTCTTACCCACAATAATTGGAGAAATAATGTATGCGATAACAGGCACTACCGCCGCAAGGATATAGTATTTTATATTCCCACGGAAGTTTGCGGCATAAAGAGGGTCTTTGAAGCCCTCCTTTGTAATGAGCCGCGTCAGGTAATTTGCCGCAGCAGGAGCAAAAGCTATGCCGAAGGTGCCGAATATTTTGTATGCTGCGGTATCCTCCATATATCCGAAAGCCATAACGCAGGCAATGATAATGCCATAGGATATTATAACAAATATCATTATACGCAGTATAGTCAGTTTTTTGTCTGTGTTCATTGCATAGCCTCCTTTACTTCTCAAATGTCTCAATACCCTTGGTGTATGATCTGCATGACAAACGATAGGATAAATAGTACATAACAATGCTGAAATAGGGAAACAGTCCCGATACTATAAGCAGCCGGTCGGGCAGACTATCTCCGTTCAGTATGCCCATAATAGTGTTCATCATCTCTTCCTGGTCGCCAAAAATGCTCAGGTCTCCGAAGAGAAGATATACCATACCCGCAAACAGAAGAAGCATTATTATCGTGGCGCGGTATTTGCTTCCGTTTACACTGCCGAAACGTATGCTGAAAGGTATCTCTATCGCAAGCATAAACAGAAGTACGAAAAACAGTGTACTGAGAACAGACAATCCATTAAATTCAACATCTGTAAGCGCAGTTGCGGCAACATCGTAAATATATCCTACAAAAACTGCCGCCAGCAGAATAATAAGCGTGAAATAATATTTTGACGCAACCTGTCCCCGTGCGGCAAGAGGAGTAGATACTATAAAGCTTGACCATGCCTTGCGCTCATCATTTTTTATTATGCCGGTCGTCAAAATATAAGCGAAAAACATAAGCATAATTTCCGTTATCATAATGGTCTGCGTAATACTTGCCTGCGAAGCACCGTTTGCAGCTTCCGAAATAAGACCGCCGGGCAGCAGTAAAAACGGGAAAAGGAAAAACCACATATACTTTTTGTTCAGGAAAAGATCCTTGAAAATAAGTCCGCTCATTTCTTAGCCGCCTCCTTTTTTGACCTGATACGGTAATTTTCACGCCTGTTCAGCACCGCCATAATGCACAGCTGTCCCAAAGCCAGAATTATCAGCATAAGCACGGGATAAGCAGGAATAAAGTCCGCCGCCTTTGAAAGATACGGCATAAGCGAAATTTCAGTTCCGTTGTCCGACATGATGATAAGCTTCATAAAAAACGGATAGCATATTGCCAAAACAACTGCAAGCACCGTTATGCTCGCCGAAGTTGAGCTTCTTAACAGCAGAGTAAGAGTTATCAAGGCAGCAGCTAACAAAGCCGTAACGGGTGCCAGAACCGTAATAATGCCCAGCAGCTCACGTTCAAGGCTTCTGCCGTAAAGTCCGCAGAAAAGCGCCGCCGTGGCAAGGGATAAAATAAACGCCATAGCAACAGAGAAAAATATTATCAGTACCTTTACAAAGGCATACTTTTTTTCACTTACGGGAGTTGAATACTGAAAGGTCAGCCACTTTGAAGCCACATCCTTGTCAACAAGCTCAAAGTTTGCCGCAGACATTATATATAGTACAGCCGACGGAGTGATAACGCTCACATAAAACAATGTGTTCAGCATTGAAGCAGGGGCATCGGCAGCAGCGATAATATCTTTAAGGTTGCCGAAAGAGCAGCTTAAATTAAGCAGTACGCAAAGTATCATAATAAGCGCATATGTCACAAGTGCGCTTATGTAGGTCTTTCGGGTCAGATACAGCTCACGGAAAATAAGCCCTTTCATCAAGACCACTCCTTTTTCGGCGCATTTACATAGTATACCATGATCTCGTCAAGAGTAGTATTATCCAGCACAAGTCCCGAGTATTTCCTGCGGCAGAGAGCCTTGTCCGAAACCATCACCTCTGCGCCGAAGTCTGTCAGACGGGCGCTGACATAATCCTCTTTATCGATATTTTTATAATCGGATTTTGTACATTTTATAACGCCGTGATTTTCCAGTATATCGTCCTTATAGCCGCTGATAAGCAGCCTGCCCTTGTCAATAAAGGTAACGCTGTCGGCAACCTTTTCGAGGTCGCTGGTAATATGCGAGGACATTAAAATGCTGTTGTTTTCGTCCTGAAGATATTCAAGGAAGATATCCAGTATCTCGCTGCGGACAACCGGGTCAAGACCGGTAGTAGCTTCGTCCATAATAAGCAGCCTTGCATTATGTGAAAGCGCCGCCGCGATCTGAAGCTTCATTTTCATACCCTTTGAGAACTTGCCGAAGGGCTTTTTTTCGGGCAGACAGAACCGTTCAAGATACTCCTTGAATTTTGCATTATCCCAGTTTTTATAAATACCGCCCATGATTATTTCAAGCTGCTTTGCGCTGAGACTGTCGTGAAAAGGAAGCTCGTCAAATACCGCAGAGATGTTTTCCTTTACCTCGTATTCATGCTCGATATGGTCCATACCGAAAATATTGATATTTCCTCCGTCCGACTTTATAATGTTGAGTATAGCCTTGATAGTGGTGGTCTTGCCCGAACCGTTCTGACCGATAAAGCCCATTATGCTGCCTTTGGGTACATTAAAGCTCACATTGTCAAGCGTGAAGCCGTCGTACCTTTTTGTAAGACCGCTTATCTCGATAGCGTTTTCGTAGTCATTCATTACCGTTACCTCCATAGATGATCTCGATAAAATCCTTCATTTCCTCAAGCGACATACCGCAGAGCCGAGCTTTTTCGCAAGCCTGCTCCAGCAGAGCCTCGGTCTGACGCATATTCTCCTCCCGTAAAAGCTCGGCATTCTGCCCCTTGACAAAGCTTCCCTTGCCTGTATAGGACTCAATAAAACCGTCCCGTTCAAGCTCCTCATAGGCTCGCTTTGTAGTGATAACGCTGATGCGAAGCTCCATCGCCAGAGTGCGCATTGAAGGCAGAGCGTCCCCTGCTTTTAAAGCGCCGTTCATTATCATGTTCTTTATCTGGGAGGAAATCTGCTGATAAATAGGCTCATTTGATGAATTGCTGATTATAATATCCATATGGTACTCCTTAATGTATATATACAATATATACATTATACCAACCTATATTTAATTTGTCAAGGGGGGCGTGAAAATTTTTCTAAAAAAACAAAACATATATAAAGCAGGATATTATAAAGAAAAAAACTTTAACGTTAAATTAAAATTTAGCGGCGAGCAAAACAAACGCAAAGCCGCTTCTGACACACAGTATCAAAAGCGGCTTTGTAATACATTTAATTTTCATCGGCTCATGCAGGAAAATCTCCTGTCCTTACCATTTGTCCTCTTCGCTTTCATCGGGAAGACAAGGCGTAAGCGCAGCAATAGCGACCTCAATCTGCTTGTCGGTAGGCTCCTTTGTAGTTATCCTCTGAAGCCAGAGTCCCGGCGCCGAGATTATTTTTGTAAAAATGTTGTCATACCGTCCCGCAAGCTTTATAATTTCATATGCCACCGAAGCCTCCGGAATAAGACAAAGCATCTGCACCCCGAAGCGTATCCACATATTTTCACGGGGAAGAAAAATTCCCACAACAAAGCTAATGATAAGAACGATAAGAATAAAGCTTGTTCCGCATCTGGGATGAAAACGGCTGTGCTTTCTGACGTTTTCAACAGTAAGCTCCTCCTGCGCCTCATAGCAGGCAATAGACTTGTGTTCCGCACCGTGGTACATAAAGGTAGTCTTGATGCTTCCCATAAAGGATATCGCATACATATATCCCACCAGCAGGAACAATCTCACAAATCCCTCAATAACGGGACGAGCACTTTCCGCCGCACCCAGCTTCTCGATAAGGTCAGCAACAAGGATAGGACCACCCTTAAAAACGATAAGCGAAAAAGCCAGCGCAATAACTACCGAAATTATCATTATAACATTCACAAGCTTGTCGCCGAATTTGTCGGTAAGCCACTGCTCGAACTTGCTCAGTTCTTCCTCTTCATCATCCTCGGTTATCTGCTTTTCGGCGGATTTCATAGTACAGCGTATACCCTCTGCAAGACTTGCAACAAAATTTATACATCCGCGGATAAACGGCGCTTTTCTGTACCAGGGCGCATTTTTGCCGTTTCTGACCTCCCACTTTTCGACATCGATATTACCGTCGGGAAGCCTGCAAGCCATTGCCGCAGTATTTATACCTCGCATATAAACGCCCTCAATAAGCGCCTGTCCGCCAATTTTCGATTTAAAACATTCTTTTTTGCATTCCTTAGCCTCGTTCATTTTTATGACTGTTTTCCCTCAGGAAAACCTGCTCCTTTCAAAATATTTATTTTTGTACAGGCAAAATTATTGTTACGGTCGTACCCACACCCTGTTCGCTGGCAATATCCAGCCTGCCGCCGTGCATAGCAATTATCTCGTCCGCAACCGCAAGCCCGATACCGCTTCCGCGGCGTGTGTGATTCGCCTTGTAGAATTTCGTCTTTATTTTGGGAAGATCCTGCGCACTTATTCCGCAGCCCGTGTCGGATACGTCTATTTTTATGTGGTCGCTGTCCGCCATAGAAGCCTGAATTGAAACCAGACCGCCCCTGTCGGAATATTTAATCGCATTGTCGATAACATTGATGAAAACCTGCCGTATGCGGTTTTTGTCGCCGAACACAAAGGGCAGCATATCAGGCTCATCATAAATAACGTCAATGCCCTCCTTGTGAGCCTTTTCAGTGTAGATAAGAACTGCGTCCCCAAGCTCCGCAAGAACGTCCATAGTCGCCTTGTTCAGCGTAAACCGTCCGTTCTGCATACGGGAAAAGTCCAGCAGCTCCTCCACCATCTCGGAAAGCCTCTCACTCTCACTGCCGATGACCCTCATACCCTTTGCAACGGTCTCAGCGTCGTCGGGCATACTTCCGATAGTTTCCGCCCAGCCCTTTATAGCGGTAAGGGGCGTTCTCAGCTCATGAGAAACGCTTGAAATGAACTCATTTTTCATAGATTCCGAAAGAGCAAGCTCGCTTGCCATATGGTTTACGATATCGCAAAGCTCGCCTATCTCGTCGTCGTTTTTCTTGGTAATTCTCACCGAGAAATCTCCCATAGCATACCGCCTTGCGGTAGAACCTATCTGCCGCACGGGGATAACGATGGATTTTATAAAGTAAAGTCCCGAAATAAACATAAGTACAAGTATTGTAATGCAGACCGCCGCCAGAGCAATGGTTATGGTTGAAATATGCCTGTTTACCCGTTCAAGTGAGGAAACCATTCTTATGGCAGTGTAGCCTGCGTCGTTGGCAGGAAGCATTACGCATACCGCCATTATCTTTTCTCCGCCTGCCATTTTGCCTGTGTAATAACCGCTTGTACCGTTTGCGGAAGCCTCAGTGTAATCCGCCATTTCGTCAAGCTTTTCTTCGGGAACAAATCCGGACGAAGTAAGCCCCACGTTACCCTTGCCGCTAATGACCATAAGCTCGGTCTTGTCCTTTTCGGACCAGTTTTCCACCAAAGAGCGCACCTCAGCGGAAAAGCTTGTGGCAGGGTCGTTGTATGAGCGCTGAAGAATACTCGATACCATGTTCATGCGTGAGGTAAGATACTGCCTTGCAGAACCGTAATAATAGCTTCTGACAAAAACCGTGCCGCCGATAACAATAGCGAAAAGCATAACGGAAATAACGCCCAGATTGTTTACAAGCCAACGCCTTGTAATATTCGATTTTCTCACAGGCGCACCTCCTCAGCGTTTTGTCTTGATACTTACTCTTCTCCGCCCTTAACGGACCATTTATAACCAAATCCCCATATGGTGGAAATGTACTTAGGATTTGAAGGCTCGTCCTCTATCTTCATTCTGATGCGGCGGATGTTAACATCAACTATCTTGTCGTCGCCGTAGTAATTCTCGCCCCATATGTGAGTAAGAATAGAGCTTCTGTCCAGCGCCGTGTCCTGATTGTTCATAAAGTATTCCATTATCTGATATTCCACCTGCGTAAGGTCGATAGGCACACCATTTTTCGCAACAGTCCTGCTTTTCAGATTAAGCACAAAGGGACCTGATTCAATAGTAGAAGCCGTGTCCTCCTCACGAACAACGCTCATGCTTACTCTGCGGTAAATAGCGTCTATTCTCGCCGTAAGCTCGGAGGGCGAAAAGGGCTTTGTTATGTAGTCGTCAGCGCCCAGCATAAGACCGCTTACCTTGTCCATTTCCTGAGTCTTTGCGGAAAGCATGATAATGCCGATAGTGCTGCTTCTTTTGCGTAACGCCTTGCAGACCTGAAAACCGTCGATGCCGGGCATCATAATGTCAAGAAGTGCAATGTCGAAATCGCCGTGTTCACGGTCAAAGACCTTGAGAGCCTCCTCGCCGCAGTTAACGTCCACAACGTCATAGCCTGCACGTTTAAGATTAATAACGACGAAATCGCGGATAACGTCTTCGTCCTCGCAAACAAGTATACGTTTCATAAAACTACCATCCTTTCCGAATCATGCCATAAGGTAAAAGCTGTTGCTTATTTCCGTACCGGTAAGAATAAGCGGCTCGTCATAAATGTCGGGACATTTTACAAGATAATTCATTTTGTTATTGCTTTTCAGTATCATATAGCCGTCCTCAAGCAGCGCAGGAGTCTCCTCCTCAGAAGCGACCGCTATCCTCAGCAGCTCAGTAGTGCTGTTTTCAAGGTCGATCCTGAACTTGCAGAAAACAATTTCTCCGGTACCGCTGTCCCGTTTTGCGGTAACAACACCGTCCCAGCGGCTGGGCAGGATAAAGCAGTACCCCTCGCCGATATTGTAAAAGCTTGAATATTTTTTCACAATGCTGTAATTGTCAAGAATGTTCCAGTCGGTGCTGTAAAGCTTCCCTGCCGTGTCCGTCTCGGTATGTCCGGGAAAAAGCGACAAAGTGGGTATCTCAATTACGCCGTCAAGGTCGATGTCCGTGCAGGGATAGCCGGTCGGACGCCTTGTTTTTTCGATAAGACCCGCTTCGCCCATATAAAGCGGGTTTCTCAGCTGGCCGTTTACCGAATAGATTATCTCCGTGGTAAGCTGACCGCCAGAAAGTCCATCGATAAAAATTGCAGGAGTGTCCTTTCCCACATACCCCGACGCAATGTTGACAAAATCCGTGGAAGCTTCGTTCAGAGCAACGCTTCCGACCTCGGCAGCAGCACCGGTCTCAGGGTCGGCTGAGACTTCGCATACCGAAGCTTTTTTCAGCTGACCGCCGGGACGTATCAGCATCAGCTTGTTTGTACCGTCCCGTTCCGGGTCTGAAATAAACATCGTGCTGTAGCTGTCCGAGTATTCCGATATGAGCCTGCCGCTTTCATAGCTGTATATCTGAACGCTTTTCTCGCCCGAAAGCATCGAATAGCCGATAATAACGCTTGTTTTTCCGCTTCCGCCCAGCTCCGAAAACAGGACTCTGTCTATACCCGTACCTGCTCCGGCATGGTCGTAAACGCTTGTCCATTTTCCGCCGCGGCGGTCAATAATGTTTATGCGGACGTTTCCTTCGCCCTCAGTCTCGCCTGCTTTCTCGTAAAAAACGATAGCCTCACTGTCAGGCTCACCGTCAATGTCCGCAAAAACGAAAGCGGAGCGGTAATCTCCCGAACGTGGATAACGAAGCTTCACATCATTTCCCACAGATTTAACAAGCGCGTCAAAGACTACGTTCTGTTCCTCCGAAAGCTTCGGCGGAGAAAGCAGCGTGTCGATAGAGCCGCCGAAAGCGCAGCCCGAAAGCATTGCCGCAGCAGCAAGCAAAGCTGCGGTCTTTTTGAATTTATTCTGCGGCAAACGCTTCACTCCTTTAAAAAACAAGCGCCGACAAGGAAGAGCTTCCGTCATTCAGTACGGCACTCTCCTGTACGGCGCCCCTTATGATATTTTTATTCGTCCTCAATGGACTGCATATTTCTAACCGCAAGAGTAGTCTTGTTCCAACGGCGCTTGCCGGTAAGATTAAGCTTAGGCATAACTCTGTAAACATAGGTGCTCCAGAATACAGCCACAATAGAAATAGTCAGAACAGCAATACCGATATCCGAAGTTTCAGGCGAACCCATTCCTTCACGGGTCTCATAGTCGAGAGCAAAATACATAATGAATCTCGGGATAACCGAAACTGCCGCAAAGATAGAAGCCGCATATCCGAAGATACACATCCAGAAGCGGGTGTTTTTCTTTTCAAAGCCTGCAAAGAACCTTGCCGCAAAGATAAAGAATACCGATGAAGTCATAGCAGTGAGCATAATGTAGACCTTTTCGGTATAAACGCCCACAAGCTGATTTTCCGAGAACATCTCAAAAATCTGAAGAAGCTTCCATATGGGGAAGAACATCAGAAAAACGCAGTTGCCCTTGGAAAAGCCTTCACCCTTCATAATATTTGCGCCGGAAGAAACAAAAGTGATTATCGTTATAATAGCGCAGACATAAACGAACCATCTCAGAACGGGAATGCCCGCAAAAGCAAATACGGGATTTTCCTCGGTAGAGATCTCCATATTTTTTCTTACCACCGAAGAAAGCTCCATAAAAATGTCAAAAATGAAAAGGAACGCCGCAATGAACATAACAGCGCCCGTCTGCGGAGCGATTTTCTTGTTAAGACGATCTGCACGCAAACGCATAGGGTTGATAAGAATACAGGATTTAATCGCCTTGTCTCTTGACTGACCGAATATCATCGTCAGGAAAATAAGCGCAAAACCGATAATAAGCACAAACACGGTATAATTCTTTGCAGGTGACGGGTCAATATATTTACCCGTTGCAAAGTTCATATTTGTTGCAAGCTGAACAGTTCTCGCCGCAACAGCCGCAATAAGTGTGAGTGCATAAGCCGCCAGAGAGACTTTCTTGTCAAGCTTTACCTTTGAAGCTTTATAAGGTTTCTTTTCTTTCATGTCGCTTTCCCCTTATTAAAATATTACCGAAAACTCGGCTTGATTTACACTGAATCATACTGCCGTATGCCTTAAATATCAGCGGTTCTCTATCGGAACGTATCTGCGTCTCTTGGCAATGGCTTTATATGCAGGACGAATTATCCTCTTGCCCGTCAGAAGCTCCTCAATACGGTGAGCCGACCAGCCGGCAATTCTTGAAACTGCAAACAGCGGAGTATTAAGCTCCACGGGAATTTTAAGCATTCTGTACACAAGACCCGAATAAAGGTCCACATTTGCGCACATAGTCTTTGTGTTGCCCTTCACATTTGCAAATACCTCGGGAGTAAGCCTCTCCACTGCGTCCAGAAGCATGAATTCCTTTTCAAATTCCGTGCCCTTGGCAAGCTTCATAGCATTCTCTTTAAGAATGACCGCTCTCGGGTCTGAAAGCGTATAGACCGCATGACCCATACCGTATATAAGCCCCGTGCCGTCTCCGGCCTCGCAGCGGATGACCTTTGCAAGATAGTCCGCAACCTGTCCGTCATCGCTCCAGTCGGAAATATTCTCCTTGAACTCCTCCAGCTGACGGATGACCTTGAAGTTAGCGCCGCCGTGCCTGTGACCTTTAAGGGAACCTATAGCTCCTGCATAAGCGGAGTAAGCGTCCGTACCTGCCGAAGTAAGAGTGCGGCAGGTAAATGTAGAGTTGTTTCCTCCGCCGTGTTCCGCATGGATAATAAGCATAAGGTCAAGCAGCTGCGCCTCTTCGGGAGTGTAAACTCTGTCGGGACGAAGCGTTGAAAGAACGCTTTCCGCAGTACCCTCGCCCGGCGTAAGCGGATGCATATAAAGGCTCTCGTGGTCAAATACCCTGCGCTTTATCTGATAAGCGTCTACCATTGCGGACGGCAGTCTCGCAATAATGGAAACCGCCCTCAGAAGCTCCATTTCAAGGCTCTGGTCCTCAGGGTTTTCCTCGTAGGAATAAAGCGCAAGAACGGAACGAGCCATCTTGTTCATTATATTCCGCGAAGGGGCTTTAAATATCATATCCTCCGAAAATCCGGGAGGAAGCTCTCTGAAGCGGAACAGCATCTCATTAAAATCATCAAGCTGCTTTTTTGTAGGAAGCTGACCGAAAAGGAGAAGATAAGCTGTTTCCTCATATCCGAACCTGCCCCTCCCGGTAGTGTTCGCAACGATATCGTTAATGCTGTATCCTCTGTAAATAAGCTCGCCCTCAACGGGTTCGCGTTCGCCTTCGTTAACAATGTATCCGTGAACATTGCATATGTTTGTTATACCTGCCATAACGCCGCTGCCGTCGCTGTTTCGCAGACCGCGTTTCACCTGATATTTTTCATATAGTTCGGGAGCAATCTTGTTATTTTTTACAAATTCCTCGCATAAGCTTTTAAAGACATTCCTGTCGTAGTCAATGTTGTTCATAATATTATGCACTCCTTTCCCGAAAATTATCTGATTTTCAAATTAATATACACTTCTATTTTACAACACCATTAAAGAGTTGTCAAGAAGTTTATTCTATTAATATGTAAAATTCCGAAACGGAGGACTGCCCCAATGAAAGACCTGTTAAAGATCGCCCTTATTTTCGCCCTGCTGCTGACAGCAATACCAATGCTTGCCTTTTTAAAGCCGCAGAAAGACAAGTTTGCGGCAGAAGAAAGCCCTGCCGTATCTGCCGAAGCGGACATTACGGAAGCGCCGCCGGAGGAAACACCTCCAGCCGAAGAAATATCCGCAGCCGATACGCTAAAGGTTCTGGACTTCACCAGCGGACAAGTTTATGAAATTTCAATGAGAGACTACGTTGCAGGAGCTATCCTTGCTGAAATGCCCGCATCATACCACGAAGAAGCCTTAAAGGCGCAGGCGGTCGCCGCAAGAACATACGCCGTAAGACAGCGTGAAAAGCAGCGCATCTCCCCCAATCCCGAATTGCTCGGAGCCGACATCTCCAACGACAGTACCAAATATCAGGCATACTTCACCCCCGAACAGGCAAAAGCTTTCTACGGCGACAGCTATGAGCTGTGCCTTGCAAAAGCCGAAGCAGCAGCAGATTCCACCGACGGCATAGTTCTCATATGGGAAGGCGAACCGATAGTAGCAGCATTTCATTCCACATCGGGCGGAAGAACAGAAAGCGCCGAAACGGTCTGGGGCAGCGCCGTAGAATATCTCGTCCCCGTAGAAAGCGCCGAAGATACCTCTTCGCCCACCTACCTTGACGAGCAGGTCTTTACCGAAAAGGAGCTGCGTGCAAGACTTGAAGCTGAGCTTGACAGCGCAGATCTCGGCAGCGACCCCGAAAAATGGCTTTCCATAGACGAAAGAAGCGCCTCCGGAACAGTCACAAAAATGACCGCAGGAGGCGCAGAACTTACAGGAACGGATTTCAGACGGATATTCTCGCTCAGGTCGGCAAATTTCACAGTTGAGTATTCAAGCGGACAGTTCACTATCACAACCAAAGGCAACGGCCACGGCGTAGGCATGAGCCAGTACGGCGCAAACGCCATGGCAAACAGCGGCGCAAGCTATGAAGAAATACTTCTGCATTATTATACAGGCGCCGAGCTGTCGCATTACAGCGGCTGACCTCCGCAGATAAATTCCGCAAGCTGCGCAGGTGTGTCGAAAATAATATCAGCACCTGCAGCTTCAAGCTCGCCCTCTTCAGCATAGCCGAAGCGCACCCCGGCAGACTTCACACCGCACTTTTTTGCTCCGATGATATCATGCCTGCGGTCACCGATCATCAGTACGCCGCTTTTGTCGGCAACGTCCATTCTCCGCAGACATTCGGAAATTACCTCATCCTTGGCATTGCGCCTGCCGTCAAGCTCAGCACCGGTAATAACTTCAAAATATTTCGACAGTTCAAATTTTTCAAGAATGCGTACCGCAAACACTTCCGGCTTTGAGGTAGCCACAGCAAGCCTTTTCCCTGAGGCTCTGAGCCTTTCCAGCATTTCGGGGATACCCTCAAGCACACGGTTTTCAAAAATCCCCGTTACGGAAAATCTCTCACGGTATTTTGCAACAGCAGCATTGGCTCTTTCGGGGGTAAAACCGTAAAACTCGGTAAAAGAATCAAAAAGCGGAGGCCCGATAAAAAGCCGCCTCAGCTTATCCGTGTCGGTTTCGATAATACCCTGCGCCGCAAGAGCGTATTTCACACAATTTGTAATACCCTCTTGTGGGTCGGTGAGCGTGCCGTCCAGGTCAAAAAGGAGAACGTCAAATCTATCCATAAAAATACCTCGTTAAAAGTGTGGAGTTGTACTAAGCTAAATTATAGTTTAGCTTACAAAATACGAGGGGGAAACCTATGAGGGGACAAGGAAAAACTAAAAGCCAACAAAAATCGGCATTTCCTTTTCCCCTAACGGTTTCCCCCTCGTGCTCCCCCTTCCCTTACACCCCTTATCCTTTGCCGATTTTTAAGCTTGGGAATTTAAATTTTATTTATTTAAATTAACTTTTGAGAACTGTTTTGTCATGTTTCAAGGTAACATTCAATTTTTTAAATGGTTCTCCTCTAATTTGCTTTTTCCTGCAAAATGACATCGGTAGCCGGAGGGGGTTAGGGTTTAGGGAAAGAGAGTGCAGAGGGAAAACCGCAAGGGGAAGGGGGAGACGGCGACGGAGCTGACATTCAATGAGTGCTCCCCCTTTCCCTGAAGGTTGTCTCCTCGTATATTGCAACGGCTTCGCCGTTGTTAAGGACGCTCTCTCTTGCAGAGTGTCCTTCTTTTGCGGCGGTACGCCGCAAAATTCAACCTTGCAGAGCGCTTCTTAGGCGGCGCTGCGGCGCCAAGCTAAGAATTTCGCTCGTTGCGACGAGCGACCAAAGGGTTTCCGCCCTCTGGACACCTGACCAGCGCGGCTGCGCTGGATCAGCTATAAAGCAAACGCTTGCATTTGTTTTGCTAATTAAATGATTTTGTGCGCATGGCGTGTAACGTGACAGCCAATATTCACAGCAACGGGAAGTCCTGCAATATGCGTGGGAGCCTGCTCAATGGCAGCGCTGAGAACGGTAGTCGTTCCGCCAAAGCCCTGAGGACCTATACCCAGCCTGTTCGCCTTTTCAAGAATGTTCTTCTCCATGTCGGCGTAAAGCTGCTTGGGATTTTTCACAGCCACATCACGGCACAGCGCCTTTTTCGCAAGATATGCGCAGTATTCAAAATCGCCGCCGATACCGATACCCACTACCATAGGCGGACATGGATTACTTCCTGCCTGAGAGATAACGTCCACAACAAAATTTTCGATATCCTCAACAGTTGCCGACGGAGTAAACATCTTCATTTTCGACATATTTTCACTGCCGAAGCCCTTGGGACATACATCTACCGACACCTTATCTCCGTCAACGATACGGGTATGTATCACCGCAGGAGTGTTGTCGCCTGTGTTGACTCTTTCAATAGGGTCTGAAACTATCGAACAGCGGAGATACCCCTCGGTATAACCTCTCGATACGCCCCTGTTTACCGCCTCGTAAAGCGAACCGCCCGTGAAATGTACATCCTGACCGATATCAAGGAATATCACAGCCATGCCCGTGTCCTGACAAACAGCAAGCTCTTCACTTTCCGCAGCTTCAATATTCCGCATAAGGTCGGAAAGCACTTCCCTTCCCGTAGGTGATTTTTCCTTGCTTACCGAGCAGCCTATGCAGTCCACAAGCGACTTTGGAAGAAATCTGTTTGCCTGTATGCACAGGTCGCGGACGGTGTTTTCTATCTCGGCAACGTTTATTTCTCTCATGATGATTTTCCTTTCAATGTTTATTTTCCTTTTTTCGCCGTAATTCGGCATACATAGCCGTTAAGATGCTTTTTCAGCGGACACTCTCCGCATTTCGGATTTCTCGCCGTGCAGTATTCCCTGCCGAATATCACAAGCCTGTGACAGAAATCGCTGCCCTTGTCGGACGGTATCAGCTTCAGCAGATCCTGCTCCACCTTTTTGGGGTCGGACTCCGCCGTAAGCCCCAGCCTGCCGGTAATTCTTATGCAGTGGGTGTCTGTGACCACAGCAGGAAGATGATGAACATCCCCCATGATAAGGTTTGCAGTTTTCCTGCCTATTCCCGAAAGAGTAGTCAGCTCGTCAATAGTTTTCGGCAGCTCGCCGCCGAAGTCGTAAAGAAGCCGCCTGCAAGCCTCTACAATGCTTTTCGCCTTGGTCTTGTAAAGACCACAGGGCTTGATTATCTCCGCAACCTCGTCAATATCCGCCTCTGCAAAGGCTTCAAGAGTGGGATAACGCTCAAAAAGAGTCTTGGTAACGATATTCACCCTTGCGTCTGTACACTGAGCCGAAAGCCGCCCTGCTATCATAAGCTCATATGGCTTGCTGTATACCAGCGAGCATTTTGCGTCGGGGTAAATTTCCGCCAGACCCGAAACCGCCAGTGCAGCACGTTCTTTTTTAGTCATTTTCATTTACCCCCTTTTCCGTATCATGCACAGCTCTGCCCTTTACTTCAAACCAGAAGGTACTGCCCACATTGATCTCCGAGCGTACACCAAATTTGAAGTTATGCTGTTTAAGTATCTGCTTTACAATGGAAAGTCCCAATCCCGTGCCGATGACCTCACGCTTGCTCTTTTCGGCGCGGTAGTATCTGTCGAAGATAAGCGGCAGAAGTTCAGGCTCAATACCCTTACCTGTGTCGGTGATCTCAATTCTCGCGGTAGTCTCGTCAACAATTATCTGCGTAATGTAAACATTCTTGTTTTCGCCGGTATAATTCACCGCATTGTTGATAAGGTTGTATAAAACCTGCTCTATCTTGATAACGTCCGCTTCTATCTCAAAATCATCGTCATAATCGGCGCTGACGTAGAAATTATACCCCTTCTGCTCTGAAAGCAGCGTATACCGTCCCATTATCTCGTGTATCTTTTTCGTTATGGAAAAAGTGGTCTTGTTTATTTCCGCCGAACCGCTTTCCAGCTTGGAAAGGTCGAGAATATCATTTACCAGCGCAGCAAGACGGTCGCTTTCCTCAATGATGATATTGACGTGCTCCTGACGTTTTGCAGGATTGTCACCCGAAAGGTCCCTTATCATTTCGGCATAAGCCTTTACCATGGTAAGCGGCGTCCTCAGGTCGTGGGAAATGTTTGCGATAAGGTCACGGCGCAGGGAATCCACCTTGGATATCTCCGAAGCGGCATAGTTCAGAGTCTCGGCAAGAGCCTCCGTTTCGGTGTAGCCTCTGCCGTCGAATTTTACGGAATAATCTCCCTGACCCATTTTCTTCGCCGATTTTGTAATGCGGACTATAGGCGTTTCAATAAGTCTGGCAAGGAAGTAGGAGATACCCAGACCCAGAATAAGCAGCATCACGCTTATCCACAAAATCTGGCTGTTTATGATGGATTTAGTGGAGTCCAGCGGTTCAAGAGAGGTGTTCAGGAAGATGTATCCGCTGGGGTCGGTCCTGTCGCCCAGAACCATTACAAAAAGCATTGTATTGTTATTGAAGCGCGGATTATTCACCTCGGCATAGTAAATACCCGTCGTACTTGAAAGCGCCTTTGCACGGTATTTGTACAGGTCAGCGGCATAAAAACCGTGAATAAGACAGTTGCTTGCCATCATGTCATAGGAATAAACTCTGTTGCCGTAAGCGTCCTGAATAAGAATACACATATTGTTGTCATATGCGATACGGTCGAGACTGTCGTTTGTGAATTCGTCCTCGCTCCAGTCGGTGAGTATATAGTTTGCTATCTCAAAAATGTCATGAGTCTTCATACGCTTATATGTGGATTCAAGGGAGATACCGAAGCTGAACCACAGCAGTACAAGTATGCTGACGATAAATATGGTGAAGTATATCCACACCGTATTCCGTATGGTTTTCAGATTATTTTTCACAGGGCTTCCTTTCCGCTTCAGGCGTTAAACTTGTAACCCATTCCTCTGAGGGTCACAATGAATTTGCGGTATTCTCCCAGCGAGCTGCGAAGCATCTTGATGTGCGTGTCAACAGTGCGGTCATCGCCGTAGAAGTCGTACCCCCAGACCTCCTCAAGCAGCTTTTCTCTGGACAGTGCAATGCCCTTGTTCCGCACAAGATAAAACAGCAGGTCGTATTCCTTAGGCGTAAGCTGAGCAGGCTTGCCGTCAATAGTAACTTCACGTCCCGCAACATTTATTTCAAGGCCCTCGAACTTTATCTTTTCAAGCTTGGCATCACCGTCACCGCCGGCAGAGCTACCTCTTTTGAGAACGGCTTTTATTCTTGCAAGAAGCTCCTTGGGCGAAAAGGGCTTTACCACATAGTCGTCCACGCCTATCTCAAAGCCGAAAAGCTTGTCGTATTCCTCACCCCTTGCAGAAAGCATGATAACGGGTATCTGCTTTGTTTTGCGAATTTCTTTCACAGCGGAATAACCGTCCAGCCTTGGCATCATAATGTCCATCACGATGATGTCGAAATCCTCCCTGCGGCACATTTCAACGGCTTCCATGCCGTCTCCCGCCTCGGCAGTTTCATACCCCTCGAACTCGGCGTACTCTTTTACAACGTTGCGTATCATTTTTTCATCATCAACAATAAGAATTTTCGGCATTTTAAAATCGTCCTTTCAAAATTTAATAGGGCGTGCTGTTTTTGCTTTGATTTTCTGCAAACGCATTCCGTTTGCGGAGGATAAAATTCGTCAAAATCTCTTCTTATGCGCACTTTTCTTTATCTATTTTAACATTTAATTGTGACGTCTTTGTGAAATTTTAAATGTTTTTTGGTGTTTGTACATTATAAATATTGACAAAAATGCATTGATTTTGTATAATGTAATTGTAATTATAGTAGAATTTTCCTGCAAACATTTCCGGCGTCCTTAAAGGGGCGCTTTAGAATTGGATAAACATTTAAGAAAGGAAGGGATCAACCATGCGCAGGCGCTTTACCAAATGGATAATTATTGCCGCAGCCTATGTCGCGGCAGCTCTGACTGTTCTCAATGTTGCGCTCAGGATCCCGGCATATACAAGCGTCATCATGATCTGCTTTGCCGCCGTTGCAGCAGTCTCAGCAGCAATACTTATCGTCAGCCTTGTCAATTTTGAACAGGAACGCATCTTCAGAGAACGGGAAAATATCTCCCGGATAATGCAGAATATCAACTCTATGGCTATCCTGTGGGACGCCGACTTCCACTACGTCGAAGTAAACAACGAGCTGACCAAGTCCATCGGCTATACCTCCGAGGACCTGTCCGATATAAAAACATTGAAAAAAGTCCTGCCGGCGGACGCCTTTGCCCCGAGCCTGCAAGCTATCGTCAATAACCGTGACGAGGAATTCTACGTTACCGCAAAGGGCGGAGCAAAGGTCTGTACAGTGTGGAATACCTCTATCGTCAGCGTGACAACATACAAGAAGCGTACACGCTACCTTATGCTTTCCATCGGCCTCGACCTTTCCGAAACCGTAAGAATGAAAGAAGACCTTATCCGCTATTCAAAGGACCTTTCAGAGTCCGAAAGCCGCTATACCCTTTCAATGGAGCTTTCCGAAATAGGCCTGCTCCTTAAAGAGCCGGGCAGCAGCTCCTACTTCATCTCGGAGCAGCTCAGAGCCATGCTGGGCATAAACGTTTCCAACATTTCCGCAGGCGTCCTCAGAGCAAGATTCCACCCCTCGGACGTTATGATATTCGACGCCCTCGAAGGCGCTATGGAAAATACACACAATGCGGACAACAATACTGTGCATTATACCGAATTTCGTATGCTCGCAGCGGACAACACCTACCACTGGTATCAGTTCCGGTATAAAATAAACCCCGGAAAGAACAAGATACTTGCGGATATAGGCGGAGCTATCCTCGATATCACCAAGGATAAGGAAAAGGACAGCCTTATCGAAAAAATGGCTTATATCGACGATATCACCCAGATATACAACAGAAACAAGTTCATGCAGATAGGTCAGGAGACCTTCGAGTGCTGTGCCGAAGCAGGTCAGAATTATTGGGTCATCGTTCTGGATATCGACAATTTCCACATCGTAAACGATACCTGCGGCTATATCAACGGCAACAAGCTGCTTAAAGAATTCGGAAAGATCGTAAAGGAATCCCTTACAAAAGGCGGATTCGGCGCAAGGATCGGCGGCGATAATTTCGCCCTGCTTATCCGCGACAACGGCGACGAGGAACTTCCCGTAAATATCATAAGAAAGATACAAATCAAGCTTCACGATGTATGCGGCGAAATACTTATGAATCAGTCAGCGACCTGTTCGGCAGGCTACTGCAAAATGTCCGACGGCGGCGACGATTTCGCCAAGGTGCTTGACCATGCGGAATTTTCACTCAGTATGTCCGACGGCACAAAGAATGACATTATCCGATATGACAATAAAGTCCATGATAAAATACTTGCAGGCAACGCTCTTGAGGCTGAGCTTTCCCATGCCCTCAAAAATCACGAGCTTGCACTTTATTATCAGCCCAAGATCAACCTTTCGGACGGCACCCTTATGGGTATGGAGGCGCTTATCCGCTGGATAAAGCCGGACGGCACAATAGTACCGCCCAACCAGTTCATTCCCGTTGCGGAAAGCTCACTGCTGATAACCCAGATCAGCGATTTCGTACTGCACGAGGCTTGCCGCCAGAACAAGATCTGGCAGGACAAGGGCTATCCGCCCGTTACCGTTTCCATCAACCTTACCGCAGTGGACTTCTACCAGACCAACGTCAAGGAGTCTATCCAGAAGGCGCTTGAGGAAACAGGTCTTGCTCCCCAGTGGCTTGACGTCGAGCTTACCGAATCACTTGCCCTGAAGGATATCGACAACGCCATCAAGCAGATGGAGGAAATAAAGGAGCTGGGAGTTAAGCTTTCCATGGACGATTTCGGTACAGGCTATTCGTCCCTGAGCTATATCCAGGTACTTCCCATTACCCTGCTGAAGCTTGACCGTTCATTTATAATGTATCTTGAAGAGGACGAAATATCCAGAGAGATAGTTTCAGCGGTAATAAGAATTGCCAAGTCCAAGAAGATAGAAACCATTGCCGAGGGCATAGAGACCATCGGTCAGGCAGAAATACTGAAGCAGTCGGGCTGCAACCACGCACAGGGCTACTTCTTCGGCAAGCCTATGCCCGCCGACAAGTTTGAGGAATTTATGGCAATGAAAGCCGGAATCACAGTAAATTCGTAATTCGTAATTCGTAATGCGTAATTAAAACGAACGCAAGCGTTCGTTTCCGAGTTTTTTCGCAAAGCGAAAAAACATCGGTACTTGTTCGGATTTAAAACAAATGCAAAGCGCAAAACCCTAAAACACCGGAGAATCAAAAGGAACGCAAAATTAAAGCAAAAGCAAGGATTGATCAAGGACGTAATTACCATAAGTTTTACGTCCTTGATTTTTAACCAGATTTTTAAACCGGGAGGAATTTAAAATGGCAAAGAGAAGAATAGGCATCCTTACAAGCGGAGGCGACTGCCCCGGACTTAACGCTACCATCAGAGGCGTTGCCAAGGCGTGCTTCGAGCGTATGGGCGAGGATAATGTTGAGATAGTCGGCATCCAGAACGGCTATTACGGCCTGATAAACAACATCGCCAAGGAAATGAAGCCCTCCGACTTTTCGGGCATTCTCACTCAGGGCGGAACTATTCTCGGTACAAAGCGCCAGCCGTTCAAAATGATGTCGGTCATCGGCGAAGACAACGTCGATAAGGTCAAGGCAATGAAGGACACCTACAAAAAGCAGAAGCTTGACTGCCTGCTGACTCTCGGCGGAAACGGCACTCACAAGACAGCAAATCTCCTCTCCGAGGAAGGACTTAACGTTATCGGACTGCCAAAGACTATCGACAACGATATTTTCGGTACAGACGTTACTTTCGGTTTCCATACCGCCGTTGATATAGCAACCGACGTTATCGACCGTCTCCATACCACCGCCGCTTCACACAGCCGAATCCTTATGGTAGAGGTAATGGGCAACAAAGCAGGCTGGCTTACACTTTATTCGGGAATCGCAGGCGGTGCGGATATTATTATCATCCCCGAAATTCCCTACGACCCGAAAAAGGTCATTGAAGCTCTCAATAAGAGAAGCGCCGCAGGAAAGACCTTCTCAATCGTTGCGGTCGCAGAGGGCGCATTTGATGTTGAAGAAGCCGAAATGAAGAAAAAGGAACGTGCAAAGAAGCGTCAGGAGCAAGGCATCACCACAGCTACGAACCGCCTTGCAGCACAGATACAGCAGGGTACGGGTATTGACACAAGAGTTTGCGTTCCGGGACATATGCTCAGAGGCGGAAGCCCTTCGGCATACGACAGAGTGCTTGCAACAAAGTTCGGCGTCCGTGCAGCAAAGCTTATCGAGCAGGAAAAGTACGGCTATTCCGTTGCAATGGTAAAGAGCGCCATTACCGAAAATCCACTTAAAGAGGTTGCGGGAAAGACCAAATTCGTTACCGAGGACCATCAGCTTGTAGTCACCGCAAGACATCTGGGAATTTCCTTCGGCGACTGAACTGATAATTAATATAAATTTCCGGGGGCGGATATTATATCCGTCCCTAAATATTTTATCCACGCACATATATACTTGACCGCAAATCAATATTGTGCTAAAATAACAACGGTTTATGTCGTTTTTTAGGGACACGACCTTATTATTTTTTAAGGACAGGTATCGACCCATGAAATATTTTAAACACATACTGATTTTGTGCATTATAATATGTGCCTTGGCTTTTTCCGCAATAACGGCAGTACCCGTTTATGCCGATAACGAAAGCCGTTCTGTACATCTAAAAAGCGAAGATATTGAATTTTCCCTCAGCGTAACGGATTGCTCCGACGGCAAAAACAACGGAAAAATAACCTGCACAATAGAAGATACGGGGAATAGCGACGTGTACTTCATCAGCTTCAACGCAGGCAAAAAGTACCGCAAAATGTCGGGAACAAAATTTACGCTTAAAGAGCTGAAAGCAGGAAGCTATTCGGTCCGTGTGATGAAAAACAATGATAACGCTTCCGCTTCCGATATCTGCACGGTATATGTGGGAGACAGTTCAGACAGCCGTTCCATAGACATTCACACCGTAAGCTGCGGAGAAAAAATTTATAAGGACGGAAAAATAAAAATATATATTGATAATTATAAAGACGACTCCGACAGAGAATACGAATATACAGCAAACGACGGAAAAACCTGGAGACCTATGAAAAGCAAAAGCATAACCGTCACAAATCTTAAAAGTGGAAGCCGCAAAATTGCAGTCAGGGATAAAAACGATACCTCTTATTGCTCTACGGAAATAACAGTAAAAGTTCCCGAGGCTGAAGCCGGAACTTCAAGATATATAAAAGTGGATAATATCCTCCAGCTGCCGGAGCTTCCGACAGGCTGCGAAATAACCTCGCTTACCATGCTGCTTAATCATATCGGATTTAAGGCTGACAAAAGAAATCTTGCGGACAATTATCTTCCCATGGGCGAATACCGCGCTTCGGATTTCAAAAAGGTTTTTGTAGGCAATCCCCACAGTACATATGCTTACGGCTGCCTTTCGGAAGCAATAGTGGAAGCCGCCGAAAAATATCTTGAAAAATACGATAAAAATTCCGAATGGAAGGTAAAGAATATTACAGGCTGTACAGCCGAATCGCTTTATGCCGCCATAGATAGCGGAAATCCGGTCATTGTGTGGGCGACCGCGGATATGGCAGAACCGCAGGAGGGCTATAAATGGACAGTAGCGGAAACGGGAAAGGAAGTCACCTGGACTCGCTATGAGCATTGCCTCCTGCTTACAGGGTACAATAAGGAAAAGCAGGTCGTGTATATGAACGACCCTATGAGCGGCAGAAAAAAATACGATATGAAGCTGTTTGAGAAACGGTTCAGACAAATGGGCAGCAATGCAGTCATAATTGAAAAAAAATAAGGAGAATTTTTATGATTTACACAAACCCGGTATTAAAAGGCTTTTACCCCGACCCCAGCGTGTGCAGAGCAAACGATAAGTATTATATGGTGTGCAGCTCGTTCCAGTATTTCCCCGGAGTTCCGCTTTTCGATAGCGAAGATTTAGTCAACTGGAAGCAGATAGGACACGTCCTCACACGGAAAAGTCAGGTAATGCTTGAAAAGATAAACAGCTCGGGCGGCGTTTTTGCGCCGACTATCCGCTACAACAGCGGACGTTTTTACATGGTGACCACCAACGACACCACACACGAAAATTTCTACGTTTACACCGATGATATTTACGGCGAATGGTCTGAGCCTATCACAGTAAAACAGGGCGGCATCGACCCCTCCCTCTACTTTGAAAACGGCAGAACATATTTCATGAGCAACGGCAGCGACGATAACGGCATAAACGGAGTTACCCAGTGTGAAATTAATATCGAAACTGGCGAAAAGCTGTCCGCAAGCAAGTGTATCTGGCAAGGCTCCGGCGGACGTTACCTTGAAAGCCCCCATATGTACAAGATAGGCGAATATTATTACCTTATGGCAGCCGAAGGCGGCACCGAGTATGGCCATATGATAACCTATGCCCGTTCCAAGTCGGTGTGGGGACCTTTTGAGAACTATCCGCATAATCCCGTTCTGACAAACCGCAACAAAGCGCCCTTTATCATACAGGGCATAGGCCACGGCGACCTTATCGAGGACTATAACGGCAGCTGGCATATCCTCTGTCTTGGCTTCCGTCAGATACATATGTGGATGCCCTATCACAATCTGGGACGTGAAGTTTTCCTCATTCCTGCACAGTTTGATAAGGACGGCTGGTTCACCGCAGGCACAGACGGCACCTGCGCCGAAAGCTATGAGCTTGATGGCAATTTTGCACAGGATTTCAAGAGAAACTACACCTTTGAAAATACCGATTGGAATATCGACTGGTGCTATCTACGCCACCCGAAGCTTGAAAACTACAAGCTTTCGGCAGACAAAGCAGTCCTGCACGGAACGGATATTACCCTTGATAATACCGATTCCCCCACCTTTATCGGTATGCGTCAAAGGGACTTCAAGCTTGACCTTTCAGTAAACGTATCCGTTGACAGCGGAGAAGCAGGCGTGACAGTCTATATGTGCGAGGACGAGCATTACGAAGTCGCCCTGCGTAAGACGGACAGCGGCTTTGAAGCCGTGCTGAAATTGAATATCGGCGGCATAAAGCATATACAGACCGCCGTGCCTGTTCCTTCGGGCAGCGCAAAGCTGAGAATAACAGCAGATAATCTTTTCTATAACTTCTATGTCGGCGATATTCATCTCGGTTTTGGACAGACAAAATACCTCACAAGCGAGGTATCGGGCGGATTTACCGGAGTTGTTATCGGACTTTATGCCGCCGGCGGAAACACAGCGGTATTTGAGAATTTCACCCTTGATTATCCGGAAGAATAGCAGTATCTTCTATTCGGCTTTCTGCAAAAGCTCCCCTACTTCTGAGGGTTTCAGCACCCTTCCCTGAGAAACGACCTTTTCGTTCACCACGATAACAGGCATACTCATAACGCCGTATTCGGCAATTTTCGCCATGTCGGTGATATACTCCGCCTCAACGGGAATGCTCATAACTTCAAGAGCCTTTTTAACATTCTCAAGCTGTCTGTGGCAGTTTTTGCAGCCTGCCCCCAGCACCTTTACACTTTTTATCTTTGCGATAAGCGCCTTGTCAACAGGGCGCTTTTTTTCTTCCGTATTTTTCATAAAACCAAACAATGACATAATAAAACCTCCTAAATAATAAAGCCTTGAATTGCATTAAAGAAATATCCCACAATGATTATGCCCACCGTACAAACTGCAATGAAAATACCCAACAGCTTCGGCTTGACCGCTTTCCGAAGCATTATCATTGACGGCAGAGAAAGTGTCGTTACCGCCATCATAAAGGACAGCACCACACCCAGCAGCGCACCCTTTGCAAGCAATGCTTCGGCGATCGGGATAGTACCGAAAATGTCGGCATACATTGGAACACCCGCAGCCGTTGCAATAATAACGCCCAACGGATTATTGTCACCGAGAATATTAACGATAAATTCCTCCGGTATCCAGTTGTGGATAACAGCACCTATGCCAACGCCAATGAGAACATATGGGAAAACCTTTTTCGCCGTTGTACATACCTGCTCAAAGGCATATTTCGCACGATCCTTGAAATGCAGCTCCTCCTGCGGAACGTCAAGGCTTTTAGCGTTTCGTATAAACTCCTCAACCTGATTTTCAAGATGCAGCTTTTCGATAAGCGTACCGCCTGCGACAGCAATGACAAGTCCCACGATAACGTAGATAACAGCGACCTTCCAGCCGAAAATACTCATCAGCAGCACAAGTGAGCCAAGGTCGACCATAGGCGAAGAAATAAGGAATGAGAATGTTACGCCAAGGGGCAGACCTGCGCTTGTAAATCCCATAAAAAGCGGTATGGACGAACAGGAGCAGAATGGCGTTACCGTACCCAGCAGAGCAGCAATAATATTTGCCCAAATACCGTGAAAACGCCCAAGTATCTTTTTTGTCCGTTCCGGCGGAAAATAGCTTTGAATGTACGAGATAACGAATATCAGTACACCCAGCAGTACCATAATTTTTATCATGTCATAGATGAAAAATCTCACGCTGCCGCCGACCTTTCCGCTTGTGTCAAGACCGAGAGCGTTCAGCACCGAGCCGATAAGCCTGTTCAGCCAAGCCATGCCAAGTATCTCAGACTGGAAAAAATCCCAGACTGTTTTTATCGTTCCCATAATAATTATACCTTTCTATGTATGAATCTTAATAGGTTTGCCTGCTATTCATAATCGGCAAGGATGCTTTCCAGTATTTCCACAGCACTTTTTATTGCTTTGGGACAAACCTCACCGAACAACCCCTTTTCCTTTATACAAGCCATTTCGTCGGGCTTTGAAAGGTCATACCCCAGCAGGTCGCGGCAGACAATTGAACCGTTAGCTTCCTTGTACCGCTTTGTATATTCAACAGCAATTGAATACGCCCTTGACTTCTGCTCACAGTCGGCAGAATCAAAATGACCGTATTTCAGTCCCAGAACCATCAGTGCCCCCGAAACCGCACCGCATATCTCACCGTTTCTTGCGCCTCCGCCGAATGACGTGCCAAGCATTAACGCAAGCTTTTCGTCAAGCCCGAAATCAGGCGCAAACGCCGTAAGCACCGCCTGAGAACAATTGAAATTATTTGAGAAAAGCTCCAAAGCCTTATCTGTTTTATTCATTGTATTTTTCCTCCTTTTAATTTTTCAGCGAAACAAGATATTCCTGCGCACGTTCTATCCCTGCTTTGGAAATTGAATAATGCATCCACTTTCCCTCTTTTCGCCCCGTAACAATACCGCTGTCGCAGAGTATTTTCATATGGTGCGAAAGAGTCGGCTGAGTGATATTCAATTCTTCAAGCAGCCTGCAAGCGCATTTTTCGCCGCCCTGCAAAAGCTGTAATATCCTTATACGGTTTTCATCGCAGAACGCCTTAAAAATGACCGCCGCCTTTTTTGCGTCAATATCCATACCCACACCTCATATTGATAAATTTCTATATATCATTATACACAACAGATAGAAAAATGTCAATATATAATGTAAAAAAACTTGCAAAAGCGCAGAATATCCGCTTTTCCTGTGTCTCCCGTACCTTAATGCTGTATAGTTATATACTTTTTGCCTTAATTTTTTGTTAATATCTTATTCTTTTTGTCAGAAAGAGAAAAACTGATCTTTTCACCCTTTTGGGTGTTGAAAAATAAAAAAAGAAATGATATAATAACTATGTATAATTCAAATTTATGGCAAAAGAGGCGGTGATCTATCCGTGGAAAAAAATAACCCCATAACCTTGTGCTATGCCTCGGACGAAAACTACGCTCCCCATATGACAGTGTCGATATATTCGCTGATGTGCAACGCGGATAAGTCAAGACAGTATGAGATAATCATCCTGCACAGCGAGCTTTCGGAACAAAGCAAAGAAAAGCTTCTGCGCATTTCTGAGAAATTCCCGAACTTCACGGTGCGGTTCGTTGATATGTCCACCGTCCACGATAGCGTAAAGGATAGAGTAAGCACCTACATCACCGCCGCCACAAACTACCGCCTTTTCATTCTGGGTGAGCTTTTCGGGGATTACGACCGAGTGCTTTATATCGACTGCGATACAATTATTGAGGGCGACATATCAGAACTTTACGATATGAACCTTGAGGGCAGAGCCATAGCCGCCGCGGAAATGGTTGAAGCTCGCCACTATATCCGCACAAAAAGAGCCCTTTTCTATGACGGAACGCCCTACAATTTCACCGACTACTGCACAAAAATACTTGAAATAAAGCATATCGAAAGATACTTCAATGCAGGAGTCATACTTTTCGACCTTAAACGCTGCCGCAAGCTTACCTCGGATAAAGCGGCGGTAGAGCTTCTCAACCGCAAAAAGTGGATATACAACGACCAGGACACGCTTAATATCCTTTTCAACGACAGCGTGAAAATGCTTGACCTGAAATGGAACTACACCCACAATATCGAGCAGTTCTGCACCTCCCGCAAGCCCACCACACGGGAGCTTTTCGCCGACGCCCGACGAACGGAATACGGCGTTATCCATTTTATAAGCTCAAAAAAACCATGGCATGCTGATGTTGCCCTCGGGGAACATTATCATAAATATCAAAAACAATTACAGGAGGTAATTTAATATGTCAGCGACTAAAAGAAGAAACCTGAAGAAAAAGATAATCGGCTGCCTTTGCCTTGCGGCAATAGCGGCAAGCATGACAGCAGCGCCATTTGTTCCCGTCATTTCGGATATGGGCGTTATCAGCGCTTCGGCAGAAACACTTCAAGCGACTGTTGAACTGAACCGGATAGTTGATTACACAAGCAGCGCACCCGCAGGCGTTACCGTTAGCTATTACAACGATTCAAATTTCTATGAAATCCAACTGCAGGACGGCTATGATTACACCTTTACAGGCACCAACTCTGCCGATGTGCAGATATATGTTCCGAGTAGCGTAACCGCAACTATCAACTTTAATAATGCAACCATTATAAATAATGATGGTGAATATAGTACTACCGCCTACTCCGGATGTTTATCGCTTGGCGACGGATGTTATATAAATAACACTGTGAAACCATTCTATGTTAGCGGTACTCTTTATGTAAGCGGCACTCTCAGCGTTGATACATATTCATACTACGGGAATTGTTCTGTCTACCCCAACGTCAAGCACGGCATATCAGTGCCGCTTAAAGCAGGCAGCGGCACAATTGCCGGTTCTGACTTCTTTATCGTAAAATATGTTGACGAAAACGGAAAGACTATCGACCAAAACTTTTATTTGAACGGCAATGTATATACTGTAACCACTCTTCCGAAATATTTTAGCACTTCTAACATTCAAAAAAGTATAGGTGATTTCCCCTGCCTTTCCTTTACAGGCGGAACAGTAAGCGGAGCTAAGACAGTCACAGCAAGAACGGCTCACACCGCCCCCGATTCAAACGGCGACTGCGCAAACTGCGGCGAGCATATTGCAGACGTTGCAAAGATTTACACAGTTACCTTTGAAACAAACGGCGGCAGCGAAGTTACCGCAGCACAGGTAAACGACGGCAAAACGGTTTCCGAGCCGACAGCGCCCACAAAGGCAAAGGCTGATTTCGGCGGCTGGTATACTGACGAAGCATGCACCGTTCCCTATGATTTCACCAAGCCTGTTACGGGCAACATCACCCTTTACGCAAAGTGGGATAAATGGGCGCCTAATTCCATTTTTGTCAATACTCCTCCTGCAAGAATAGTCTATATGGAGAAAGATAAATTTGACCCGAGAGGACTTGTGATCACCGTTGCCTATGAAAACGGCGAAACAGAAAATGTTGAATACAGCGAAGCAAACGCTTCCGAGTTTACATTCAGCCCAAGCGAGAACATTGCTCTGACCGATAAGTCAGTAACAATAACCTACGGCGGCAAAACCACGGAACAGGCAATAACCGTAAACAGCATACCTCCTGCTACTCCTCCCTCAAACAATCAGAACCCAACTACAAAGCCTCCCGTCAGCAACAATAACGAACCTAAGATAGAGGGCGAAAACGGCAAATCCGGCTGGAACAGCGTTTCCGACAAAATAAGCAAAACTCCCGAGGGCGGCACAATTAAAGTCGATATGAACGGCACAACAGAGCTTCCCAAGGATATTGTCAGCGATATCGCAGGCAAGGATATCGACCTTGTGCTTGACATGGGCAACGGCATTACATGGACAATAAACGGCAAGGACGTAACAAATCCGAAAGATATAGACCTGAGCGTCACCGCAAATACAAATAATATTCCCGTGAGCATTATAAACAACGTTACAGGCGAGAAATATTCTATCCAGATATCTCTTGCCCATGAGGGAGAATTCGGCTTCACAGCAACACTTACCATCGACCTCGGCAGCAAGAACAACGGCTTGTATGCAAATCTTTTCTACTATAATCCAAAGACCAAGGAACTGGAGTTCATGGATTACGGAAAGATAAGCGGCGGCAAAGCAGACCTTATCTTCACTCACGCCTCCGATTGGGCTATCGTTATCGACAAGGAGCCTCTCGGCGATGTTGACGATGTTTCCTCCGCAGCAGGCGCTTGGGCAGATAATGACAGCGTCGGCACAGCAGATAAGCCGGCAGTTTTCGTTATTCCCGTAATGGCAGCTGCCATTGGAACAGCAGTCTTTGTCCGCAGAAAGACAAAGAAACAGTAATACGGATCTGTTATCAAAACCATTCCCCGTAAAAACAAGGTCAGATTTTAGGGAATGACCGTATAGAAGAATTTAAGGGTACCGAGCGTCAAAGCTCGATACCCTTGATTTTTTTGCGGACTGCCAAAGGGGTCGCCCCTTTCAGGCTTTACCTTGTTTTTGTTTCCACGAAATTTACTTTAAAATATCGCCAAGCATTTGCTTCATCTTTTCGGCATACAAATTGATACATTCCGAAAAGCACTGCGGAGCGGAACCCACTTTATCCGTAAACTTGTTGTCATTTCTTCTCATAACAAGGATATTTTTTTTCAGATCCAGCAGCCAGAGGGAGTAATATTCCATACTCAGAGCATAGATGATAGCCATTCTTTCCATGCTCTCATTTTTCATTTTTTCCTTAACAGAGGTATACTCCTCCAAAAGGCTTTTAAGATTTTCCTCCTGCGCCCTTGCCTGAAGATAAGCCTTTGTTATGTCTTTATAGCTCAGAACTTCGCCTCTGCATTTTGAGAGAATGTCAATTATCTCTGATGAAAAAGCGCCTCTGTCTATCTTGATCTCGTTTATAACGAAATCAAACTGAACGTCATTGATCTCCTTTCGCTTGCTGAAGAGCCTGTCAAACCTGATAGCAAGACCGCAAAGCTGGCTGTATATAGAGTTGTCGTTTCCTTTCAGTCCGTGAGGATATCCCGCACCGTCATATCTTTCATGATGGTGCATACACATATTCACTTTTGGCAATACCGCAAAAGGTGAATAATATTTGAATATACCATATAAGAAACGAAAAACTTTCAATAAAGCAAGCTATAAGTTTGACTCGGAGCCTGATTAGTGATATAATTATGTAACAACAATTTTAGAGTATGAATGAGCAGCGTTTTCTAAGTATTAAAGCAATAACCGCAAATAAAAAGCGAGGGTAAAAAAATGACCGACAAGGGAATAAAGGTTGAACGTTACAAAGAGGAAAACAAGTCCGCCAAAAAGGGTCAGACAGTTTTCACAGGCTCGTCCCTTATGGAGATGTTCCCAATAAACAAGCTGCTTAAAGAGCGCAGCGACGATACGATAATATACAACCGCGGAGTGGGCGGCTTCCTCTCCCATGAGCTTCTTGAAGTAATAGACGTGTGTGCAATTGATTTGCAGCCGTCCAAGGTTTTTATCAATATCGGTACTAACGATCTAAGCTGGTCGAGTATCCCCATAAGTCAGCTTATGGATAATTACGATAAGATAATCTCGGCAATAGAAAACGCCGTTCCCAATGTGAGAATATATCTTATGGCGTATTATCCCGTTAATTTTGAGGCTGCTTCCGAGGAGATGAAGGAGTGCCTGAAGATACGCACCAATGAGAAGATAACCGCCGCCAATGCAGAGGTGAAAAAGCTTGCCGAAAAGCACGGTCAGCGATACATAGATATCAACCGAAATCTAAAGGACGAACAAGGCAGACTCAAAGCGGAGTACACCATTGAGGGTATGCATATCAACGAGGACGGCTACCGTGCGGTATACGACGATATTATGGAATATGTGAAGGAGAAGTAATATGAAAAAAAAGTTATTGTCGATTTTCTGTATTTCGGTTCTTGCGCTTAATATAACAGCCTGCAATAAGACCGAAAGCGCTCCGCAAACGACCTCTGAGGCTTCTGTGACAACATCAGCTGCAACTACCGCAGAAACGAGCTTGACCGAATCCGAGATAACGTCAACAACGTCGGCAGAAACGACCTCTACTTCCGTTACAACAGAAGCAGTTACAGAAAGCGTTACCTCCGAAGAAACAACGGCCGTGTTAACAGCAGATACGACCGCAGAAGAGCCTGTTACCGTCCAGACAACTGCCGAGCCGGCAGAAACTGCAACAGCGTCAACCGCAAAAACTACTGTTACAACAAAAGGAACAACTGCGAAAACTACCGCTGCAAAAAAAGAAACCGAAGCCATAAATTCCGGCTATAAAATGGAGCTTTCAAATCCCAACGCTTCAAAGGAAGCACAGGCGCTTTTTGATTACATATGCAAAACCTACCGGAACGGCATTATCTCGGGTCAGCAGGAATCCACATGGATGGGCAGCGACCAGTACGAGTTTGACTATATCTATAAAAATACGGGCAAATACCCTGCAATACGGGGCCTTGACTATATGAATGATGATTTTGACGGCGTAAACAAGCGTGCTGCCGAATGGCACGACCGCGGCGGTATTGTTACTATCTGCTGGCACTGCGGCTCTGATTTCAGCGGAAGCTGGGCGGAATCAATGAAAACCGAGATAAAGGATTGGGATAAGGCACTCACAAAAGGTACTCCCGAATATGAAAAGCTTATCAAGGGTATGGATAAGGCAGCTGCGGCTTTGAAAGAGCTTAAAGATAAGAATATCCCCGTACTCTGGAGACCGTTCCACGAATTTGACGGCGCATGGTTCTGGTGGGGCAAGGGCGGCGCAGAAAACTTCAAAAAGCTCTGGGTAATTATGTATGACCGCTATACAAATTATTGGGAACTTGACAATCTCATCTGGGTACTTGGCTATTCGGGCAACGGCAGAAGCTATGAAAACTGGTATCCGGGCAATGAATATGTTGACATTGCAGGTGCGGATTCCTATACCGACGGCGCAAACGGCAATCTGTACAAAAATGTGAGCAAGGTCGTGGGAGATGAAATGCCAATATGCTTCCACGAATGCGGACGTGTCCCTACTGTTGAACAGCTTGAAAAGGCAGAAGCAGACTGGGTATGGTTTATGACCTGGCATACCGAATACATTACAGACCATAACGATACCGACGTTCTCAAGGAAATATACAATAACAAATATGTTATAACCCTTGACGAACTGCCTGACTTATATTAGGAATAATCGTGCGGCATTGCCTTAAATGCGAATTATTACAAAAAACAGCCGAACTGCATTTGCAGTCCGGCTGTTTTGCTGCTGCGACGGATATTCCGTCACAAGGAACAGCTTTACAGATATTTATCGTACCATTTCTTTTCCCACCAGTTTCCGATGTTTCGGCAGAAGCAGGAACAGCAGTATTTTACGCCTTTCCGCAGCACACGGAATATTCCCCACATACCGGATTCAACATCCCATTTCAGAGAGCCTGAACGGTACAGATAATCTCCGGGATATTCGGAAGCGACGTTTTCAAGCTCGATATTATAAGAACCGCCAACGCTTACCGCACCCTGTACGGATATGCTTGTTGAGAAGGGGTCGTCAGGCTGTGCAAGCCAGTTATGCCCGTGCAGTACAAGAGTGAAACGAGAAGATAGAGAGCGCAGAAAAGGAAAATCCGCTTGACAGTAACGTTCAGCTTATCGCTCAGAATTATCAATTTGCAGTTGCTTAGACCATATAACTAAACTTACGGTTTAAAATACGGCTTTTATCCGCATAAAGTAGAATCACCGTGTAAATCAAGCATTTACAACAACCGCTGTTTGTGATATACTGTAATAAAATCAAACACAAGGAGATTTTGGAATATGGATACAGTATTTTCATCACAGCTGCAAAGGCTTCGCAAGGAGCAAGGCGTTACACAGGAGACCCTTGCCGCTCACCTCGGCGTAAGTCCGCAGGCGGTCAGCAAATGGGAGAACGGCAGTTATCCCGACGGTGATCTGCTGCCGAAGATAGCAGACTTTTTCGGCGTCTCCATAGACTATCTTTACGGAAGGGCAAAGGAGGATTCTTCTGTAGTCCAGCAGATGATAGATGAGCTTCGAAAAATCGTGTATGATTCCGAGGACGGTACTAAAAAATTCTTTGAACAGGCACTTGATTATGCATGGGCGATACAGACGGCATCGTGGAAAAATAATAAATATTTTTATGATCGCCCCGAGATCAGTGATACGGACAGTATCACAGTCTCCGAAGTAAATCACAAATCGGGATTTACATATATGCGGCTTAACAAAGACCTGGAATATTTTTTCCTTGTAAAGCAGCCCAAGGAGGGTTTTGCAAAACGGTTAAAAATAACAGATGAAACAGCAGAGCTTTTTGCATTCCTGGGAGATAAGACAAATCTGAAAATACTGCAGTATATGCTAACTTTCAAGTGGCAGGAGGCAGTCAGAGCAAAAACCATAGCAAAGCTTCTGAACATTCCTGCGGAAAAAGCGGAAAAGGCACTTGACTTTCTCTGTAAATTTAATGGAATGTTTTCAAAAGGAAACATTATAAACGAGGACAACAAAAGCGAGAATATGTATCAGTCATCGCTTGTGAAAGCAGTAGCACCAATTATGCTTATGATAGGTGCGGATATGATGATTGATCTGCCCAATGGATATCAGAATCAGGTCGGCTGCAGCGATGAAGCGTGGTTTAAGCGTGAGGATCTGTCCTTCCTGAAAAAAAGCGAGGGATGAGCTTATGAAAAAGAACAAAAGCAAGGAGCAGAAAAATCCCTTGCATAAGGACTTTGGCGTTTTCAGCAATATAAAGTACATATTAAAAGCAATGGTGCGGTATAACAAAAGCTTTCTTCTGCTAATTCCCATAGGAATGATATGCGCACCTATCATGCAGTACCTCTGGACCTTCATATCCAAATTTGTAATTGACATGATAACGGGCGAAGCAGGCGCAGAAAAGCTTTTATGGCTTATGGTGATGTTTACCGTTATACAAGCAGCATCAACAATGCTTAATTCCTATTATTACAGCGAGATTTGGTGGCGTTTTATTGCCGCACGCTTTAAGCTTATGTCGGAGAAAAATGCAAAGGTAATGGGACTTGACTTTCAGCACCTTGAAAATTCCGACGTCCTTGACTGCTACCAGAAAGCAGGAAACGCCTGCAACTCAAATGACAACGGCGTTGAGGGTATGATGCGTAATATCGTTGACCTTATGCTGTCGGCGGCGGTAGTTACGGTGGGTATTGTAATTCTCGGCACTATGAATATTTTTGTAGTGCTGCTGATGCTTGTTATCTGTATCGTAAATTTCCTGCTTAACAACCATACAAATAAGACCGTGAAAAAGCGTGTATGGGACCATCTTGCACCCTGGTGGCGCAAGGATAACTATCTGCGGAACGTAACCACAAGCTTTGATACCGCAAAGGATATCCGTATGTTCGGCTTGCAGGATTGGCTCACGGACAAAATAAAAGAGCTTAAAAAAGAGCGCATCGAAGCCCAGAAAAATAATGCTAAAGCATGGCTCATCACCTCATGGATAAGCAATATACTGTTTGCTTTTTCACAGGCAGCGGTTTATGGCTGGCTCATATATAAGACAGTCCGCAGTGAAATGACCATAGGCAATTTCAGCCTTTATCTTGGCTCGTCAATGGCGTTTTACAGCTATATCAACAACCTTCTTCAAGGCATTGCAAGACTGCTTGACTGCAGCCGTCAGGTAGATGACTTCCGCAGCTTTATGGAGTTTGATAATAACAGTACCGACAGCGGCGATGATGTACCTGCTTTTGAAAGCTATGAATTTGAGTTCCGGAACGTGTCCTTTAAATATCCCAAGTCGGAAAAATATGCGCTGAAAAATCTGTCCCTTAAATTAAAAGCAGGAGAACGCCTTGCAGTTGTTGGACTCAACGGCGCAGGCAAATCCACCTTTATAAAGCTGCTGCTTCGTCTTTATGAACCTACCGAGGGAGAGATACTTCTCAACGGCAGGAATATAAACGAGTACAGCAAGCGAAGCTATTACAGCGTATTTGCGCCGGTATTTCAGGACGTAGAGCTGTTTGCCTTTCCCCTTGCAGAAAATGTTTCCATGAATACCCCCGAAGCAACCGATAAGGAAAAGGCGGAAAAATGCCTTATTGCCGCAGGCTTCGGCGACAAGCTGAATGAGCTTCCCTGCGGCATTTCAACCGAGATACTTAAAATCATCCACGACGACGGCGTTGACCTGTCGGGGGGCGAAAAGCAGAAGCTTGCTCTTGCCCGTGCGCTTTACAAGGACGCCCCCGTAGTCGTCCTTGACGAGCCTACGGCGGCACTTGATGCCCTTGCGGAAAGCAAGCTTTACAATGATTTTGACAAGCTAATCGGCGGCAAAACAGCAGTGTATATCAGCCACAGACTCAGTTCAACCCAGTTCTGCTCAGACGTCGCCATGTTCAAGGACGGCGAAATGGTGGAGTACGGCACACATGAAAATTTGCTGAAACAGAATGGCGCCTATGCGGAAATGTTCCGTATCCAAGCGCAGTATTATGTTGATGACCCGGAAAGCGAGGTGGCTGCAAATGCATAAAAAGAAAGATAATATCGTCGGCGAAACGTTGATGTTCATGCTGAAAACCGTCAAAAGTGAAAAGCCGTCGCTGTTTTGGTTGTATATACTTAAATTTGCAGCGGAATTTGTCCCCACAATGTTTGCGATAATCCTGCCGAAATACCTTATTGACGAGCTTGTGCTTGTTATCGGAGGTGCGCCTGTCGAAATCCACCTGCCCAAAATTATACTTTGCGCAGGCTTGATTATAGGGATTGCCTTGCTTGCAAATATGCTGCAAAATCTTGCAAATCAGCTTATAGATGTACAGCGCGAATGGTTCAATCAGTATTTTGAAACCGAACTTTCAAGGCACACAATGGCAATGGATTTCGAGCATACCGAAGACCCCGAAGCCCTTGACAAGCTTGCAAAGGCAAAGGACGGAATGAGCTGGTACAGCGGCGGCGTTGCAGGCGTACTTGACCAGATGTACAATATAATCAAAAATATCGCTGTACTGTGCGGCGTTACAGTGCTTATAATAATCACCTGCCCGTGGCTTATCCCCGTGCAGCTTATATCACTTGTGCTTATCACAATATTAAATGCCAAGAATAATAAAATTGAAGCGGAAAATTTCCTGAAGCTTTCAAAAATGAACAGGGTATGGGGATATGTCTTCTATCAGCTGTCAGATTTCCGCTACGGAAAGGATATCCGTCTTTATGACAGCGCCGATATGATGTGTGAAAAGGCGGACAGCTTTAGTGATAAGCAGGTCGAATGCTGGAAAGGTCAGCAGCGTGAAATGCGTCCCAATAATATGTGGATAAATATTGTTAATGCGCTTCGTGACGGTATGAGCTATTTTTACATAGGCTTTCTTGCAGTCACAAAGGCTATCACAATAGGCGATTTTCAGATGTGCGTAAACAGTGCGTCAAACCTTTATTGGAGCCTTTACAATATCGTATCCTCGGTGCAGGAGCTGCACAAGCGCTGCAGCTATGCTCACCGCTATCTTGAATTTACCGCATATCCTGCGGCAATGGAAAAGGGTACAAAGCCCGTTAAAAATGGCGAGCATACTATCGAATTTTCCCACGTCAGTTTTAAATATCCCCGTTCTGAAAATTATGTCCTGCGGGATATAAATATAACGATAAAGTCGGGAGAGCATCTTTCCGTAGTGGGACTTAACGGCGCAGGAAAGACAACATTTATCAAGCTTTTGTGCCGTCTTTATGACGTGACCGAGGGAGAAATTCTCGTTGACGGAGTGAATATCAAGGAATATTCCGAGGAGGAGTACCGCAGACTTTTTGCAGTTGTGTTTCAGGATTTTCAGCTTTTTGCGTTCAGCCTGCGTGAAAATATCGCCTTAGCCGATACTCCCGATGATGAACGTATAAATGAAGTGCTGAAGCTTTCGGGTTTTTACGACGACGCACATAAGCTTGAACACGGACTTGATACCACGCTTTTCAAAAGCTTTGATGAAAAGGGCACGGAGCTTTCGGGCGGTCAGCAGCAAAAGACAGCCATCAGCCGCGCGCTTTACAGAAATGCGCCTGTTGTTATCCTCGACGAGCCGACCGCCGCCCTTGACCCCGTTGCGGAGTATGAGATATACCGCCAGTTCAATTCACTTGTTGGCGGCAGAACAGCGATATACATTTCCCATAGATTATCAAGCTGTAAATTCTGCGACAGAATAGCCGTCTTTGCAGACGACACTATCAAGGAATACGGCACTCACGATGAGCTTGCAGAGCTGCCAAACGGTATTTATGCGGAGATGTTCTCGGCGCAGGCGCAGTATTATGTGAACTGCAATGTGTAATACTAAAAACCAATTAAACTATAGACAAAAAATCTTCGCATAATCCATATAAAACTGTTTTCAACAGCTACAAGATTATGCTCGATTTTTTGTACAGTTTTTAAATGGTTTTTAGTATAAATATTCAAGTCTGCGCGGTTTGCCGATAAATAAAATGGTGACTATCCTTCCTCTTTTTCAGAGTCGGCGTATACTTCGCCTGTTAAGGATGAAGCGATAAAAACAGCCGAACTGCAATAGCAGCCCGGCTGTTTTTTTTACTGTATATTACGTCTTAATTTCTGACTTTTCTGCGCTTAACTATCGTTGTTCCGATAAGTGCTGCCGAAATGACAAATGTAATTGCGATTGTGAAGTCCTTTTCAGTCATATCAAGGCTTTCAGAATCAGCAGAAATACCTGCTGCTGAGGAAACGTCAACTATTTCTCTTGTTTCGCAATATCCGCAGCGTGTGCATTTGCGTTCTTCAAGACCGTCCTCATCTTCGGTAGCAGGTCTGATAAGCATCCATTCGCCGAATGTGTGAGCTTTCTTGTTAGCTTTAGCACCGCAGGAACACTCCAGCCAGTGATTTGCTTCATCGGAATTATACTCATACGAATGCTTATGAGTGCTTCCGGGGAGCGAAATGCCGGGAGTTGAAGGCTCTGACGGAACCGAAGGGATAACAATAGCATTATCAATGTATGCGATCGCATAGCTTGAGAACTTGTCTGTTTCAAATGTGAACTCTCTCGAAGCACTATTGAAGCTGCCGTTGAGAACATCAACCTTTCCGTTATGAACACGGATAATGTAATATACTCTTGTAACATTGCTGTCTTTGTTGATAAGGCTTTCCGTGATCTTAAACTTGATCTTGATAGGAGCCTTTGTCTCTGTGATCCTTGTTTCCGCGTTGTTTCCAACCATCTTGAACAGAGAGATATCTATCAGCATACCATGCTTCATGTTATTAATACTATTGATCTTATTTTCAATAAGGCTCTTGTCCTCTTCGGGCATAGTTTCAGAAGCGTCTGTAACGTCAACTACCTCAAGGTAGATGTTAAGGTTTTCGCCTTCAAGCATTGCGATATACTCGTCGAGAGTGAGAGGAATATTCTCTGCAACGTCCTCGATATCTTCGAGAACAGCATCGCCTGCATTGTCATCGGAAGTAATGTCAACAACGTTTCCGTTGTCGTTATCCTTGTCAGTATCAACAAGCTTGTCGATTACCTTTGTTTCCGTTTCGCCGCACTCGCATACTCTTTCAAGGAGTCCCTCTTCTGTTGCGGTTGCTTCCTTTACAATAGTCCACTCGCCGAATTCGTGAACGTGAGGAGGAAGTTTGGGGATAACCTTTGTTTCATTTTCGCCGCAGGGGCATACTCTTTCAAGGAGTCCCTCTTCTGTTTCGGTTGCTGCCTTTACAACAACCCATTCGCCAAAATTGTGGGTGTGAGGGGGCTCCGGAGGAGATGTGGGGTCGCCGGTAACTGTTTCTGACATTGGACCCGAACATACTTCATTACTTAAAAAGTAACCTGCGCCGCCATTGCTCCAGGTAGTTCCTATAAAGAAATATCCTTTACTCAAAAAAGCACTCAGCACACCATAACAGATGTGTGTATCACCGTCACGCAATTCATAAACATCTATATTGGTATATTCCGTTCCAAAATTACTTGCTGTGGTTTCAAGAAGACTTATTAAAGTACTGCTGTGTCCCTCTTCATAAGAATCACTATATGCGCCCTTTTTAATTAGCTTCCAATCTCCGCTTGTTGTACCTTTTTTATTTCTATTAGTATCTATAAGAGGGGCAGAAAAACCTCTTAAGGTTACAGTACTGCCCTTTGTGGGGAAGGAAGGGTTACGGCTGCAATCATATGCGTATGCTGTTGAATATGCGGCAACATCTCCGCCGGTGGAAACAGCCTCCCACTGAGCATAGATAGTATCATTTCCGCTAAATGTGGTTGATGTTGTTACCTGTGTGCCGCCTGTTGCAGCAGTAAACCAGCCCTTGAAGGTGTAGCCTTGACGGGAAGGAGTGGGCAGAGAAGCAAGCTTGCCGCCGCTTGTGATCTGTGAACCATTGAGAGTTGTTCCGTCTTGATAATCAAGTGTTATGGTATATTCGGCAGGACCATCAACAGCCGTGCCGAGAGGATAAATAACCACAATTTTTGTATAATCTACATACTCGTACGTTAATTCACTACCTGTATCCGATTTAACTTTTAAAGTTTCAGCAGGTGCAAATGTTGCTTCAGCATAGTAGAGGGTGAGCGTCAACTTAAAACAATAACTTTCACCAAGTACAAATGGAGCAAACGTACCATTTTCTTCATTATAAATTGAATTACCTAATGAGTCACAAATAGTTTCATAACCATAATATGTGCTATGGGGATAGTTACCGGAAATATCTAAGCTCTGACATATATTGTTTGCTTCCGCCGCTGTAAGCGATTGACCTGCAATCAAACTTGTGGGGAGATAACTTGTGTCAACATTAACGGTTACTTCGTCGATGACTTCCACCGCCGATACCGTCAGCGCCGTCATCGGCATGCATAGCAATACCAGCATTGCCGACAGAAATACCGCCAGCGTCCTCCTTAATTTTGATATTTTCATAAAAATTTCCTCCTTTTGTCATTTCGGGAAAATCCCCGATATTTATACAAAAGTATTATATCACACAAAAGGCGCCAAAAGAGCGCCAAAAAGTGCCCCAAAGGAGAAAAATTTAAAAAAATAACCAAAAATCTGACGTTTTTCTTTATTCCAGCAGTCCATGCCTGAGTTCACCCCAGGAATACTGCTGCATATATTCACCTTTGTAAGCGTTTATCCCCTCCGCCTTGCCGTCAAGCCAGTCGAAATAATCACACTGTACCTTTTTTGTATCTATTGCAAGAGAGCCCCTCTGCTGTACAATAACATCGCCGCAGCCCCACTCTTTAAGCGTAGAAATAAGGTCACGGCGCACGCTTTTGAAGTATACCGCCTTTCCGTCAAGGTCGTCATTGTTTTCCCACAGCACGGATATAACCTCTCCGTTTGTACACATAGCTCCGTGCCTGTCCACAAGATACGCCAAAAGCTCCTTTGACTTGCTGTACTTGAATGAAACAGGCTTTCCGTCGGCGAACACCTCAAAATTGCCGAAGGTGTGTATGAAAAGCCTTCCCCGTGAAGCTTCGGGGATGCGGAAGCGGAGATCGTCAAGCTCCCCCCTCACCTTTTCGGCGGTTATAGGCTTTGTTATGTAGCCGCTTGCGTGCATTTCCATCGCTTCAAGAGCGTATTCGCTGTATCCCGTAGAAAAAATGATGTTTATTTCGGGGTCTCTGAGCTTCAGCGCCTTCGCAAGAGCAATGCCGCTAAAGCCGCCCATATTGATATCGAGAAAAGCCGCCTCGCATTTGTTTTCCGAAGCATATTCAAGTGCAGCTGCGCTTGTATCAAAGACCGCCACCTCCGCAGAGGGCTCAGCTTCCCGTATAGCACTTTCAAGGTTTTCCAGCGCTATTTCTTCATCGTCAACGGCGATAATTCTCATAATGCTTTCCCCTCCGTGTTTTTTGTTTTCTTCGGTAAAATTATCACCGCAGAAGTTCCTTTGCCGATCTCGCTTGTTATCTCCAGAGCTGCACCGCACATTTTCCATAGTCTGCTTCGGACGCTTTCAATTCCAAGATGACTTTTTCCGTCATTTTTCGGCTCGTTGACATCAAAGCCTACGCCGTCATCGGACACCTCCACCTCAAAGCAGTCATCAAGCTCTCTCGAGGATATCTTCACCGTGCCGACCTTTTCGCTTTTGCAAATGCCGTGCTTTACGGCATTTTCCACCAACGGCTGAACCGTCAGAGCAGGTATCATAAAGCTATCGGTCTGTATATCCCATTCGATTTTAAGCTTTTTCGCAAATCTCGTCTGTTCAAGAGACAGATACGTTTTCAGATGTTTAAGCTCCGTTTCAAAGGGTACGGGGCTTTTCCTTGTCAGAGAATCCATATTTCCCCTGAGATAATCCGCAAAATCGTTGACGGCTTTTTTTGCGGCGACCGGGTCTTTTTCACAAAGCCCGTATATGGTGTTGAGTGAATTGTACAGAAAATGAGGCTGTATCTGACTGAGCATAATTGAAATACGGTTTTCGGCAAGCTCCGACCTGAGCTGTTCAGCTTCTCTTGCAGCCCTGTAATTCATCGGAATGACCTTGATTATCCTTACAAGATGTATAAGGAACAAAATCGGAAAAACGCTCTTCGAGCATATCCCCGCATTATCCAAGCCTGCAATGAAGCATATCATATCCGCAAAAGCCGCGGTAATAAGCGCAAAATCGGAAACGATATTCAGAGGGCTGCTTATTTTTCCGCACACACATTCGTAAATGCAGCACCCGAAAAGTATTGCATAAATAACAGCATGAGCCGCAAGCCAGAAAGGCAGCGTATCATATATGACCATTACCTTAAAAAGCGACAGCAGAGCAAATACAGCATTGACCGCACCCGAAGCAAAAACTGCCGCCCGAGCCGTTTTCCTTGCTTTTGAGTTTATACTTTCGGCAATGCAAGCCGCCGCACAGGTCGCCGCAAGCATGATACATATCTGCAAGGCGTATGTATTGAACGCGTCAAGCCAGCTCCACAAGGGCAGATCAACGGTATCGAGAATAAAATACCCTCCGAAGAACAATGCAAGAGCGCCGAGATTTCCCACCGTCACACCGCCGTCTATTTGCATAAGTCCGAAGAAAAATGCTGCGGCAAGAAGCATTATCGCCGCGACCATCAGGGAAGTGCCGATTATCCTGCTTGTCTTACCCGTTTTAAGCATAAAGCTGTCGAAAGCGTCCTCCGAGCCGCCGTAAACGTTAGCAAGCAGCTTACTGTAAGCATTGTCATTCCCGAAACTGTGAGGATTTTTAAGCCGCAGCTCAATAACGTCCTCTTCGGATATTTCGGGGCTTTGCCAATGTATCCATTTTCTGCCGCAGGTGGAGTCGGTCAGTCCTATTTCATTTGCACTGTCAAAAAGGAACTGCTCTCCGTCAATATAAATCTCCATTGTGATATGATCGAGATAAAAGTTGAAATAAGACCCCTCGGAAAAGTCGCTTCCGAAGCCGCCTTTAAGTATCACGCTTTTATTTTTTGCGGAAATATCCGTGCCGTCGAAAAGAATATCCCACGTTTCGCCGCCGTCAAGGCTGTATTCCCCTTGAAATTTTATAGGAAGTAAAAAAGCCCGAACCGACTGGTTGCTGCCTAAGCAGGCTGCCATAAGTGCGGCGAGCATTAATATCATCGCTGTTATTCTTATTATCAGGACATGAGAAAGCTTTTTCAAAATATCATCTCCGGGAAACAATTTTTATTATTTTATCATAATTTTCAGTAATTTTCAAGATTTTCTTACAGACCATTGGAGATAAGACATCATTCGCCGTGTTGATTCATATATAATTTGTCACTGTAAATATCAATATTTATACTAAGAACCAATTTAAAACTGTACAAAAAATCGAGCATAATCTTGCATATATGGATTATGCGAAGATTTTTTGTCTACCGTTTTATTGGTTATTAGTATTACAACTGCAAAATTAGGATTTCTTTCAGCCACTCATTATGTGTCATCACATTTCTAAAAATCATAAACAATAATACAACAATATATTGTATCAAAAATATTATATAACAGAAGCTGATCGATATTTTTGTCAACTGCGTTTATGTTTACGAAGACAAGATGATCGTGTTCCTTAATTACAAGGACGGTGAAAAGTGCATTCGCTTTGATGATATAGAAAAGGACATAAAAAAAGCGAACACCCAAGAAATTGAGTGTTCGTCTTTAATAAAGTCTGGTGACCCGTACGGGAATTGAAATGACATCCTTGCTTTTCTCAATTTATAGTGATGTCCCTCAAAGCCCGATTTTATGCGGTTTTCTCAAAATCACATTTTGTAATCAAATGCGATTTTGAGTCGATTTTTGCCAAAATAAGTGGCAAATAAGTGGCAGATTTTAAATCCGATATGATACATATTTCTACAACTTCCCGATTTTAAAGTCGGGATTTTTTATTCTTTGATGATACCCTCAAAGAAGATTTTAACTTGTGGCAGTTCACCGATAACTATATCCCAGATAGTCTTATAATCGAGAGTGCCATAACGATGAGCACATACATTACGGAGCTGTTTGAAATTTCTCCAGTCGATTTCTGTCGGGTGTTCCAATTTGAACTCCTCAGAAAAATGTGTTGTAAGTTCACCCATAGCGAGCAACTGCATTGTTACTCCGTCCTGAATTAACTCGTCATTCATAAACTCATCAAGAGAGTTGTTACAGCGATGTAAGTAGCGTTCAATGCGTTCGCAATGAGCTACCATATGCTGAGCAACGTTTAAATCTTTGTTATTCATAAATACACTTGCGCTCCTCTAAAATTCTTTTGATAAGAGGCTCGTTCATACTCAAAGTCACAGGGTTATAAAGTCCGTCCTTTGTAATGATGTCAACGCTCTTGCCCACACTTTCTTCAATGTCGGAAAAGAAACTGCAATAGCGTAAGCCAAGAGGTTTTGAAAACTCTACATAAAAGTCGATATCGCTGTTTTCAGTCGCTTCACCTCTTGCATAAGAGCCAAAGAGATAAACCTTATCAATGCCGTAAGCTTCGGCAATGGGACGTACCTTGTCAGCGATTTCATTAGTTGTGTAAACGCTCATAGACAGCCTCCTTTCAGTAGATGATGTATTTCTTCAAGTATATTATACCATATTCTGTCGAGATATTCAAGGGGAATGAAAAAATAAAATTGGTATACACTGTGTGCCAATTTACAACAGCCGCTGTTCCTCTATCTCCTGCCAAGTAACATTTTCGATTACTTTCTTCCATCGCTCTTTGTCCTCATAAAGTTCAATGTTCATATAATCAGATATGTTCTCATCATCGGGAAAGTATGAAGAACAGTAAAAAGGCATAACTCCGTCAGGAACAATGCCGATTTTATCGTCAGCACGGACTCTTGCAGCTAATTCATCGCCTTCGTAGAGTGAAACGGGAATGTTGTTACGAACCAGAGCAAGAAAGAACTTTATTGTTTCTATGGAGCGTCCATACGACGAGCCTGCCAATTTCAGACTGTATTCGTTGCCGTTTTTGCGTACATAGAGAGAAATATGTGTTGAATTACCGCCACGGCAGACTTCCCACGGGTGTCCGATACCTTTTCGGCTGCTCTCATACCATTCGCTGAAAGCTGTCGGGGAATTACCGTCTATATCACGCAAGCCTTCATCCCGTCCGTCAGCGTGCATAAGATAAAGTTCCTTTGCAGTAAGCTTATCAATTCCTTTGTACTGATTAGCTTCATAACCGAGCTTGCAATAGCCATAAAACATTTCTGCCGTCATATCGGGTATAGTTTCAGTTGTTGCAGCTCCTCTTGTTTCAATGATGTGCAAAAACTCATCAATATCGTCCTTTGATATATCTGAAAAATAGTTTTCCTTGTATTCAGGGAATATCTCCCAATACTTTCTTCTTACAATAGTACCAATTCTGTCTTTGGGCGGAAGCTCACGGCGTATTGTTTCATTGTAAGTGCCGTTTTCAAGCTGTTTCACACAGTTTTTCACCGACTCGGTAAGCCACTTGATAAAAGGACTTATGTCAAAGCTATCGTAACTGCTTTTAGCAGGATGATTTTCTTCAAACATAGGTTTATGCTTCAAAAATACGGCACGGAAATCGCCATGTTCTACTGATACAAAATGATACCAACACTTTTCATCGGGATACAGATTTGCCCATAATTCTTCGTATTCCTCACGGCTGTCAACTTCATCGTACTCATACATTTCTTCATAATCGCCATAATCCTCTATCTTTCCACGCTCTGCAAAAAGCCATAGCTCTCTGCGATTATCGTTACCGCAGGGAGCTATTTTGTGTAATTCATTGAAAAGCTCATCGACATAAGGCTTCATTTCTTCTCCGATAACGAAGCCTCTTTTCAAAATGTCAATGTAATATCCTATTTTGGGGGCAGTTAATTCAGACATTTTCATTATGCTCCTTGTCATATTCACGGCAAGCACGTTCTATTTCTTCTATCTGCTCTTTAGTATATACGTCCTTAAATCTATTCAGATAGTCATTCCACTCAAAAAGAAGCAAATCCTTGCCGTTGTTGCACTTAATACGGATTGGACTTGTTCCATTTTCGGAAAGTTCAAGGTAATAGTCAACATTGCCACCGAATTCATCTTCTGTGACTGTGTATAGGGTATCAAGGTCTAATCTATTCATACAAGACCATCCTCACGGCATTTTTCATACCACTTTATAATCGTTTCTCTGTTTTCTGGGTTTGCTGAAAATTCTACAAACTCTTGAAAGACAATTTCAGGAGTTGTGTTATTCTGCTTGCATATTTCAGAAAAAGCCGTATATAAATCATCATCGACTTCTATGGTTATGGTTGTGTAAGATTTATCAGTCATATATTCCTCACTTACTCTTTAAACGTTAAGTTGTAAAGGTCGCCGACAGCACGAACAGTATCAGCAAGCAATAAACAGGTGCGGATAAGCGCATCTTTATCAAATGAATTAAGAACAACCTCACGTTCTTCAGGAATGAGGTCGGTAAAGCAAATTTCCTTCCATTCACCATTTCTTTCAACCCTGAAATACATTCCGTCAAGACCTCTTTCAATCGGATATTTTTCTGCTGTCATAACGTCCTCCTGATTTTTGATATATACCTATTATTATGCTTTTTCCCTCTGTTGTCAATAGGTTTTGAGTTTTCATATACATATGAAAACTTTTGAGGTGCGACAAAGCGCGTAACAGTGGGCTTTTCGCTGTATTGACACTATACTTTATACCGTTAAAGCAAACCACCGTATCAGCTTGATACGGTGGGGAATGTTATGTATTTCTTTTCCGAAACATCAGCTCTTTATTTCTTCGCAGGCTTTTTTTCAGTTCGTTCGCCATATCAAAAATCATACTTTTTTCATAATTGTTGCAATCTGAAAACAGTTCCCGCAATTCAGGGGTATAATCGCCGCTGTCAAGATTTCCGCATAAAAGTCTGTCTACCGTAACGTCCAGAACGTTTGCAATATTTACGATTGTTTCAAGACTTGCCTTGCTTCTGCCTGTTTCAATATGACTGATGTACGGGACTGATAAGTCGATACTTTCAGCCAAATCTGCCTGAGATAATCCTCGTGCAATCCGAACCGCTTTGATTATTTTTCCCATTCTTTCGTAGTTCAATTCCATCTTTATCACCTCCAATCCGCAACCTGCGTCGGAGGCTTTTAAAATATTTTTCTCATTTTATAACCATAAGGATAGGACTATACTTATGCTTAATTTTCTTTTGCTGAAAAATGGGCTATACTGGATATACAATCCGATAATGAGGTGATAGCTATGCTTGAAAGTGAAGCAAATATTTCAAATAAAGAATTACGACGTGAAAAAATCCGTGAACGTTATAAAGGTTCAAACTCTGAATTGCTTGAAGTAATTCCGGGCAAGAAAGCTGCTGATTTTTATGATGATATTGAAAGACGTGTAGCAGTATATGTAAGAGTATCAACCGATAATCTGCAACAGACCAGTTCATACGAGTTGCAGAAAAACTATTACGAAGAAAAGGTCAGCAAAAATCCCAACTGGACTTTAGTTGGAATTTATGCCGATGAAGGCATATCCGGAACATCTTTATTACATAGAGAAGCGTTTAATCGTATGATAGAGGATTGCAAAGCCGGAAAAATTGATATGATAATCACAAAGAGTGTTTCTCGTTTTGCAAGAAACATTGTCGATTGCATAAGTATTGTCCGTCAGCTTTCTTCTTTGAAAAATCCCGTAGGAGTCAGGTTTGAAACAGAGGGCATTTTTACCTTGAATGACAATACCGAAATGAGCCTGAGTTTTACTGCAACAATCGCTCAGGAGGAGTCCCATATTAAAAGTTCAATTATGAATTCTTCCATTGAAATGCGTTTTGGGCGTGGTATTGTTCTGACCCCTGTTTTGCTTGGATATGACCACGACGAGGACGGTAAGCTTACTATAAATGAGAAAGAAGCAAAGACAGTGCGACTCATATTCTTTATGTATCTGTACGGTTATTCTTGTAAGGATATCGCAAATTCTCTGACCGAACTCGGAAGGCAGACAAAGAAAGGCAACACAACGTGGAACGCAGGAAGTGTACTGGAGATATTGAGGAATGAACGTCATTGCGGTGAAATTCTCACCAGAAAAACCTATACGCCAAGCTACTTAGACCATAAATCAAAGAAAAACCGTGGAGAACGTGCACAGCATCGTTGGAAAGGTGACCACGAGCCGATTATTTCCAAAGATGATTTTATCGCCGTTCAGCACCTTATAAATAATGCAAAATACGGAAACAAGGGTATTCTTCCCGAATTGAAAGTAATACCCGAAGGCGCATTGAAAGGATTTATTTCTATAAATCCCCGTTGGGCTGGGTTTAAAGCTGACGATTACCTTTATATAGCTAAAACCGTATGTGAGAATGAAGAACAAAACGAAAATGAAACAATACAGATAGAAGTACAAGGCGGAGACTTTGATTACAGAGGATTTGAAATAGCAAGAGAGCAGTTTTTCAATAACTCCGATAAGCTCTCTGTTACATTTTCCTTGAAATCAATGAAATTCAGCTATAACTGTGTGAAGAAACTTGCAGACACTCAATTTATAGAGCTGCTCATTCATCCATTAAAAAAACTGTTGATAGTTCGGGCGGCTGACAGTAAAAACAAAAACGCTATGAAATGGCTGCTTCTGAATGGAAAGGGCGATTACATTTCACGTCCTGTAAGCGGAACGGCGTTTTTGAAAAACATATATGACCTGCTCGGTTGGAATGGAAACTGTAAATATCGCGTTCGTGGCATACGAAAACAGAACGGTGATGAAAGTTTACTTATTTTCAGTTTGGAAGAAACCGAATTGTATTTACCGAAAGATACGGAAATGTGCGATGTTAAATCTGATACCGAGATAACATCTCTTGCAGAAACAGGTAAATCAGTAATCGCATATCCCTCCGCTTGGGGAAACAATTTCGGCAGTAATTATTATCATCATTCTCAGGCAGAGGAATTACAGCGAATGAAAAAGGAAAAGGATTGGAATATGCAGCAGGAAATAACATCATTTTCCGATTATCTTGACCTTAATGTAACAAGCCGAGAAGAAGCGGGAGATAATATACAAACACTTATCAATGATATGAAGATGGAGGAAACCAACGATGGATAATATACAGCTTTCTACGATGTCGGCTATTCCACAGCTTCCGTGTTATGACCTGAATAACAATGAAACAGATGTAGTCGAAGACGACTCGTTCAGCTATGACGGTTATCAGGTTGTACGAAGTGAATTTTTTGCACATATTTCAGAGCCGTCCATTAGCTTCAATAATTGTAAAGTTACGCTGAATACTGCTTGTATGAAGAAATTGCCCAATGTAAGCTATATTCAATTTCTTGTAAATGCCGAACAAAAGAAATTAGCAGTCAAAGCTTGTACGGAAGATGAGAAAGACTCTTTCTTATGGTGCAATTCCAAACGCAAACCACGTCCTATTACTTGCAGGATTTTCTTTGCAAAGATAGTCAGTCTGATGGAGTGGAATCCACAGCACAGATATAAACTCCTCGGAAAGATAATAAAAACAGGAGATGATTTCCTGATATTATTTGACCTTAATGCAACTGAGGTTTATCAGCGCATTACCAAAGAGGGAGAGAAACCTAAAACCTCACGTTCTCCTGTGTTCCCAAAAGACTGGCAGAACCAATTCGGATTGCCTGTTGAAGAACACCGAAAGCTACTTCAAATCAATGTTTTTGAAGGATATACTATGTTTGGTATAGAAAACGAGAAAAATAATAAAGAACAGATGAGAACACCTGAAACAGATATGACACAGGAGGTAATCTAATATGCAGGACAAGCCTGTCGTTGTAATAGATTTTGCCAACAACCTGATACGGATACATAAAAAGACAATAACTTCACTTAATTCTCCTGAAAGCATATTGCTTATAATAAATCCTGAAAAGCTAACTCTTGGAATTGTTGGCTGTACAAAAGATGTACAAGGCTCACATAGAATTCGCTTTCCGAAAAGACATTGCTATGAGCTACACAGCAAATCGCTTGTTATGGCGATGAAAAAGACATTTCCTTATTGGGATAGAGAAAAAAGCTATCGTCTGACAGGCGATTATATTCATCAAAAAGGGATTGCACGTTTTTATTTGTCAGAGTCCGTCCCGCTTAAATCAGATGAGGTGGCTATTTATTATGGAACAGAAAAAACCTAACTTACGCTGTAATTCCGAATATAAGCGATTATATCAGCCCATAACGGAGCAAGCATATTTACAACTTGAAGCTGAACTTAAAGATTTTACAGATATCGTTGACATTAAAACGTGGGTAAGTATCGTTTTGTGTGATTATGAAAAGCTTGAAATCTGTAAAAAATATAATATTGCTTATCGTGCTTCACGTCTTTATGTTCGTAACAGTGAAGAAGCGTTATTATGGCTATGTAAAAATCAACTGGAGCGTACCGATTTGACATTGGAAATGCGTCGGTATTTAATCGGCAAACGCTATTCTTACGAAAGAATACTTGGTGCGCACGATGTAGCTTCCCGTCGTGCATCAAGCAGTGTCAGAGGCAGACCGAAGAAAACAGAAGCTCGATATGATGATTGCGCTATAAAAACGCAAGACCGCTTAGCGAGAGAATATAATGTATCAATATCAACAATATGGAAATATTACATTTTCGCAGAAGCGTTGGATACTATTTATGATATTAATGAAGATTTTGCTTCTGCTATTATGCGTGGCAACGTAAAAATCTCACAGGAAAATGTAGTTTCCATCTCGAAATTGTCTGAAAAGGAAATAAGAAATATGGCTGAGTATCTTTTGCAGGAACAACCTGATTTCAAGAGCTTTTCGGGTTCACGAAAAATTTTATCGAAAGCTAATAACGAAAAAAATGATGATGCTGTGCCAGCTAAAGCTCCTTCTATAAAGGATATGCCACAATACGACCCTGACTCAGAAGTGGCAAGTCTTGCACTTACCATTCCATCGTGGATAAGTTCAATGAAGCGTGTCAGCAATGCCAGCGATATGAGTAAAGTCAGCGATAATGCAAAGGCAAGGCTGAGAAATGAACTTGACAAACTCGGCAATGCCATATTTGATATGTTTGATGTGTTGAAGGAGGAAAAATAATGGAAGAAGTAGATTACAGTCAGTTTGTGCCTAATGTGCATTTTGAGCAGATACCGATAAAAAACCTTGTTTCCAATCAGGAATATCAGCGTAACTTATCTCAAATTCACATTGAACGTGCCGCAAAGAATTTTGACCTTTATCAGATAAATCCTGTAAAAGTCAGCAGGAGAAACGGCATAAACTATGTGTTTAACGGACAGCATACGATTGAAATTGTAGCAATGGTGTCAGAATCAAGAGATACGCCCGTGTGGTGTATGGTTTACGATGATATGGATTACAATATTGAAGCTGATGTTTTTGCTAATCAGCAAAAATATGTAAAAGCACTTGTGCCATACGAAATATATAAAGCCAATCTTGAAGCGGGCAACGATAAGCAGCTTATGATTAAGTCATTGGTCGAGTCCTACGGCTTAACTATTGGACCTGCAAAATCTCAGGGGGTTATCTGTGCTGTATCATCGTTGGAATACATACTGGATACTTGGGGATTCCATGTTCTTGACAGGTCTTTACGATTATGTATAGGAACGTGGGAAGGTGAAGCAAATTCACTCACAGCAAATATGCTCAAAGGAATAGCAAGACTTATTATTGCCTTTGATGAAAAAATGCGTGATGATATATTTAAAGAAAAAGTTGGTGCATATTCCGCAAAAGAAATTATTCGTACAGCAAAGGAACGCCGTGCCGGTGCAATCGGTTATGCTGAAGCAATGCTTCTTGCGTACAATAAAAAGCTGAAATATCCACTCAGATGGAGCAATCTATATAGCAATCCTAAAGTAAAAAAAGCCGTAGCTGCTATTGAAATGGACGTTATGGGAGCAGAGGAGGAAGAAAACGATACGCCATCATTCTTTGATGATGAAACGGAATAAGTAAAAACACGATAGCCATATTAAATTATTATTCTCTTGACTATATCGTTAATACATATAAACTGGATTAGCGTTTCTGTATTATTACCGTTTAAAGATTTATACTATGTATAAGCGATTTAGCTATTGCATAGTTGAGGTGAACGGTATGATAGACAAACGGATAGGCAAGAGAATTAAAGAACAGCGTGAAGCTTTAGGCTTGACGCAGGAACAGTTTGCTGAAAAAATTGGCGTTACAACAAATTACATTTCCACGGTTGAACGAGGTGCTTCATTTCCAAGATGTGAAAAGCTGATTTTGCTTTTAAACGGACTTGAAACTTCTGCTGACGCTATTTTTTGTGATGTTCTTGACCACAGTTCGGAATACCGTGCTTCATATCTTTCGGCACAGCTTGAAAAGCTGGCTGATGACGATAAAAAGCGTATTCTTGAAATGGTTGAACTTATGGTAAAACAGGCAAACGAAAATAAATGATTTTTGACTGCGTACTTACTCTGTACGCAGTTTTTTTATGGGGGTGGAAATTTAAGCAGCGTTGTGATATACTGTGTATAAACGATATAGTATATATCGTTAATACATAGAAAGTGAGAAACAAAATGACGAAAAAACAAAGCTGCTGTTTTACGGGGCACCGCCCTCAGAGCCTGCCTTTCCGTTTCAATGAGAGCGACGAACGCTGTATTGATTTGAAGCGTAGGCTGAAAGATGCCATAATTGAGATGATAACTCAAAACGGAGTTACACATTTTATAAGTGGAATGGCTATTGGCGTTGATATGTACGCCGCTGAAATTGTGCTTGAATTAAAAGAAACATATCCGAATATATCGTTGGAAGCCGCTATCCCCTGCGAAAATCAATCCGCAAAATGGGCTGAGCAGCTTCGCAACCGATATAACGATATTTTAGAAAAATGTGATATCCACACTGTTCTTCAGCATAGTTACACCGCCGATTGTATGCATAAGCGCAACAAATATATGGTTGATAATTCCGATTGGGTTATTGCTGTATGGAATGGTAAACCCAGCGGAACAGGAAAGACGGTCAAGTATGCGGAAGAATGTGGGTGTAATATTATTGTTATTTTACCTTATAGCGAAGGCACTTAAATATAAATACATAATCAAATTTTTGTTGCTAACTCTAACAAAGCCAGAGCGTGTAGCTAACTTCGCTATTTACATTAAAGTATAATGTTTGAATGGTAAGATTATGTTATTTAGAATACATTTGAATAGAGGCATTAAAAGCTTCCAGAAATTCTTCTCTTGATGTAGGCTTGTCCGAAAGCGGATAATCGTGAATAAGATTATATCCTTTTAAAGCATATGCATTGAGCTTTTTTATGCCTTCTTCAGATAAAAGTGTTTCGTCATCACTAAGATACTCAAGCATTAAATCTTCAAGCTTTGGGCTATGAACGTCCACGCCCAATCTTTTAGCTTCAGTGGCAACCAAAAGTCCAGCGATTTGAGCTTTATTATCTTCATATTTTTTAGGATATCCTTCAACTAAATCATTCAAATCAGACGTATCTTCATCAAGCTGAACTGCAGCTAAACCAATTAATGCACAACAATAATATACGTCGAACTGATACTCAAACTTGTTTTGGTTAGATGCACCGTGTGAACCAGCAGGTGATATTATGTAGCTAAAGAAACTTTGTGCGTTTTTTGAAAATTTAAAATGCATTATTCTTCATCTCCTTTATGCTCACGCTGATAAGAGTCAAAATACTCCCTGCCATAATTAACTTCCACGGCTTCATCATCTGGTGAAGCAATAATAGTAATGTACTGCGAATCTGGATTACTATAAAATCTATCCGCAAAACGTTCAACTTCGGCAGACTGTACGAAGGCAATCATCTGGTTAAAGACATTAGGAATAATATCAGCAACTGCCTGACGCTTAGCAAAGTCCATTTTTCCTGTAGGAGAGTCAATGATGAACGGGAATTGTAGTTCTGCATCCTCAAAAAGTGTTCCAAGGAAACAATATGCAATCCCTAAAGTCTGACCTTCACTTGCGCCGGCACGGTCTTTAAGCTTGATATATTTATCAATGCTTTCGATTTCAATTTTATCGTCGGTGATTACAGACTTTAATTTTTCATTGGTTTTACGGACAATTTCAGCTTTTAATGATTTTGTTGTTTCTTGCTTTATTTGATTTACAAGCTCCTCGACAATTTCCTTACGGCGTAATGCTCTATTAGTGTTAGTGGCGGAAGCAATTTTCTTCTCTAATTCTTCCAAAGCTTCTTTTGCTAAAGGTAAATTGTTGTCTTCCGTCAATGTTTCATATGGGTCATTTTGGGCTTCAATGACGTTGAGTGATTTCTTGCAAGCGGCGATTTCACCAATTAATTTGTCTATTTCACTCTGCAAATCAGCCGCTTTATCTCCACCTGCTTTGATTAACTTCTCTTCGTTGTCTTTAAAGCGATTATTTAAAATATTTGATTGTTTCTGTAGCTCGCTCAATTTTTCAAAAGCTTCACTTAAGCTGCTATCATATTCACAGCTAGAAATGCTACTTTTAATAGTATTGAGAACTGACTGCTGATTGCTTCCAAGATAACGTTCGGCATTGCGTAAAATCGCTTCTTTCTCTTTTTCGCCAATACATCTATCACAAACACATTTTTCAGAATGTGCTAATTCGGTGAAGAAGTCTTTTGAAGTATTTTTCGGGAGTTTCAATTTTGTCATACTCAAGCCTAATTCACGCATTCTATTACACAAAGACTTACTAATAAGGTACGGTGATTTTGTTAATCGCATAATTTCAGCTATTTGAGCGGAAATATCTTTTTTATTGTTTTCGATTTCTGTGTTTATGTTATTTTTTTCTTCGTTTAAATCTTTGTACTTTTTATCAATTTCATTTCGCTGAGATATTTTATCTGCTTTTTCAGCCTCGTACTTTTCTATTCTTTTTTTATAGTCGTTTGCTTTGAATTCAAGAACTTTAATTGTGTGTTCTATTTTATCTCGTCTGGTACGCAAATTGCTTAAAGCACTTTCACTACCATTTCTTCCGCCACCTTCTGTGTTCTGGATTTCCGAAAGAATTTTCTGGTTCGCAGAAAGAATATCATCAAGCTTGTCCAGTCGATAAAGATATTTAATGGTTTGTTCTGCTTCATCAAACTTGCTATCCATAGATTTTTCTGCTTGTTCACCATCGAATACAAATCTCTTAACAAATTCTTCTGTAAAAATTGTTTTTATAGATTCGGGCAAAATTCTGCCGTTTTCTCTACCCTTTGGCATAGCAGCTGTTTCAATTCTTGCTGTTCCGGCAGCATAATCAAGTACAATAAAATACTGATATATTTTCTCGTCGAATTTAACTTTGATACTAAATTCGCCATTATTTGATGAGACAGTAGTAGGAGCATAAGTTTTTACGGTTGATGAATCCCAATTGTTTGCAGTGCCGTCAAATACGCCTTTTATTAATGACATTGTTGTTGTTTTACCAGTACCATTTGCCATCATAATGAAATTATTTCCAATTACAGTGCCAGTAGGACTGATAAAAGAAAGTTTAAGATTGGAGATTTTACGAATATTCCTATACTCTATCTCAAGTATTGACATTTTCATATTAAACTTCCATCCTCCTTGACGTCAATAAGCGAAAGAACACGCTTTAAGTCACTATCCGTTGCATTATCCTCAAATTTATTTTTCACATACTGTTTAAAAGCAGTTTTGAATTCAGAGGAATACTGAGATTCATCAACAACTTTTTCTATTGTTGATTCGATAATTTTATTATTCATTATTATCTCTCCTTGTCTCAGCGAGTTCTGAGAGCCAATCTGCTCTCTCTTGGTCGCTATTGTTGTCGGATTCACTATCTTCAATGACAAAGTCGATTACATTTGCTTTTTTGTCTGGATTATTCTTATCAAGGCGCAAAGCACGTCCTATTCTTTGTGTAGTTACTAATCTTGAACGGTCAGAGGCAAATAAGAATATATTAGTTACGCTGCTTATATCAATACCTTCTGATATTTTTTTACAAGTTAATAAGCATTCTATTTTGCCGTCAGCAAAATTCTCAAGATTGATTTTTTCATCATCCGCATAATATGTATGATATTTGTTGGTATATTTCATCAATACAGGCTGAAGCAACAATCCGTATTCCATTGTCTGAACGAATATAATGCTCTTTTCAAGTAATTCAGGCTGTTTTGAAATAAAATCTTCAAATTCTTCAATCTTATTAACAGCAGTCTTGTTTACTAAGGAAAGCTGTGTATAGAGTTCAGACTCGTCTACATCTTCTCCGTTTTCCTTTTTTGCGTTAAATGCAGCAATAATTTTCTTTTTCTTTTGCTTTTCAGCGTCTGTAAGCTCATAAGGCAAAGGAATGTAATTGAATTCGCATAAAATGCCTTTCTTTATTGCATCTTGAAGAGAAAACTCAAATATTACTTCTCCGATCTCAGTGAGCAAGAAATCATTGCCATTGTCGTCGTATTCTCTCTCAGGTGTAGCGCTTAACCCTAATCTATATCTGTACGGAGATATCCTTCCCGCAAGATTTTCAACAAGGGAGCCTGAACCAGCACCGTGAACTTCATCAAAAAGAAACAATGTATCATTTTTGTAATTCCCGGGAGCTTTATCTAACATATCCAGTAGCTTGACCAGATTGTTAGCATCACGCGAGATAAGTAACATAGAATTGTCTGGGTGCATAATGAATTTGTTCATCATCTTTTGTGAATTGTAATGACAATAAATCTGCTTATCGCTAAATCGCTCACGCATCTGTTTTGTCCACTGGTCAAGAAGGTCATTTCCATACATAGTAATAACAACCCTTTTGATACGATTTTCTTCAAAGAGCTTTGTCATTATTTTTATTGCTGTAATCGTTTTGCCAGTTCCTGTTGCCATAGCGAGAATGCCATGTTCTTTTTCTAAGAAACATTCTACAGCTTTATCTTGATGTTCCCATTTGTTTGACGGAGCTGATTTGTGCGTATATGGTCTATCAGAATTCCTCAGAGTGAAAATACGGTCTTTTATCGCAGTTGGGATATTATAAATCTTCAAGTTTTTATCTTGACCGTGCCAAAGACGTTCAAAACGCATTATATCTGACTCGACATATTCTCCTGTGCCAGCCCAGGTTTTGAAAACTTTAAGGCTTTCATAATTAGCAAAGCCGTGTTTGCTATCATTTATTGAGCCAGAGAAAGATAAAGCCTCATTACCTCTATAAAAGATTCCAAATTTATCGTGGAAATCACCGTCAGAAAGCTTTTCGCAAGGTATAGCAAATTTAAGTTCAATTATTCCGTCATATAACATCCAAGAAAAAGCGTTAAGGATATCCTTTTTCATTTCTTTTTCAAGTGCAGATACACTGTTATTGAGTGCGTTTTGGAATTTGCTAAAATCTTCTGATACGTTTTCGCTGGCAATAATAGCATCCGAATCAATGTTTGATAGAATAGGACTTGTAATAAGTCGTATTTTGCCCCCGCGTGATGCAAAATCGCTGAGTCCTGAAATATTATATTCCAACCAACCTGATGTAAAATAACCAACACCACGGTCTAATCTTTCAGCCCATTTAAAACAGGGAGTATATAACTCACTGATAAAATCATCTACCGAAGTATCAATGCAGGTTTTGATTCTTGGGTATTCCATAAGTTGCCTCCGTTATAGTGTACTGTCAAGACGACATAAATGATTATAAAAATCTCTGCTGTATTTTTTTTCGTTTTCAAGTAATACAGCACCTCTGTCAAGGTGTGCTTTTACCATTGAAGGAAAATATTCTTCTTCGGTTAATGATTTGCCTTCGGTATTTGTTATCAACGCTTTGAATATTAAATCGTGGTCGCCGAAGATTGTCTGACGATTTAATTCCAAACCGTCATTATCTGTTTGGAAATCCTTATCCGAAAGAAGTCCTTTTTTTATTGAAAGTGCAATAGCTAATTTTGATAATATATAAGGTTGCAGACCCAACGACTGAGATAAAGAGGTAAATATCGCTTGGGTTTGCGATGAAGTATGCAGTTTATTAGTCATTATTAACCTCCAAAATACAAGTCGCTGATAATTTCTGTATTGCCTTGCGCTGTATGATTGAGCATAAATGTGTTTGAAATCACATCTGAAACAGTTTCTTTATATTCGCCGACAATTTCTTCGTCAGTAGAAAGAATAATTATCTGCCCGTTAAGTTTTTTGAAGAATTGCTCCAGTATTTTAGTGCGGTGTTCCTTATCAATTCTTGCAAAAGGCGTATCTATGATATACGGAACGTTGATTTTGTTAAGCTGTGATAATGACTGGTATAACGCCATAATAAATATCTGCTTTTCTCCAGCTGATAGTTGTTGCTTAACTTCTACGGGGAGTTCAAAAGCTTCTTCGTCTGTATCAAGCTTTTCCTGCAAAATTTCATAAGCATGCAGACCAATCTGCGCTATTAGATATTCAGGACCATTTTTGTCAAGAATTGATTTGATTTTTGCAGCTTTAAACGTTTTGTTCTTGTATGGTAACACATTTAGATTGCTGTCAATGTGAATACCGTCTATAAGGTCAGATTTGTTAATAAGTGCATTGAAAAACGTTTCAAAATTCTTTTCAGTAAGACGGATACTTCTCTGATAAAGAATATCCTGAAGTTCATCAAAGGCTAATAATGCACGAGCTGAAATATCATTTACAGACTGCTTTTTCAGGTAAACTTCATAATCAGCCTTTGCTTTAGCTAATTTTGAAGCAGATACAGCTTTCTCAGCCCTGTACGCTTGCAATTCCTTGTCAAGGTCCAATAATTCAGATATATACTGAGATTTCTGTTCATTTAATTCACTTTTGCTTTCAAGGTATTCTTCGTAATTGTCAATAGAACATTTGTCCATCTTCTCACGAATTCTTTTTGTAGTTCTGAGAGAGCCCTCGATATCATGAGTTGCTTCTTTCACTCTATTTGTATCAAATGAGAGGAGACTGTTAATTTTAGCTGTTAACGCAAGTTCGTCTTTTTCGGATAACCCCAGAACAGGCGTAATGTTAGAAGTTTCATCTGTATGGGCTACTATTTCTTCGATAATTTTTTTCGTGATATCCTTATTTAGTTCAACACCAGCATTTGCTAAAACTCCGTTAATGATGGATTTTACCTCATAGGTGCTGATTACGCTCCTTAAATTTGCATCAATTCGTGCTTTATGCTCTGTGTTTATCTGAGCTTGCAATTTTTGCAATTCAGTTCTTAAAATCACAAAAGGCAGCACGTTATTTGCGATATCTTTAAGCCATTTTCTTTTATCTTCACGGCGTACTTCTTCTCTGGAAATCTGTTCTTGCATAGACTTCCATTCCATCTTCGTAATACCGCCTGATTTTGAATATTCTTTTTCTAATGCTACAAGTTGGTCATCAACTGCCGCTATCTGACGGCTTATCTGATTGTATTCATCTTCAGCATAAGCTACACGGTCAGTCATAAGAGTGTCTTCTTCAAAGCATCTATCATATGCTTCTTCGATGCCATTAGTTCCTTTGTTTTTGCTGCGTGTTATTCTTTTAAAGTTATCTCTGATAATCTCCATTGTATCAAGATTACACAATTTTAAAAATGCATCTTTAAAATCAGTATCTTTGTTTCCGTTGAAAATAAAATCGCTTATTTTCTCTCCGTCGAAGAAATAAAACTTGAACAAATTTGGAGGAAGAAGCTGTAACAAATAATTTTCAAAATCGCTTTTTTCTCCGTTTTCGAGCAAAACACCATCTTTATATACAAGAAAGCTTTCTGTGATTTTCTTACCTGAAATTCTCCAAGAACGACTGAATGTATAAACATAGTCATACTTTCCATCATCAAATAGAATATCCATCATAACAGAAGCTTCGGCAACCTTTTTGAGCTTCTCGTTTGAATTTATTATTTTTTCCACTTCGGCAAAATACTTTGCATTATTTGCTTCCAAGCCATATGCAATACAACCATACATACATATTTTTATAGCATTAAAAAGAGTGGTTTTGCCTGCGCCGTTTTTTCCGCCAATAAGAACCATTCTTCTATCGCCGTTATTTATATCAAATTCAAAGCAATTATCGTTCACATACGGACCGATATTGTTGATTTTAATATGTTTAATCTTCATTATCAAATACCCTTTCAACGGCATCGTAGTGTAACCAGCCTTGATTTATAATCTGGTCAAAAGCCTTTTGTAATTTTGTACTCTTTGTAAGAAGTTTATTTTTATCAACTGATACAATCAATTTTGTAATTAGTTCGACAGGTATGTCATATTTCTCAGCCACTTCTTTAATTGCTTCTATAGCTTCATCATCGAATCTTTGTGTCTTATAATCGTCCCAAGGGAGCTTATAACCTTTTACCTGATAAAAAGTATCAACTAAGCAACGACAAGATAAATCGCCTTCCTCATCCCACATTTTATCGATAACTTTAAGCTCCGCTTCCGTAATAAGCTCCATACCTGTTTGTTCTTCAAGCTTCAGAAGTTTTTCAAGTATTTTTTGTCTTGCCTCCATAGTAAACGGACCCAAGCCAAATGTGCCATCCGCCTTTTTATAAACTGCACCGTTTCTTCTTTTATTTTCACGATATCTGCCATCTTCACGCATTCTGAGAAGCATATTTCTAAAATTACGAAGGGGAATAAGCTCTTTTGCTCCTTTATCAATGAAATTTTGCAAAGACTTGTCCTCTTTAACCATAGTACAGCACCAACAACCGAAACGAGAATTACCCGTAACAGGTATCTTTTCTCGGTCAATTTCTCCCAATACGCTCTGTTCTTCTCCCATACTTTCGCCTTGGTATAGATTAAACAAATACTTCATATCAGACCCCCAAGGGCTTTTACAGTCGCCTTTTAACAGGAATTCCCACACTAAATCATTGGGTATTTCCGTAATAGGATTATATACGTAAGCGTTTGGAATATCGTTGTGCATATTAAGGAGTTTGCCTTCGATTTCACGAGCAGTAATTGTTTTTTGGCGTGTAAGGCTTTCGCCTTTTCTTACACCAAGAAGAATGACAATTTCTCCGCTTTCCTCAATTCGCTCATTTACGAATTTATTCATCGGATTAATTTTAAGTCTTTCCGTACACCATCTGAAACCGGGAGGCTCAGGAGTGGGGTATCCAAGACCGATTACTCTACTCCAGAATGTTTGCTCAGGTTCAGGGTATATAATTGTAGCTTCTATACAGATTTCATCCTTTGAAGCAGCTTCGTTTATGCTTTCGTTCGACGAATGCATATAGTTCTTTACAATAGGATTTTCCACCATTGTATCAGAAGTGATAACATAAATTTTCTTTTTAAGTTCAGCTCCGGCAGCTTTCAGACGCAACATGGCTTCGTATACAAGGCATACGAGCAAAGTGGAGTCCTTGCCACCGCTATAACCGATGAGCCACGGTCTTTCATCGTGTTTATATACAACCATTATTTCTCGTATTATATCTTCAAATGGCTGGAATTTATCTGTGTAGGGCATAAACAGTTTCCTTTCGATTTCCAAATAGATACATATAATATAGAGTCCCCTCTACCTGCACACACAGGCGGAGATAACTCTATCGCATTTCGTTACATACCTACAGCTATAAGCCGTGGGAGCTGACCCGTTCACGACGAGTCGGCGCTTAAAAACGTGTATAATAACTCAGTATTTATTATACCACAAAATCTGTCGGATTTCAATATCTGAACAGGTTTTGCGGAAAATTTTGTTAAGGCGCAATCAGTGGATTTATAAGGTTTTTCAGACTCTTATTCTCTTGTATACGAAATTACCCTACTGCACATTTTACAGCAGACACAGCGTATATAAAAAACATTTTTCGCCCCGAAAATGTACAATAAAATTATACCGCCAGCGCACCCGAAAAAAGTTTTCAACTCACAAGGAAATCACCATAATAGGATAATATCCTGCACCAAAATATCGGCACATCATATTCCACGCTACAGAAATTCACGCAGGGAATATTACTGGAGATATTAAAGATATAGGTAGCTATCATCTAAAAACAAAAGAACTATTATTAACAATCAATCCATCAATCTACGCAAACGGAAACTACCGTAACAGGATTTCTGCGGCACGGCACAACCAAATAAAACAGCAATTTCAGCACCGAGAAGGTACAGTAAATCTGTATCAGAACGGTGCTTTTTTATGTGCTGAGGTTTACACCTTACGATTTTTTCGGCTTATAAAAGTAGAGGGATAAATTTAAGGTTGCCACCAGTCCGTTTTTTTACCTTTAATAGTAGAGGGCGTTATAAAATCCACAGCATATCTGAAATTTTATTCAGAACAGTGCATTGACTATGTTAATTATTCCTGTATATAGTAGGCGGACTTTTAAGCTAAATAAAATAATTTGGCTCAACCAACTGATTTTTCGGCGTTAATATTAGAGGGATATATTCTGAACACCAATTATGAATTACCGCGGAATGTGAAAGTTTGATGAAACTATTTCGAAACACCTTGTAAAAACAGCTTGAAAACGGCAATGAGTGAAGGAATAATTTTTTCGTCCACTGAGCTGAAATTTTACTGTATATATTAGACATATTTTTTTCACACCGAATTGAAAAATTTTTGTAAATATTAGAAAGTTTTTTCGCCCACCTTGTGCTTTTTTCGGCTTATATATTAGAGGGGTATTTTTACGGTTCTCGACCACGTTGATGAAGAAGATAGGAATACCGTAACGATTCGTGACAGAAATAAAGGGAATCGGAATCAGACTATTACTCTGTTTTTCGGCGAAAAGTAAGAGATAATTTCGCCCATTCACTCGATTTTTTACCTTTAAAAGTAGAGAGTATTTTACATATCTCGATAATCGGGAGAAATAAAAACGAAAGGATTTGATACAATGCCAAAATTATTAGCAAAGCGAAACAGGTTTGTTTCTATGGACAATGAATTTCTCACAAGAAAGGATTTATCGCTGAAAGTCAAAGGACTACTTGCGTGTATGCTGTGCCTGCCGCCTGACTGGAGATTTTCCATTGAGGGACTCGCTTGCATCAACAAGGAAAGTGAGAGTGCTATTTCCTCTGCGCTGCGGGAGCTGGAGCAGTTCGATTATCTACGGCGGAGCTATCCGAGGACAGAGGACGGAAAAATTGCAAACGCCGTTTACACAATTTGTGATATCCCAATCGTCGAATATGAAGCACTGCACGGCGAAATTGATGACGCCCTGAATTAGGGCGTCCTCGGTGTACCTTGTTTCAGGGTATACCAACGGTGAACGAATTGTTCACCGTCCAGACCTCCGCCCTGATTTAGGACGCTGGTTGGAGAGAAAACACACGCCCCGTTTCAGGGTGAGTGCAGTGAGCAAAAACATCAACCGTCGTAGATTGTGACAGCGATTTATGATAAAGGGAGCGGTATTTTACCGCGTCCTTTGAAAGGGGTGGACAATTTATCCACACCTTGATACAAAAGCACATCTGAACAAATCTTCCGATGAGGGTCTAATTTGGCCCCCCATCTCCGAAGCAAAAGAGGCTGAAATGGTTTATCATTTCGATGACCTCTGTAATCCAAAGGTCTTGAAATCCGACCTTAGAAATAATGATGAGGTGGCAATTCACCACCCTACAAGGGATGAACAAAACGTTCACCCCATTAGCACATTCCCAAAATGGGAAGCTGCTACACGAAACTGAATTTCTATTTCAATAATAGAGGAAAGGATGTAACCATTCGTTACTACCTTACAATAAAAATGAAAGGAATTTTATTATACCAAGAATGAGCAAGAAAAGAAAACTGGAATGGTCGCTGTTCCTGAACGAGCGTGGTCGCATAACCTGCAACGACTTGTACAGGAAGTGTTTTTACGATTGCAAGCAGAACTACCATGCAATTCTGATTGAATGTCCGAGGTATTTATCAAAGCGTTCTTCTGCGGCGGTACAACTGAAAGCACAGTGAAGATTTTTCGCCGTGCAGTAAAAATATAATAAACACTCCTCTGAAAATTTTTACATAACGCAAAAGCGTATGTCGGCAGAAATCTGCTGAAATTTATTTTAGGAGGACATTACTATGAAAAGAAAAATTCTCACAATCAAGGAAGCCGCACATCTTATTGACGGACTCACAGAGTACCGTATCCGTCAGATGTGTATTTCGGGACAACTCCCGTGCTTTATGGCAGGGAAGAAATATCTTATTGCAGAGGAAAATCTGTACAAAGCTGTTTTCGGAGAAAATTATGAACGAAAGGACGGTGATGTAGCGTGAGCGCAGAAATGAGTTTTAACGAAACGTTAAATCTGAAAAATGCATCGGCAAATTATAATGAAACAGAGAGTAATATTATGAATAACGAAAAGGGACTTACTCACACCGAAGCCGAAATTGAAAAAGTTCTCGCCGAACGCAATAAGCTTCAAGCAGAACTTGACCGTCTGACGAAAAAGGAAACGCAGGACAAACACAAGCTTGATATGCTGAAAAATCGTTACAAAGAAGAAAAACGCCGCAGTCGCAATCACCGCCTTATCGAGCGTGGTGCAATTCTGGAGAGCCTTATTCCAAACGCTGAGAGCTACACCAACGAGCAGATAAAGCACATCATCAAGATAGCTTTCGGAAATCTGCCAGGTGGCTTGCAGGGCATACACTTTCCAGAAAGTCTGCGTGATAATTCTTGAAAAAGCTGTTTTGCAAGCTCAGCAATACTGCTTCCCTTGGGACAAGGACGCACTTCATACGAGCAAAGCGAGTATCAAGGTTCTCGTCGCTGTTCGAAATCTCTGATTTCGGTAACAGCAGAGGTTCTTATATACCGCCTTTGATACAAGCTTGCTCTATGAATTCTCCCTTGTTTATGACAAGGGCGCACTTATATACCACAAACGTGGTATCGTGCGCAATAATTTCTGTGAAAGTATGTCGAGGCAATTCGCAATACTGCTCAGAAAAGAAAAGGAGGTTTTGACAATCGCAATCTATCATTGCTCCATCAAAATTATCAGTCGTGGCAAGGGTAAGTCTGCTGTTGCCGCCGCTGCTTATCGTTCGGGCGAGAAACTCACGAACGACTATGACGGAACTACTCACGACTTTACACGAAAGGGCGGCGTGGTTCATACGGAAATTCTCCTGCCCGACAATGCACCGAGAGAATACTCAGACCGTTCTATGCTCTGGAACGCTGTCGAAGCTGTTGAGAAATCCAAGAACGCACAGCTTTCACGGGAGATTGAAATTGCGCTTCCGAATGAACTTTCCGAAACGGAGTGCATTGAACTTGCACGGGAGTTCGTACAAAAAAATTTTGTTGACAAAGGTATGTGTGCTGATGTCTGTATTCACAATCCAAACCGTGAGCAGAAAAATATTCACGCTCATATTATGCTGACAATGCGTCCGTTCAACGAGGACGGGACTTGGGGCGACAAGCAGAAAAAAGAATATGTGCTTGATAAGAATGGCAATAAAATTTACGACAAACGCAAGCGGACTTATAAGTGTCGCACTGTTCAGACTACTGACTGGAACAGTCGTGAAAAGGCTGAGGAGTGGCGTGAAGCGTGGTCAGAATTTCTGAATAACGCTTTGGAGCAACGTAATATTTCCGAAAAAGTAGACCACCGTTCATTTGAAAGACAGGGCAGATTGGAAAAACCAACAGTCCATATGGGAGTCGCCGCAACGCAGATGGAGCGTAAGGGCATACGCACCGTCAAGGGCGATACCAACCGTAAAATCAAGTCCATAAATGCAAAAATTTCTGCTCTGTTGAAAAGAATTGATATGCTTGACAGTGAGCTTGCTAAGATGAAGGAAATCCCGAAAGAGGACAGCCTTCTTGAAATGCTTATGCGTTTTCACGATAACGGAATTAAGTTCAGCGAGGTGCGTGGCGTGAGCGTTTCCAACCTGAAAAAGATTTCAAAGTTCAAGGATTTGACTCACCTTATTGCTTTTGTGCAGGGGCATAATATCGGAACACTCTCAGAGCTTGCGGAGAAGAATTCTGAAACAAAATCAGAACTGAAAAATTACAAATCCAAGCTCATCAGCACACAGAAGCGAATGAAAGAGCTGACAGAACTGCTTGACAATTATCCTCGCTACAAGGAGAACAAGGCGGTTTATCTGGAATGGCAGTCCATTACAAATCCAAAGAAAAAGGAAAAGTTTTATGACAAACACTACGGAGAAATTGCGCTGTTCAAGACGGCAAAATCTTTTTTTGACAGCAATTTGAATGGTGCGAAGCTTACGCCGAAAGCGTGGCAGAGGGAACTGGATGAACTGAAAAAATCTGCTGAGATTGACCGTGCGAAGGTTGAGAATCTGGGCGATGATGTGGCTGTTATGGAAACGCTAATTTACAATGTTCAGCGACTTACGAATTATGAAGAAAAGCAGAATGAAATTCAGAGAAAAAGAAGCTGCGAACTCGAATAATGGCACATTCCTACTTGACAGTTTTATGATTTAAAGTGTATAATGGAAATGTAGAAATGTGTCATATCGGTTTACGTTTTTAATGAAGGGAGTAAATCAATATGGCAACTATTCGTAAAAGAGGTAACGACTCTTATGAAATAAAAGTATCTTGTGGTTATGGTGTTGACGGTAAACAGCGTTCACAGTACAAGACTTGGAAACCTGCCGAGGGTATGACACCGAAGCAAATTGAAAAGGAACTTAACCGTCAGGCTGTTCTTTTCGAGGAGGCTTGTAAAAAAGGACAGATTACCGCTTCCATAAAATTTGAAGCGTTCGCAGAACAGTGGTTTGAGGAGTATGCTAAATTTAATCTCCGTAATACTTCTTATGAAAGAATGTTACAGCTCCGCAACCGTGTTTATCCTGCAATCGGACATCTGAAGCTTGATAAAATTAACGGCAGACACATTCAGCAGTTTGTGAATGATATGCTTGAAAACGGCAAAAGTGAAAGAACGGGTAAGCCGCTTTCCAGAAAAACCGTTGTTCATCATCTCAGCTTTATATCCAATGTGTTTACTTACGCCGTGAAAATGGATATGCTTACAGACAATCCGTGCAGACGAGTAACCGTGCCGAAAGGCGAAGCGAAGGAAAAAGAAATCTATACGCTTGCAGAGGTTGAAGAAATTTTCAATGCGCTTGAAGCTGAGCCGTTGAAATACAAGCTGTTTATTATTCTTGCAGTGTACAGCGGCTTTCGCCGTGGCGAAATGCTTGGACTTGAATGGAAGGACATCAACTGGGAGGACGGTGTAATCAGTGTGCGCCGCACATCAAACTATACTGCGGCAAAAGGAATTTATACTGACACTACCAAAACAAAAAAATCACAGCGTTCGTCAAAGTTTCCGCCAATGATTATGGAATTGCTCAGAGCATACAAGGCAGAGCAGGATGCCGAGCGTGAGCGCTTAGGCGACAAGTGGCAGGACACAGACAGAATATTTGTCAAGTGGGACGGCAGACCAATGAATAATAACACTCCGTACTTCTGGTTCGGAGAATTTTGCAAGAAGCATAATTTCCGCTTCTGTGATATTCATTCTCTGCGCCATTTACACGCAAGCTTGCTCATCAATGCTGGTGTTGATATAGTATCCGTATCAAGTGATATGGGACATTCCTGCGTAGGAACAACGAGTAATATCTACTGTCATATGTTTCAGGAAGCGAAAGCAAGAAACTGTGAAGCGATTACCAATGCACTTTCTTTTGGAAATAAAAAAGAGCCGCTTACAGAAGCGCAAGTGGCAGTGTAAGTGGCAATTTTCAAAAACAAGTGGCAAATAAGTGGCAAGCACAGAAAACGAGCAAAAAAAGAACTCGCAAACGCCGTAAAATAGGCATTTGCGAGATACATAGTTGGTGACCCGTACGGGAATTGAACCCATGATTACGCCGTGAAAGGGCGTCGTCTTAACCTCTTGACCAACGGGCCAAAAACTTGGAAAACCAAGTTTAATGGTAGCGAGAGTGAGACTTGAACTCACGACCTACCGGGTATGAACCGGTTGCTCTAGCCAACTGAGCTATCTCGCCACATTCGCATAATTTTTGCGACTTATATATTATACTACATTAAAAACGTACTGTCAATAGTTTTCGTAAAAAAAATAATATTTATTCATTTTGACGTGCCGAAACCAATTTAAAAGCCGCAAAATATTCAACTTCAACATATTCATGTGAAATTCTGCACAATTTTTTCGGCATCGTCAAAGCGAATACCGCGAACCCTGTGCCTTGCAGCACGTTCACCCCGGCTGTAGACCCATACGTCACAGCAACCGCTGAACCGCTGAAAAATAGACCTGGACAAACGCACATACGCCACACGGCTTTTAGGAATTATTACCGTGTGAAATTGTGATCCGGTACAATATTTCAGCGTGACAGAATTGTCACTGACTCCTATTCCGCTTGTAAATTTCGCAGTAAATTTTACAATTAGTAAATAAATTGCAGGTATTTCAGCCATAATGAGCAAAAATTTAATAATACTTTTCCACAGCGGGAAGAAATATACAGCAGCCACCGCAGCCGCAGGAACAGCCAAAACCGCCGTAAGCGGCGCCCAAATGTACGCAAGAATATACGTCGTCTTTGGACGTGCAGAAATATTACAGGGAGTAAAATTTGGCAGCGTCATCTCCATCGTACTCATTACACGCCTGCCGGTAGTCACAGGCACAAAAACCGGTATCTCGTTGCGGCTTTTGCCGTACCCCGTGCAGCTGACGTGTACAGACATCACACGGCAAATTTTCATCAGCAGATTCTGCCTCAGGTCAGCGCAGTTTACTCTGGAAATATTTATATAATATTTCCATTTTGAAAAGAATCCGTTTTTAACAATAATGTTACCGCCGCAGCGCTGAATCCTGAAATTGATATGCCTCAGCAAATTGGAAATAAAAGAAATCCCCCAACCCAGCGCAATGACCAAAGTAAGCGCCACAGAAACGGGAGTCACACCGTCAATAATTTTTTGCATAACGGCAGTCACACCGCTGACAGCGTTAAAAAAATTTTCCTCAAGCTTGTTTCCGAGTATCTTGCTTCCTTGAATAAAAAACGTGCCGATAAAAATAACTCCCGAAAGAGTTGAAGAAAAAACAAAGGAAAAGAATATCAAATTACTTTTTGAAGCACGGTAAGTAATTTTAGCTTTTGTCGACTCATTTGGTATTTTATTGTATATTTTTGTATAATCATTTAATTTAAGAGTAAGTTCAAGATCGACCCCGCTGCGCTTGCCTGCCATCGGTATTGAATCGGAATCAATTGAAAAAGTGACAGCCTTAATCGGCCTGAGCCACATAGACCGCTTAGCCGAAGCGCAGGAAACCGCCGAATAAGGGAGCATAAATTTTTTGCGGACAAATACCCCAGAGTTTACATAAATTCCCTCATCGTCAATTTCAAATGTTATAAAATACCATCTTGTAACAGCCATGCCGACCATAAGAGTGATCGCAATAATATCAAGATATGCCCCCTGAAACCAGTTATAAAAGTCAAACCCGACAGCAATCAGACCTCTCACAAGAGGAATCAGAAGCAGCCAGAAATTTTTGGTAGTATACTTCAGAATAGCAATTTTATGCTGACGGCTCATTATAAACCTCCTCTGCTGCGAAGATACGACTGGATTTTTTTGTGAATTTCTTCCATATCACTTCGGGATAAAAACATCATAGCAAGCCTACCACCGTAAGCGTTTATTAACAAAAAGTTAAAACTTGTATATGTGGAAAGGGGCATAGAAACCGTCGCCGTGTACTGTACAGATGACATTTTCAGATAAGTAGTGTTCTTGAAAAATACTCCTGAGCGCAGCACTATTTCGTCGGCGGAAACGGTGTAGCTCACCGAACGGTACCAAAGCGGCAGAATAATCATCAAAAAAACCACATATGCTGTTACAAGCAGAATTACGAAGATCCACACAATTATTTCCGGGACTGTAATTTTCACAGGTTCAAAATATTCGGGATAACGCCCTTCAAGATAATACAATAAGTATTTTAATCCAATAATTATACAAATAATTATCAGAAATGTAAATACTCTTAGGAAATTTAAACTTCTTCTATCCATATAGTATTTTTTCATAGTATCAAAATCCTTATGTTAAAATGTTAGCGGTCAAAAATCGAACACATCTATACTATATATTATAACACATTTTTTCCAATAAAAAAAGCCCGAAACAAACTTTTTTACAGGAGCTGTCACTAATTGCAGATTTCATTATATGATACTATTTGTAATATTATTAATAAGTTAAACAATTTGTTATGGGGATATGGAACAGTATTTCTCGTTTTTGGAGCTGGGATATTTTTTACTATTCGTATTAAATTTTATAATATTATACATATAGTACATATAGTTAAAACTGCAATTACAGGAAATAGAAACACCACAAAAGGTAATATTTCACATTTTCAAGCATTGTCAACTGCACTTGCCGCATCAATGGGAACAGGGAATATTATAGGGGTTGCAGCTGCCATTTCCATGGGCGGACCGGGAGCCATTTTCTGGATGTGGGTATCCGCAATTTTCGGAACAGCCACCGGAATGATAGAGAATATTTTAGGAACAAAATACCAAAACTTTCACGGCGGACCTATGTCATATATTTCCAAAGGTGCGGGCTTTCCCCGACTTGCAATTCTCTATGGCATACTCTGCACAGTAGCTTCATTCGGAATCGGCAACATGACCCAAGCAAACGCCCTGTCGGCAGCAATGTCTGAATTTGGCATTTCTCCCCTGCTGACCGGACTGATAACAGCAGCACTCTGCGGAGCGATCATCTTTGGCGGAGGAAAAAAAGTAGCCTCTGCAGCTGAAAAGTTGATCCCTGTCGTGTCGCTTTTATACCTTTCGGGAGCAATTATTGTTATAGTTTTATTTGGAAATAATATTATAAATATATTAAAACTAATTTTTTCATCTGCAATAGGATATTCACAAATTGCAGGAGGTGTCTGCGGCGCTGTGTTGAAAAAATCTATCACTACAGGACTCCGCCGAGGTATATTTTCCAACGAAGCAGGCATGGGAAGCTCAGTTCTTGTACATACCGAAACCGACAGTTCAGACCCTCTCCATGCCGGAATGCTCGCCGTCACCGAAATAGTTATCGACACTCTCATATGCTGCACCGCAACCGCATTTGTGATACTTCTCACCGGCGCAGACGCCTCAGGCACCGAAGGACTTGCCATGGTTACCGCCGCATTCCGTCATGGAAATGGAAATTTTGCAGGCATTTTTATACCTGTCTGCACAGTAATTTTTGCATTTTGTACTCTCCTCGGATGGTATTTTTACGGTGAAAAATGTGTGATCTATGTCTTTAAAAATGGAAATTCCAAAGCCGCAGTTTTCGCCTATAAGCTGCTTTATACAGCGGCTGCCTTTGCAGGAGCCTGCGCCGAACTTACTCTTGTCTGGAACACAGCCGACCTGCTTAACTGGTTCATGCTGATAATAAATCTGGGAACTATTCTTCTTCTTAACGGAGAAGCCGTTGAGATAGTCAAAAACTATACAAAAGGTATAAACTGCATAAAGAAAAGCAGAATAAAATGTCACTTTGTAAAGCGTAACAACTTTACAAAATAATTAATTTCCTTTATTTACCTTTTATTTTCGACACATTATTCGAACACGGAATGATATAATTAAAAAAACTGTAAGCAATATAACGGGTCTATCACTTTGAAATGAAAGGACTGTCAAAATTATGCCATTTCTTGTAAAAGAAAAAGTCGTAAATAAAGTTATCCGTGTTGAAACAGATAAAATAGAACCCAATCCCTATCAGCCGCGCCGAGAGTTTGACGACATTGAGGGACTGGCGCAAAGTATAAAGCAAAACGGGATACTCCAACCTCTGACCGTCCGTCGGGTTGAAAACGGTTTTCAGCTTGTAGCAGGCGAACGCCGCCTGAGAGCAGCAAAGCTGTTGGAAATGCCCTTTGTACCGTGCATAGAAATAACCATTACCGAAAGGAACTCTGCCGTAATGGCACTTATCGAGAATATCCAGCGCAAAGACCTGTCCTTTTTCGACGAGGCGGAAGCCATAGCAAAGCTGATAGATTTCTACGGTATGACCCAAGAGGACGCCGCCATAAAGCTGGGCAAATCCCAACCGGCAATAGCAAACAAGCTGCGCCTGCTGAAGCTTGACAAATCGCTTCGGGAGAAGATCTCGGAATACGGCTTGACCGAGCGCCACGCCAGAGCGCTTTTGAAGCTGCCTGATACGGAAAAACAGCTTGCCGCCGCCGAATACATCTCAACCCACGGACTAAACGTTGAAGCGTCGGAGCGCTATATAGAAAACCTGCTTGAAAAGGAGCACGACCTTGCGAGCATCAGAAAGCGCAGCGCCGTTTTCAAGGATGTGCGGCTTTTTGTAAATACTATAAATAAAGCGGTAGAAATGATGAAAGCGGCAGGAATAAATGCCGATTCAAAAAAGATACGCAGCGAGGACTATATTGAGTACATAGTAAAGATACCGGTAAAATAGAAAGCATTTTTTCCGATTTTAAAACAAAAGCTGACGCTTTCGTTTCCGAGTTTTTTCGCTTTGCGAAAAAACATCGGAGAATAAAAAGTTCGCCAGCCTTTCAAGGCTGCGGTTTCCAAAGGCAGAGCCTTTGGTCGCCGTCCGCAGACGGCGAAATTCCTGCTTCGCCCGCAGGCGCCAAAAAAACGGGGCAGGAGGTGAGAAATGCGACAGCATTTCGAGTGAGGGGAATAGTTTCGCTTTGCGAAACTATCAGACAATGCTTTGCATTGTCTTGAACACTGACCGCTCCTCCTTGTTGCAATTAAAAAGATAATTTATCTTCAAAACAGTCCTGTGGACTGTTTTGAACGAAACTTTGCTGTAATTTTAAAACAGCAACGGTTTACGCTGTTGTTAATACTAATAACCAATAAAACTGTAGACAAAAAATCTTCGCATAATCTATATAAAACTGTTTTCAACAGCTACAAGATTATGCTCGATTTTTTGTACAGTTTTTAATTGGTTCTTAGTATAAGTACACTTTTTCAAATTTTAAGTAAACTTTATATATAATTTAAGGGGCGGATATTAAATCCGCCCCTATAAATTTATTCTTCGTCAACATCAACGCCATCGTCAATATCGTCGGCAGGAACTTCCTCTTCCACTATTACTTCAGAGGCTTCCTCTGCCTTAGCTTCCGCCATCTCGGCTTCAAGCTCCTCGGCACTGGGTTCTTCAACCTTAGCTGTCTCCGCTTCTTCGTCATGCTCGGCTCTCGTGAATGAAACTACCCTTACATCGTCCGAAACTCTCATAAGCCGCACGCCTGTTGCATAACGTCCCATAACACGAATATCCTTGGCACGTATCCTGATGATAACACCGTCGTTGGAGATCATAATGATGTCATCGTCCTCATCAACGACCTTTATTCCGCAGACGTAACCCTTTTCCTCGGAAACCTTATAGTTGAGCATACCATATCCGCCTCGGTTCTGAATGCGGTAGGAGTCAAGCTCAACACGTCTGCCGTTGCCCTTGTCGGTAACGGTAAGAACAGTTGCGCCATCGCGGACTCTTGCCATAGAAACGACTTCGTCTCCTTCACGAAGCTTTATCGCCTTTACGCCGTGTGCGGAACGTGACATTGCACGGATATTTGTTTCCTCAATTCTTATTGCATATCCCATTTTTGTAGCGACCATTACCTGAGCGCTTCCGTCGGTAAGTCGAACGCCTGCGATCTCGTCGCCTTCGTCAAGTCCTATTGCGATAAGACCGTTCTTTCTGACGTTTTTATACGCATCAAGAGAAGTACGCTTAATCTTTCCGTTTTTGGTGACCATAATGAGGTACTTGCCCTCGCTGAAATCCTCGGTCTTTATCATTGCTGCAAGCTTTTCGCCCTCGGAAAGAGGAAGCAGATTAACGATATTCAGACCTCTTGACTGCTTTGAGCCCTCGGGAATTTCATAGCATTTCAGCTTATACATTATACCCTTGTTGGTAATGAACAGCACATTGTCGTGGGTGGAGCTGATGAACATTTCCTCAACGAAATCTTCCTCACGCTGCTTCATACCCGAAACGCCCTTGCCGCCCCTGTTCTGAGTCTTGTATACGCTTACGGGCTGACGCTTGATATATCCGATATTTGTACAAGTAACAACGCAGGTCTCCTCTGGGATAAGGTCTTCAATATCAACTTCGCCGGAAATTGACTCGATAGAAGTTCTGCGCTCGTCACCGAATTTATTCTTGATTACTTCAAGCTCGTCGGAAACTATTGCAGTCATTCTTTCGTGGCTTGCAAGAATTTCTGTGAACTCCTTTATCTTTGCATGGAGAGCGTTGAGTTCTTCCTCAAGCTTTAATCTTTCCAGACCCGAGAGCTGTACAAGACGCATCTGTGCGATAGCGTCCGCCTGAACCTCGGAAATTTCAAAACGCTCAACAAGGCGTGATTTTATCTCTGCTGCGTCCTTGGAACTGCGGCATATCTTTACTACCTCGTCGATATTATCAACGGCTATCATCAAGCCCTCTAAAATGTGAGCGCGCTCTCTTGCCTTTTTAAGGTCAAACTCGGTACGGCGGCGAATAACGTCCACCTGAAATTCGATGTATTCGTGAAGTACCTGCTTGAGAGTAAGCACCTTCGGCTCGCCGCGGACAAGAGCAAGCATATTGACTCCAACGGTGTCCTGAAGCTGAGTATAGGTATAAAGCTTGTTCAGGACTATCTGCGGAACAGCGTCCTTTTTAAGTTCAATAACGATTCTTACAGCGTGTTCCTTGTCGGACTCGTCACGGATAAAGTGAATACCGTCAACACGCTTTTCCTTGGCAAGCTGAGCGATACTTTCTACAAGTCTTGCCTTGTTTACCATATAGGGAATTTCGGTAACGACAATACACTGTCTGCCCTTTATTTCCTCAATTTCGGCACGGGCACGAAGAGTAAGCTTGCCCTTGCCTGTTGCATATGCAGCACGGATACCTGCCCTGCCCATGATAATTCCACCTGTTGGGAAGTCAGGACCCTTGATATGCTCCATAAGCTCCTCAATAGTGATATCGGGGTTCTTTATCATCGCCTGGATAGCGTCAACCGTCTCATTAAGGTTATGGGGAGGAATATTTGTAGCCATACCAACGGCAATACCAACCGAGCCGTTGACGAGAATATTCGGGAAACGGGAGGGCAGAACCTCGGGTTCTTTCAGAGTATCATCATAGTTGGACTGATATGGGATAGTATTCTTGTTGATATCGGCAAGCATTTCGCCTGCCATTTTTGCCATTCTCGCCTCGGTGTAACGGTAAGCGGCAGGAGGGTCGCCGTCCATCGAGCCGAAGTTTCCGTGGCCGTCCACAAGAGGATATCGGAGAGAAAAATTCTGTGCAAGACGCACCATAGCGTCGTAAACAGATGCGTCACCGTGAGGGTGATATTTACCGAGAACCTCGCCGACGGTGTAAGCGCACTTGCGGTACGGCTTTTCGGCGGTGTTTCCGGCATCGTTCATGGTATAGATAATACGTCTGTGAACGGGCTTTAAACCGTCACGGACATCGGGCAAGGCTCTTGCCACAATAACGGACATAGAATATTCGAGAAACGATTTTTTCATTTCGTTTTCGATATCGACCTGTATTACCTTTGAATTTTCGTCGTTATACAAAATAAACAACTCCCTGCTTTATTGTAATTCGTAATTTGTAATGCGGAATGCGTAATTAAAACCATAAAATACCGATGTTTTACGGTTTTGCGCTTGCGCAAAATTTCTCACTTTAGTGAGAAAAGTAAAACTCGGAAACGAAAGCGTCAGCTTTCGTTTTTAAATCTTATTCCCATAATTGCCGACAGCTTTTCTTTCACCTTTTGGATATCATCGTCAGCAAAAGCTCTTTTAGGTATGATAAAAACATATGCTTTTTTTACAACAAGTATAAACATATCTTCTTTATCCAACAAGTCAACTATTGGAGAATCAAGATGTATCACCGTTGCAGGAATTTCTTCCTCTGCATTTTCGCCATCAAGAGCAAGGTCAGCTTCGGTCTGTTCGGGCGTTTCGGGCGGAGCTTCTTCCGCTTCCTGCTGCTCGGTCTGAACCATAGAAATTTTTATTTTGTCGGTGTAAATTTCCGCATCGTAAACAGTCCTCTCAAGGACTTCAAGTCCGCTTCGGAACTTTTTCATGTTGTTTATCGGCTGGCTGATGAACCACGCTCCTACCGATATGCTTATCAGCAGGCAGAAAACCGGCATTATTTCATTGCCCTCTTCGGCAGTCATTATCATCATTACCGACGAGGCAAGAGCAAGCAGAACAAGCAGTATCTTCCACACAAGGGATTTAAACACATATTTTTTCCGGAATATTTTATATCCCGATAAAATTTCTTCCGACCTGCTTTCATAGCTTCCTTTTGCGAGAAGCTCGCTTTGGGCGGTGTATTGTTCTTTGTCGCCGTCACCGAACATTTCGTTAAGTATACCCATATATGTTCCTTTCAAATTTCACTATTCACTTTTCATTTTTCACTATTCAATTGTAGTGGCGCGCTATCAACCGCCCGAATATAATTATTCGGTTATGCGGGCGGATATGGAATCCGCCCCTACTAAAAAATTAAAATCAATATTCCATTGTAGGGGCGGAACCTGTTTCCGCCCGTTAAATAAACAACCGCTTGCGGTTGTTTTATTTTGCAGACCCACACAAACTGCCGATGTTTTACAGTTTTGCGATTTGCATTTGTTTTAATTACGAATTACGCATTACGAATTACGCATTGATTTAAACGTCCAAAGATTCAACATACTTGGCGTTCTTCTCGATAAATTCACGTCTTGGAAGAACCTTGTCTCCCATAAGAATGGTGAACACCTCGTCTGCTCTGACTGCGTCCTCCATTGTGACGCGGAGCATTGTTCTTGTTTCGGGATTCATTGTAGTCTCCCACAGCTGTTCGGGGTCCATCTCACCAAGACCTTTATAACGCTGAACGTCAACCTTTGCGTTCTCGTTACCGCCTTTAAGTTCGGCAATATACTTGTCACGCTCGTCATCGGAAAATGCGTAGCGAACCTGCTTTGTACCCTTGCTTACCTTGAAAAGGGGCGGCTGTGCAATATAAATATTTCCGTTAGTGATAAGCGGACGCATAAAGCGGAAGAAAAATGTCAGCAGAAGCGTTCTTATATGGCTGCCGTCAACATCGGCATCCGCCATGATAATAATTTTTCCGTAACGAAGCTTGCTGATATCAAAGTCCTCGCCGATGGAAGTACCCAGAGCCGTTACTACGGGCATAAGCTTTTCGTTGCCGTAGACCTTATCGATACGGGCTTTTTCAACGTTGAGCATCTTGCCCCAAAGCGGCAGGATAGCCTGATAGCGGCGGTCACGTCCCTGCTTTGCGGAGCCGCCCGCAGAGTCACCCTCGACGATATAAATTTCGGTGAACTCAACGTCCTTTTCGGAGCAGTCTGCAAGCTTTCCGGGCAGAGAAGCTGATTCCATTGCAGATTTGCGGCGAGCAGTTTCACGAGCCTTTTTAGCAGCTTCTCTTGCACGCTGAGCCGCCTGAGACTTGTCGAAGATAGCTCTTGCCACCGCAGGGTTTTCTTCAAGATAGCACATCAGCTTTTCGGTGACCATATTTTCAACAAATGGACGAACCTCGGGATTGCCAAGTCTGCCCTTTGTCTGTCCCTCAAACTCGCAGTCGGTAAGCTTTACCGAAACAATTGCAGTAAGACCTTCTCGCACGTCGTCACCAAGAAGCTTGTCGCCGTCTTTGAGGAGGTTGAATTTTTTTCCGTACTCGTTGATAACCTTTGTAAGAGCATTTTTGAAGCCCGTTTCATGAGTACCGCCGTCTATTGTATGGATATTATTAGCAAAAGAGAGAATAAGCTCGTTGTAGCTGTCGTTGTACATCAAAGCGACTTCGGCTGTGGAATCGCCCTGAACTCCGCTGACATAGATGACTTCTTCAGCAAGAGGTTCAAGACCTCTTGTAGCATGGATATGCTCAACGAACTGTCTGATGCCGCCCTCATAGTGGAGAGTTTCGGACTTTACATCATCGGGGTCTCTCAGGTCGGAGAAAACTATTTTTACGCCTGCGTTTAGGAACGCCTGCTCACGGAGACGCTTCAGAAGTATTTCGTAGTCGTAAACGGTGGTTTCCTCAAAAATTTCGGGGTCAGCCTTGAACATAACGGTAGTACCGGTCTCGGTAGTTTCTCCGATAATTTTCATCTGCTCGTCGTAATGACCACCGTTATGGAAGCGCTGGAAGTGGACGTTCTTGCCGTCCTTGACGGTAAGCTCCAGCCACTCGGAAAGAGCATTTACAACAGATGCGCCAACGCCGTGAAGACCGCCTGCGACCTTATATCCGCCGCCGCCGAACTTTCCTCCTGCGTGGAGAATGGTATAAACAACGGTTGCAGCAGAGATGCCCTCTTTGGGGTGAATACCGGTAGGAATGCCTCGTCCGTTATCGGAAACACGGATAACGTCCCCCTCAAGAATATCAACGGTTATCTTGGTGCAGTAGCCTGCCAGCGCCTCGTCGATAGCGTTGTCGACTATCTCGTATACAAGGTGATGCAGACCCTTTGGACCCGTTGAACCTATATACATTCCGGGACGTTTTCTTACAGCTTCAAGTCCCTCGAGAACCTGTATTTGATTTTCGTCATAGCTCTGACTTGCTGTATTATTCTGATTTTCGGACATTGCCTTACCTCCAATATTTTTACTGTTCGTTATTCACTTTTCACTATTCTCTATTCACTAAAATTTATTTTAAACTAAAATTTACTTTAAACCGAATTTCTAAGCAGCTATGCTGCTTTTGGGGGATAGAATAAATAGTTCGTTCAAAACAGTCCACCGGACTGTTTTGAAGAAAAGTTCTATTTGTAAGCTTTCACAAGGGGAGGCGGTCATTGTTCAAGACAATGCAAAGCATTGTCTGATAGTTTCGCTTTGCGAAACTATTCCTCCCACTCGAAATGCTGTCGCATTTCTCACCCTTTGCTCCGTTTTTTCTGAGCGCCTGCGGGCGCAAGTTGGGGAGTTTCGCGCTCTGCGGAGCGCGACTTAGGGGCTCTGCCCCTAAGAACCTCGCAGCCTTGAAAGGCTGGCTAACTTTTTACTCTCGCTGCGCTGGGTTTTAAAATTTGTTCGGAAACGAAATCGTAAGATTTCGTTTTAATTCCGCATTCCGAATTACGCATTACGAATTATTCTTTTCCTTAGCGTTGCTGCGGATATAGGCGATATATAAACCTTGTCCTCGCCTTTGTTTTCACAGACTATAAACGATTTCGGCATTTCATAGTTCACATTCACGACACTTCCGCTTTTTTCTGCCGCTGCAAGAAATTCCTTTGTGTGCTTTCCAACCGAGGTGTTTTCAATATCAAATATGCCGATTATCTCGCTGCATCTCACAGCGGTTTCCTCTCCAAGATGAAGATACATCACTCTACTCTCCCGTTTTTCATTTCAAAAACCTTTCCGTCTGTCATTTCTGTTACGGATTTACTGTCACAGCAGGTAATTATCACCTGCATATCGTCTATATTATTCAGCACGAACCGCTGTCTTAACGGGTCAAGCTCGGATAGCACGTCGTCAAGAAGCATTACCGGATATTCGCCCTGTTCGGCTTTGAGTATCTTTGCATGAGCAAGCTTCATTGACAATGCCGCCGAACGGGCTTGTCCCTGCGAGCCGAACTCACGAACGGAAAGTCCGTTTATAAAAGCTCCCAAGTCATCACGATGGACTCCCAACGTAGTGAAGCCTGCTTTTATGTCATTAGCAGCGGAGTCCCGAAGCCTTGTAAGGTACTCCTCTGCAAGTCCGTTTTCATAATCAGTTCTGCCGTTAAGGTCGTTAAATATTGTTGACTGATAGTATAAATCTAAATTTTCTTTACCATTTGTAAAATAATTATACAGCTGTTTTGTATAATTATTTAAAGTTATACAAAATGTATATCTTAATACCGATATATACGCACCTGTTTTTGCTAGTTGTTCGTCCCAGATATCAAGAGAACTTTCATCGCCGTAACCCATTGAAAGGGTTTTCAGCAGAGCGTTCCGCTGGGAAAGAATGTTGTTGTACTTGTTCAGAGCGCTTATATAGGAAGGTTTTATCTGAGCTACCGACAGGTCAATAAAGCTTCGGCGGTTGTCGGGAGAGCCTTTGGTAAGGTTCAGATCCTCGGGGGTGAAAACCACACAGCGGAAGCTTCCGAACAGCTTTGAAAGCAGCGGCAGCTTTACACCGTTGAGAGTGACAAGCTTGTCCTTGACTGCGCCTTTTTTCACAGCGAATTTTATTTCCTGCTGCCTGATCGAGTCGGTAAAAACCATACCAACTTCGGCAGCGTCCTTAGTGAAACCGATGAAGTCCTTGTCACGAGTACCTCTGAAGGAGCGGCATCCGGAGCAAAGCCATACCGCCTCGATGAGATTGGTTTTCCCTTGGGCATTTTCGCCGCAGATTATATTCATTTTTGGGTCAAGTCTTATGGAGATATTCTCCAGATTTTTATAGCCGTCAGCGGTTATGCGGTCAATTACCACAGAAAACTCCCTTTTCTATTTTACTATTTGTAATTATTCTACTGATATATCCTGACCGTTTACTGTTATGGTATCACCGCTGCGTATTTTTTTGCCGCGCATGGTACATACCTCACCGTTTACTTTTACCTGACCGTTTTGGATAAGCTCCTTTGCTTCGGAACCTATTGCAACTGCTCCCGAAAATTTCAGAAGCTGGTCAAGCTTGATAAACTCGGTGGTTATTTTTACTTTGCTATCCATATTTTTTCCTCTTTTGTTTATCGTTTTAGACGGATAATATCTGTCCTTACGAAAAACTGTTCACTATTCACTATTCACTTTTCACTAAAATTTTTTAAGCAGCTTTGCTGCTTCTAAGGACGCCCTCTATCGCAGGGATTTCCACTCGTCCGATGTTTCTGCGTAGCAGAAACTCGGAAACGAACGCATGCGTTCGTTTTATTCACACCCTTGCGGAGCTCTTTTAAGGCAAGGAGTTTCGCCGCGTTCGCGCGGCGACCAAAGGGCTTCCGCCCTCTGGACACCCGACCAGCGCCAGCCGCGCTGGACCGGCTATGCAAAACGAACGCTTGCGTTCGTTTTAATGTGATAAACCAGACAAACTCCGACGTTTTTTTGTTTTAAACCCGAACACACCCCCGATGTTTTTTCGCTTTGCGAAAAAACTCGGAGACAAATGCGCAAGCATTTGTTTTAATTACGAATTAAAAAAAGTCAGCTTTCGTTTTTAAGTCGCATGGGGAGTACAAGGAATGTATAAGCATTTCCCTGCATAGGAACTATCTTCATTGGAGAAAGTCCGCCGTTAAGCTGTAATTTCACCTTGTCGGACTCAGCAGCTTTAAGCGCATCAAGAAGATAACGGCAGTTGAAGCCTATTTCAACGGAAGGTCCGGAAGTATCAGCGTCCATTTCATCATTAAGCTTGCCCAGAGCCGTAGAGCAGGAAATTTTTACTTTTCCGTCCTTAAAAAGGCACTTTACGGGAGCTTTGGCTTTCTCATTGATAAGAAGCATACAGCGCTCAAGGCTTGCGATAAACTCACGGGTATTGATGATTATTTCACTGTTGTGGTTTGCAGGAATAGAACCTTTATAGTTATGGAACTCACCTTCAAGGAGTCTTGAAAGTACCATATATTTGCCTATTTCAAAGGTGATATGCTTTTTGGAAACGTGCATTGTGACCTTTTCATTTTCGTCGTCTTTGAGAAGCTTTGAAACCTCGGACAAGGCCTTTGCCTTTACAACAAAGTTGTAGTGGTTGTCCGACTCGATCTTTTCGGAACGAACCGCAAGGCGGTAGCCGTCTATTGCAACGAGGTTGAAGTTATAGTCCATGATATCGAAAAGCTCACCCATGAGAACAGGTTTGTTATCCACAACAGCAACGGCGAAGATAGTCTGGTTTATCATATTTTTCAGCATAGGCTGAGGGATCGTAAAGTTATCGCCCGTGTCGTAATCGGGAATAGATGGGTACTCATCAGCAGGCATTGCGAGAATTTTATATTCCGCATTAAATCCTCTGATGGTTGTGGTCAGCTTATCGTCTATTTCTATTTCGATTGTATCGGAAGGCATTTTGCGGATAATCTCGCTGAAAAGCTTGCTGTTTAAAATACACTCGCCGATATCTTCCGATACCACGTCTATCTTTGTTTGAATGCCAAGCTCCAGATCGTAGCCCGTAAGCTCCAGAGTATTTCTGTTAAGGTAGATCTTAACGCCCTCAAGAGCTGATATCGGGGACTTTGGCGGAACAGCTCTTGTAACGTTTGCAAGAGCTTCATTTATTTCGGCTTGTTTGCAGGTGAATTTCATATTTTACCGGTCACTTTCCTTTCGTGTGGATTTTATATTTATTTATATTTATTTATTTTTATTTATTTTTACGAGAGGACAACCTTCAGGGAAAGGGGGAGCACTCATTGAATGTCAGCTCCGTCGCCGTCTCCCCCTTTCCCTTGCGGTTTTCCCCTCGTGCTTCCTTTTCCCCAAACCCTTTCCACCTCCAGTTACCGATGTCTTTTTAATTTTCATTACTTTTTTCTTTATTTATTTGCGCGGAGCGCAGAAAGTAAAATAATATGATAATAAATAAACAGTAGCAGTAATAGGGGGTGTCAAAACTGTTAAAAATACCTTCAAAGCCTGTCCTTGTTTGAATAAAAAAATTCACATACAATAGACTAAAAAAATGTTGAAATGTCAAATGATTTTTCCGTATGTTGAATAACAGTGGAAGCTGTTAGATAAATGTGGATAAAATCTTGAAAAATCAGTTGAAAACCACAGGATTTTTTTGGATTATAACACAAGGTTGAAAACTGTTTTATACAATTCGTAATGTAACGGAGTTACACTGCTTAAAACCGTGTTTTTAGTTTTCAACATTGTTTTCCACACCCTGTTGAAAACTCGTTTTTAAAACTGATTGTAAATTTTACTTTACAAGGGTCACGGAATTTTTTACATGGATATTTTATGTTTTCAACATAAGGTTTAATTACGGTGAATTTGTTTTGGAAACAGCTTCGCCGTTGTTAGGCTTTGGATTTATGAGCTGCGGATGTTGTTGATGATATCCTCTATCATTTCCTTTGCGTGGGAATCACGCTTCATCAGCTTTTCAATATCGCTGCAGTAGTAAATTATCGTACTGTGGTCACGAGCGCCAAGCTCCATTCCTATGGACTTGAAGGACATATCGGTAACTTCCTTCAATACATAGCAGCTTACCTTTCTTGCTATGGATATCTGAGCGCTGCGCTTTTTGGAAATGATATCATCGGCAGTGACTCCGTATACGTTTCCTACCTCGTTGAGTATTCTTTCAAAGGTGATAGGAGACGGCTGCTCGTCGGAGAGTATCTCTCTGATAGCGTTCTGAGCCTGAGCCATTGACGGCGGAGTTCCTACAAGGTGCTTGCTTGCTTTAAGCTTTTTAACGCAGCCTTCAAGCTGTCTGATATTAGTTTTCAGCTTGTTTGCGATATACTCAGCCACATCGTCCGGGATATTGAGATCAAGCAGCTCTGCCTTGCGGCGTATGATGGCAACTCTTGTTTCAAAATCCGGTATGGAGATATCGGCAATAAGTCCCCACTCGAAACGGGTACGGATCCTGTCCTCCAATGTCTTGATATCCTTCGGCGGACGGTCCGAGGTAAGAACTATCTGCTTGCCCACCTTATGCAGCTCGTTGAAGGTATGGAAAAATTCCTCCTGTGTGGATTCCTTGCCGGCGATGAACTGAACATCATCTATAAGAAGCACATCTGCGCTGCGGTATTTCTGATGGAACTGGCTTGTATCCTTTTTCTGCTGGATAGCATTGATAAGCTCGTTTGCAAAAGCCTCACCCGTTACATAAATAATATTCGTATTCGGATTACGGCGCTTTATTTCGTTGCTTATGGCAGTCATAAGATGGGTCTTGCCAAGTCCGGAGGGACCGTGAATAAACAGCGGATTGTAGGTGCTTCCCGGTTCCTTTGCAACTGCTGTGCAGGCAGCGTAAGCGAATTCATTGGAGCGTCCTACTATAAATGTATCGAAGGTGTAGTCGTACTCAGCATTTGAGAATGACTCTTCAAGTTCTATACGGCGCTTGTTGGGGTCGTTGTCATCCTCGTTTTCCGATTCGTCGGTAGTAATGCTAAGTTCAACGTCAAAACCGAGAACTTCGGAGAGAGCCTCGCAGATTATATTTGTATAATTTTTAGTAATGATGTTCGCCTGAAATTCTGACGGGACGGTAAAGCACGCCACATTACCGTCAAGCTTCAGCGGTTTCAGAGATTTTATCCAAAGGCGGTAAGCCACATCGGTAAGCTCGCCGCGGCGGATTTTTTCCATGCAGTATTCCTGTACCTTGTCAAAGACCTCGACAAAGGATTTCATATAAAGATCGACCCCTTTTAACTTCTTTTGTTCGTTAAAAAACATTATTCCAATATACTATATATTATAGCATAAATCTCATTCAATTGCAAGCATTTTTATTAATTCGGAATGCGAAAATTGGAATTCGGAATTAATAAAAAAAATTATAGTTTAGCGCACTATTTTTTGTGTATCACAGCGAAGCGACAATAGCCGGTCGAGCGCGGCTGGCGCTCGCAGGGTTCTTAGGGGCAGCGCCCCTAAGTCGCGCTCCGCAGAGCGCGAAATCCT